>CAYFUL010000007.1:0-40845 GCA_964346375.1 uncultured Peptoniphilaceae bacterium
AAATACGACTGCAAAAGAATCCCGTAGTCTATATTAAAATTACATTGTTTCTAGTTGCTGCATATTCAACTATAAAATCCTGTTCAGGTATTTCTACATCATTTACCTTTGCTACTACTCCATCTGGTCCCTTACTTCCACAAGCTGAAAGTATCATTGAACCTGCCATTACTGCGGCTAAAATTCCTTTTTTTAAAATTTTCACGCTATTCCTCCTTATTTCTTGTAATATTATAACCTATAGTTCAATAATATTTGTGTTTAATTTGTGTTAGTTCCTATATTATTTAATACATTTTTAATATCATCTATTGGATATTTTAAATTATTAAATAACAACCTATCCACTCCGCCAAATTTAAAGTCAAATTTTAAATCTGTTCCTGCCTTAATATTGTTAATAAGTTCTGGATTTAAAGTACCCTTTAGTAAATCAATTCTATACTTTTCTCCAACCTGTGCAATTTCTAGTACATCCTTTTTAGATGCAATGCTCTTTAACAGTGCAATGTCCATTAAATTTGACACAGACTTTGGAATTTCTCCAAACCTATCTATTAACTCGTCTATTAAGTCGCTATAATCCTCATCTGAAGATATTACAGCAATCTTCTTATATATTTCAAGTCTTTGTTCATTATTTTCTACATATTTAACTGGAATAAAGGAATCTAATTTTAAGTCTATGGAAGTCTGTACTTCCTCCTTAATTTCCTCTCCCTTTAATTTAGATACAGCTTCTCTTAAATACTTAATGTATAAATCGTATCCTATTGCATCCATATGTCCATGTTGCCTTGCCCCAAGTATATTTCCAGAACCTCTTATTTCCAAATCACGCATTGCAATTTTTTGACCTGATCCAAATTCTGTAAACTCCTTAATTGCCTTTAATCTCTTCTGTGCGATTTCAGTAAGTGAAACATCCTTGTCGTAGGTTAAATGACAATAGGCAATTCTATTACTCCTTCCAATTCTTCCCCTAAGTTGGTAAAGTTGGGAGAGCCCAAGTCTATTTGAATCTGTAATAATCATTGTATTTGCATTTGATACGTCCATACCAGTTTCTATAATTGTAGAGCATAGTAGTACGTCAATTTCTTGGTTAATAAATTTTACCATGGTGGATTCCAATTGACTCTCACTCATCTGTCCATTTGCCATATCAATTCTCGCCTCTGGTACAAGATTTCTAAGCCTTATTAATTTCTCCTCCATAGATGCAACTCTATTGTAGACAAAGTAAACCTGTCCTCCACGATTTAATTCCTTTAGTATTGCCTCTCTAACTAAGCTGTCCTTGTACTCAAGTACATAGGTTTGAATTGGGAATCTATCCTCTGGTGGCTCGCCTATAACAGACATATCCCTAATGCCAACCATGGACATCTGTAATGTTCTTGGAATTGGAGTTGCAGTTAGAGTTAGAGTATCTACATTTTCCTTCATCATCTTTAGCTTTTCCTTATGACGAACTCCAAATCTCTGCTCCTCGTCTACAATAAGTAGTCCTAAATCTTTAAACTCAACGTCCTTTGATAATAGTCTATGAGTTCCAACTACTATATCTAAATTTCCACTCTTTAACTTTTTAAGATCCTCCTTCTGCTCCTTTGAGGTTCTAAATCTTGAAAAAACTCCAATATTTACGGGAAAGTCCTTAAATCTTTCAACCATGGTATTGTAATGTTGTTGTGCAAGAATTGTAGTAGGTACTAAAAATGCAACTTGCTTTCCATCTAATACTGCTTTAAAAGCTGCCCTAAGGGCAACTTCAGTTTTACCATATCCAACATCGGCACAGAGTAACCTATCCATTGGCTTTAAGGATTCCATATCCTCTTTTATCTCCTCTATTGCCTGTAATTGTCCGTCAGTTTCTTCAAATTGGAATGCATCTTCAAATTCCATCTGCCATTCTCCATCGGCAGAAAAGGCAAATCCCCTTGCATTTTCTCTCTTAGCATAGAGTTTTATTAAATCCTCTGCCATATCCTCAACAGATTTTTTCGCCTTGGACTTAGTTCTACTCCACTCCACTGAATTTAATTTATTTACCTTTGGAGATTTATTTCCATCTCCAATAAATTTATTAATCTGTGAAAGGGACTCTATTGGTAAAAATAATTTGTCCTCGCCGCTGTACTTAATGGAGATATAGTCCTTTAGTACTCCCTTAACCTCCATTCGTTTAGTACCTTCGTAAACTCCAATACCATGATTTTCATGTACAACATAATCTCCAATATTTAAATCCTCAAAATTTAGAGACTTTTTCTTAGACTGTTTCTTTTTTGATTTTTTACCATAGATTTCAGAATGGTTAATAAGGACAAATTTTAAAGATGGAATTTCAAAACCACCCTTTAATCCGCCTCTAAGTATATTAATTCCAACTTGTACTTCCTCGTCATGGTTAATTAATCTTGAACTAAGCTCCTCTTCTTGAAGCTGTTCATGTAATCTAGCAGTCCTCTTTTCATCTCCTGAAAGAATTAAAATTCTATAGTCTCTCTTTAAATAGGATTTTAAATCCTCGTAGAATAGATCAATTTTTCCCCTATAGTTAGTAGTGTGTACTACGGAGAAGTTTATTTCAACCTTTGGCATAAGTTTTGGAGAACGTCTATTTAGAGAATTTCCAAGTACAGTCTTATTTTCTAGGAAGATTTTAAAAATTGTACTAGAGTCTAGTTTAATATTGGAGTGGCTTTTTAATATCTCCCCTTTTGAAAGTAACTCTGCCACTTCCGTCTCTCTTAAACTCTCTACTCCTTCAATACCCTCTACAAGTTCTACTGGCTCGTTTAATAGAAATATAAGCTCTCCGTCAAGGTACCTGCTCCAATGGGAGAGATACTCCTGTGGAATATAGGGAATAATTAAATCCCTATTTCTAATTCGCGTACCATTTTTTAAATTTTCTATTACTTCCCTAAATTTATCTTCAGAGTTTTTTCTAGCATCTCCAGATAAATTTGAAGACTTTAATTCCTCCTCAATACCATTTATTATTTGTTCCCTAATCTCCATTGGTAGTATAAATTCCTCTACGGGACTTATTTCAATACTATCCAAAACCTCAAGGGACCTTTGTGTAAGGGGATCGAAAACTCTTATGGAGTCCACTTCATTGTCAAAGAACTCAATTCTATATGGTCTAGTATCTGTGGAATATATATCAATTATTCCACCTCTATGGGAAAATTGTCCCGGCCCTTCAACTTGATGGTTTGACTCGTAGCCCATAGTAACCAAACTTGAAAGAAGGGTATTTATTTCAACTTCCTCACCCATTTTTAAACTTATCCTATGATTATTAAAATACTTTGGGTTCATATACTTATCAGACATGGCTTCCATAGTAGTTACTATAATTTTCGCCCTATTATTTATTATTGCATCAATGGTTTTAAGTCTAGTAATGGTATTTTCCGTTGAACCAGAAAGAGCACTAAAGTAAAATAGCTCCCTCTTTGGAAGATGGTAAACCTGTTCCTCTCCCAGTCCTAGTATATCCTCATATACCATCTTCGCCCTAAGTTCATTTCTCTCAACTACAATAATTGGAGAATCGCTACATAATGTATATGCAAGATGGGGAATGTATCTGTCAATTGTACCCACTAGGGAAATTGGGCTTCTATTTAATTGTAAATTGTCGATTATTTTAGAGTACTCCTCTGACTCTAAAAGTATATTTTTTAAATTACTCATACACCACACAAAATTGCCCAACAGATTACTGTTGAGCTCTTTTATTATAATTATTCATGGCAAAATCTATGCCCTCTTTTACAATACTAAGAGCAGCTTTTGCGCCTAATTCTATTGTCTTATTTACTTCATCTTGCTGATTTGGGGTAAAACCCCTTAGTACAAAATCAGCTAAATCCTCTCCAGGAGGTTTATTTCCAACGCCTATTTTAATTCTAGGAAAATCAGTCGAACCTATTAAATTTACTATGGACTTTAACCCATTATGAGTACCAGCACTTCCACTCTTTCGAATTCTTAAAGTAGCAAATTCAATATCAATATCATCTACTATAACTATTAAATTTTCAGGAGGAACTTTATAGAAATTCATAATCTCTCTAATGCTATCTCCTGAATTATTCATATAGGTCTGTGGTTTTACAAGGTAAATCTTTTCACCGGCGTACCTAGTTTCAGCAATAAGCCCTCTAAATTTTAGCTTATTTACCTCTACACCAAGTTCTTTTGCTATAACATCAAGTGCTTTAAACCCAACATTATGCTTAGTAGATTCATATTGTGTTCCCGGATTTCCCAGTCCCGCAATAATGTACATACTACCTCTTATCAAACATTTCAGAAATTGAAGAGTTTGAATTTATTCTTCTAATTGCAGAGGCAAAAATCGGAGCAACAGATACGATGTCAATTTTATCTATCTTCCTTTCCTCTGGAAGTTCAATTGTATCAGTTATTACAAATTTTTCAAGTTTTGAGTCCCTAATTCTTTCAATAGCTGGGCCAGAAAGAACTCCATGGGAAGCACAGCCATAAACCTTTAAAGCTCCCTTTTCTAAAAGTGCATCGGCAGCAAGACAAATTGTACCAGCTGTGTCAATAATATCGTCAATTAAAATACACTTCTTGCCCTCAACAGTTCCAATAATATTCATAACCTCAGCTACATTTGGTCTTGGGCGTCTTTTTTCAATAATGGCAATTGAAAGTCCAAGTTCATTTGCAAAATCCCTTGCTCTAGTAACTCCACCAAGATCTGGAGAAACTACTACAAAGTCATCGAGATTATCTACAATATCCTTAAAGTAGTTAGCTAAAAACACCTTTGCAGTTAAATGGTCTACAGGAATGTCAAAGTATCCTTGAATTTGGCCAGCATGAAGGTCCATTGTAACAAGTCTATCTACACCAACAGTAGTAATTAAATCTGCTACTAATTTCGCTGTAATAGGCTCTCTTGCCTTAGTTTTTCTATCCTGTCTAGCATAGCCATAGTATGGAATTACGGCGTTTATTCTGCCAGCAGAGGCACGTTTTAATGCGTCAATAATAATAAGAAGTTCCATAAGATTATTATTTACAGGGTTAGAAGTAGATTGAACTACATAGACATCCTTACCTCTTACAGAAACGTCTATTTCAATAGCAATTTCTCCATCGCTAAAAGTCTTTACTTCGCTAGGACCAACTTCGATTTTTAATATGTCGCATATTCTCTTTACAAGCTTTTTGTTGGAATTACCTGTAAATACAATAATCTCACCATTGTTAGAATTCATTTTTACCCCCTATTAAGTCCCTTTCTTTTAACCCAGCCGGAAATATTCCTCTGTTCAGTTCTCTCTATAGCTAAATCTCCATCTTCAACATTTTTAGTAATAGTAGAGCCAGCTGCAATATAGGCATTGTCCTTTACTTCAACAGGTGCAATTAAATTTACATTACAACCTATAAAGGCATTGTCCCCAATAGTAGTTCTATTTTTTTCAACTCCATTGTAATTTACAGTAACTACTCCGCAACCTACATTTACATTTTTACCAATATCACTATCTCCAACATAGGTTAGATGGGAAATTTTTGTACCACTTCCAATATTGGAATTTTTAACTTCTACAAAGTTACCGATTTTAACATTGTCCTCAATTACACTACCAGGTCTTATATTTGCAAAAGGTCCAATAGTTACACTGTCTCCAATAATAGAATCATCAAGGTAGGAATTTTTAATTTCAACTCCCGAACCAATTTTACAGTTATTAATTCTAGTATTACCGTAAATTGTACAGTTATCTCCAATTTCGGTAGCGCCTTCAATAACAACTCCAGGGTATATAGCCACATCCCTACCAAGTTTTACACCATGGCTAATAACGGTATTTCTACTTTCAATAATAGTAACACCGTTAATCATATGCTCATCATTAATTCTCCTTCTCATAATCTTTTCAGACTGGGAAAGTTGAACGCGAGTATTAATACCAAATACCTCCACCTCGTTGGCAAGGGCATAGGCACCCACCGGATAATCTCTACTAGCAATAACCTCTACTACATCAGTTAAGTATAACTCGCCCTTTACATTATTAGTATCTAAATGCTTTAAGGCTTCCTTTAAAAATCTCCCTTTAAAAACATATACTCCCGAGTTAACTTCTGTAATTGCCTTTTCCTTTTCGTTGGCATCCCTTTGCTCAACAATTCTAGTTACATAATTTCTTTCATTTCTTACAATTCTTCCATATCCAGTAGGATCAAGGAGCTCTGCAGTAAGAACAGTGCCCACTAATTTCTTCTTGTTGTGAAAATCTATAAGAGCTTTAATAGTCTCACTTGTAATAAGGGGACTATCTCCATTTAAAATAATTACATTATCTTCATCATCAATTTCATCAACTGCCTGCATAACTGCAAATCCAGTACCATATGGATTGCCCTCTCCAATAGGTTGACTCTTAAAAATTAACTCACTGTCCTCTCCATAAGCACTTAAAATTTGGTCTGCTTTATGGCCAACAACTACAATATTTTTGTCTATGTATGCATCCTTACAGGCATCTAGTACATAAGAAAGTAACGACTTACCAGCAATTTTATGCAATACCTTTGGAAGTGATGACTTCATCCTTGTACCTTCTCCTGCTGCCAGGATTACTGAAACATTCATTTGTACACCTCTCTTTGTAATCATTATAACTATTTTAAGGGATGTGTTCAATAAATAATAAATTTATAAAATGTAGAGCATTGAAATTTACAGATGTAATAAAAATACTTTTTTATTTAAATGAAGGGGAACCAGGGGAGAAATAACGCAGTTTCTCCCCTTTGGTTCCCCTTCACCCCTCCTAACCCCTCTCGCTTACTGAAGGAAAGTTTTCTCGGCAAAGGCTAAAAATTCCAAACTCGCTACGCTCAAACATGGAATTTTCTTAACGCCTTTACCTCGAAAATTGTGTGGGAGGGGAATATTATTACTATTACTAAAATAATTATCTTAGAAAATCTTTATTAGTAAATTTTATAAATCCAGATAATTCGTAACCCATGGTAGGTATCGGGCGTCCCGCCCGACCCGAGGGGAGTGTGCATCGGTACTATGGAATACATTTGTAATATCAAACATAATTTCAAATACCAACGTTACAAAATTCTACGGCTAACGGGGAACCCAATTCAATCCGCCCTTACTGTGGGTTATTTGTTTTGTATAGTATTTTTAACAACTACTTTGTTTTTATCAAAAAATACCCCCGTATTTCTACGAGGGTATTTCAAAAATCCTACTGTGCAACTGGAGTTGCATTTATTGTATAAACTGCTTCTACGCCAAGTTCTTCAACGTCTGTAATAAGGTCCCTATATTCTTCAGCAGTATATTGTGCCATACCACCAATATTATAAACCTTGTTCATATCGTAACCTTTTTGCTCTAAAATCTTCATTAACATTGCAACTCTACCACCAGATTGGCAAATTATCATTAAATTTTTATCCTTAGGGAAAAGTGCCTCAAGTATTGCATCAGAAGATTCATAAGCTGCAACAGGAGCTTCTAAAGTGCCACCATAAAGTTGTGGGAATCCCTCTTGACCTGCTTGCTCATTAAAGATATATGCAAAGTATGGAATAATTTCGAAATTTTTAAAGTGCTTCTTAGTATAGTCACCATAATCTCTTACATCAATATAAACAGTGTCTTCTCTATTTAAATAGTCCTTTAAATTTGTGTTGTTAATATTTGATCCTTCTGCACTAAAGTCTCCATCAGTATTTCTTGGTGCAGGTAGTTCGGCAACTGCTGGTGCTTCTGCAACATCAGCTGGTGCATTTGCTTCAGTTTTGTTTCCTTCATTAGCAGGTGCATCTGCAGGTTTATTAGCTGGTGCTCCACAGCTAACTAAAATTAACATTACAAGTAATAATGAAATTATTCTTTTAAATTTACTCATTTTAAACATCCTTTCAATTATTTAAAAAATTCGTCATTTTGATGATACTCAATTACAGAATGAAGTATTCTTATAATGTTGTTTGCAGAAACTGATGCTCCTGAAAAAGTATCGATCATGTAGCCCTCTCTACCTTCTCCTTGAGTGTAATCTTCAGCTTTAATATCTTCCATTACACTTAGAGAATTTATGTAGGCTGCGTTTTTCTTAGGAAAGTATGAAATAAATTCATTCTTAAACATATCGTAGGTTTGTCCGCCAGGACCAGGGTTTGAATCTCCCCAGAATCCACCTAGGTAATGTCCCGTAGAATCTTGGTCAAATGAAATGTATTTAACTTCTACATCATCTGGATTTTTACTAGATGGTAGTGTAAGTTCTACATACATTGTCTGCCAAATATTTACAGACGCTTCTCTACAAGTACAAGATAAATAAGACACTTGGTATTTTATATAATCTCTAGCACGATATCTAAAGTTGATAAATGCGTAGAAAGGTGTCTCGTTTCTTGGACCGTCAATATGTGCATGAGGTACAATTGCTACAACGTTTCCTATTCCATCGGCTCCTAGTCCTGCACTATTATTGAGGAAGTGATTTATTTCCTCTAGTGAAATATCTGATTGTGAGTAGTTTCACCTGTGGCTTCGCTAGCATTTCCTTCGGCTTCTTTATCCTTGGAATTTGAACTAGCAGGCGCTCCACAACTAGTTAGGACTAATATAAGAGCTAGTAGAATAAAAATGATTTTGTTTTTTTCATTCCATCATCTCCTTTGTATTAATCTTATCTTAATTTTACATTGGGTGAAATCGTTTGTTAATCAAATTAAAAATTTCGTATATTTTTGTAACATATAAAAAAATCTTCGCATATCTACGAAGATTTTAGTTTCATTATTTTCAATTACTCTATGTTAATTAGAATTCTAAATTTTCCACAGCTTCAAATACTTCTGCCTGTGGTTCTACTGGTACTACTTGTACTTGTGTTGATGGGTCGTCTATTCTATAGCCTTGGTTTAATCCCCACGCCATTAATTCCTCGCTTGTTCCTATCCAAACGGGAGCTCCAACTGGCGTTGCTGGGAATATATACTGCTCAATATCGTCGTTATACATTCTTATACAACCATTTGAAACGTATCCTCCAATTTCATGGGGCTTAATTGTTCCGTGGATTCCATATCCAGAATGACCTGGTAGGGATAGTCCCATCCATCTCTCTCCCAATGGATTTTTTGGGTCATTTGCAGAAACTGGCTTGTACTTTCCACCCATTCCTCCCCACGCTGGGTTTACGTGTTTATTTTGAACCTTCCCCTTTATTGAAGGAGTAGGCGTTTCGCTTGTACCTACCGCAACGGGAAATTTATATACTACATTTTTCCCCTTGTACATAGTTAGAGTTCTATTGGTTTTATTTATTGCAATCCATGTTCCATTTGATGGTGGGTTTTCAATTGCGTCATATACTACTAAATTTGGATCGTGTAGTAGTGTATTTAATACCTTGTCCTCTTTTCCATTTACCGGTGCATTAAAAGTCGCCTTAAATTTTTTAATCCCAACTATTCTTACTGAACCTGTTTGGGAAGAAAACCAGTTATCCCTTGTAAAGGACTCTCCGTAAACAGGTAGTCCTAATAATAATATACATAGCCCTACTACAATACTCTTTTTAAACTTCATCTAACACCCCTAAATACTTCTTTAAAAATTTTCCCGTATAGGAACTCTCTACCTTTACTACTTCCTCTGGACGACCTTGTGCTACAATAGTTCCTCCCCTGTTTCCGCCTTCAGGTCCTAAGTCTATTATATGGTCTGCCGTCTTTATTACATCTAAGTTGTGTTCAATTACTACTACTGTATTTCCCTTGTCTACTAATTCATTTAGTACACCAATTAATTTGTGTACATCTGCTGAATGAAGTCCAGTAGTGGGTTCATCTAGTATATAGATGGTCTTTCCAGTGGAAACTTTTGAAAGTTCCGTTGCTAGTTTTATTCTCTGTGCCTCTCCACCTGAAAGAGTTGTAGATGGTTGACCTAATTTTATATAGGATAGTCCTACATTTTTTAAAGTCTCTAGTCGCCTTAATACCCTTGGATGATTTTCAAAGTATACTAGGGCTTCTTCAACGGTCATATCCAGAACTTCAGATATATTTTTTCCCTTGTATAGTACCTGTAGAGTTTCTCTATTGTACCTTTTACCCTTACATACTTCACAGGGAACATATACATCTGCTAAAAAGTGCATCTCCACTTTAATTATTCCATCTCCCTTACAGGCTTCACATCGTCCGCCCTTTACATTAAAGGAAAATCTACCCTTCTTATATCCTCTCATCTTAGACTCGTTAGTCATGGCAAATATATCCCTTATTATATCAAAGGTTCCCGTATAAGTTGCAGGATTTGAACGAGGTGTTCTTCCAATTGGAGATTGATCTATATTTACAACCTTGTCTAAATTTTCAAGACCTTCTATTTCAGAATACTTTCCAGGTCTAATTTTAGACTTATTTATCTTTTGAGCAAGTGCCTTGTAAAGAATTTCGTTTATTAACGAACTCTTACCTGAACCAGAAACTCCAGTAATGGCTACAAATTGACCAAGGGGAATTTCCACATCTATATTCTTTAAATTGTTTTGACTTGCTCCAACTATCTTAACAGATTTTCCATTGTATTCTCTACGATTAGTCGGCACTTCAATTTTTGCCCTACCAGAGAGATAAGCACCAGTTATACTCTTAGGATTTTTCATTACTTCCTCTGCAGTTCCCTGTGCAACAACGTATCCACCATGAACTCCAGCCCCAGGTCCAATATCTACAATTTCATCTGCTTCAAACATTGTGTCCTCGTCGTGTTCAACTACTATTAGTGTATTTCCAATGTCTGTTAATTCTCTAAGGGCCTTTAGCAACATTGCATTGTCCCTTTGGTGAAGTCCTATTGACGGTTCATCTAGTACATATATTACACCAACAAGCTGGGAACCAATTTGGGTTGCAAGTCGAATTCTCTGAGACTCCCCTCCTGAAAGTGTACCACTCATTCTTGAAAGGGTAAGGTATTCTAGTCC
Source organism: uncultured Peptoniphilaceae bacterium (assembly GCA_964346375.1). Classification (GTDB taxonomy): domain Bacteria; phylum Bacillota; class Clostridia; order Tissierellales; family Peptoniphilaceae; genus CAYFUL01. Next base: position 11,049 of record CAYFUL010000007.1, read on the forward strand.
AACTGTCACTAAAAAATTTAACCTGTCTATAATTTCCTTTAGAACTTGGTCGGCAATGGTTGCCTCTTTTTTTGTTAAGTCTAAGTTTTTAAAAAATTTAAGAGCATCTAGTATTGAAAGCTCCGTTGCTTCGAAAATATTTAGTCCCTGAATTTTTACGGAGAGGGAAGAATCTTTAAGCCTTGCCCCATGACATACTGGACACTCAATATCCACTAAAAATTCCTCTACCCTTTCAATAATTGCGTCGGAACTTGTTTCTAAATATCTTCGCTTTAGATTATTTACTATCCCCTCAAAGGTCCCAGAATAGTTTTTAACACCACTAAAATATGAGTCGAACCCAAAGGATATCTTATCATCTGAACCGTATAATAAAGCGTCTAGGAACTCCTTAGGGGCATTTTTAATAGGCTCCTTAGTAGAGAAATTATACTTTTTCGCAAGGGCACTTATCATTTCAACATAGTAGGTTCCCTTTGCAGTGGAGTAACTTGCAATTGCTCCTTCCTCAATGGAAAGGTCTGGATTTGGAATTATTAACTTTGGATCAACTTCCTTTGAAAATCCCAAACCATTACAAGCTTCGCAAGCTCCCAAGGGGGAGTTAAAGGAAAAGGAACGAGGAGAAATTTCCTCAATTACTATTCCACATTCGGGACATGCAAGTTTTGTAGAGTAAACCTTCCAAGAAACTTCCTCTTCATAGGAGATGTTTACTATTACTATCCCCTCTGAAATATTTACAGCAGTTTCAAGTGAGTCGGCGATTCTACTTTCTGCCCCTTCTCTAACAATGATTCTATCTACAACAATTTCAATATCATGTTTTTTATTCTTATCCAGTTGGATATCCTCAGAAATTTCCCTTGGCTCTCCGTCGACGAAAAGTCTTAAATATCCATCCTTCTTTATCTTTTCAAGGACCTTTTTATGCTCGCCCTTTCTCTGTCTAATTACAGGAGCAAGAATTTGTATTCTACTCCTCTCCTCCAAGGACATTATATCGTCTACCATTTGGTCTATTGTGTAGGCTGTAATCTCCTTTCCACAGTGGGGACAGTATGGCCTACCAATTCTTGCATAAAGTAGACGCAGGTAGTCATAAATTTCTGTAACTGTTCCCACTGTAGACCTTGGGTTTCTATTTGTGGACTTTTGGTCTATGGAAATTGAAGGACTCATTCCCTCAATATAGTCCACCTCTGGTTTATCCATCTGCCCTAAAAACTGTCTTGCATAGGAAGAAAGACTTTCTACATATCGTCTCTGTCCCTCTGCATAAATAGTATCAAAGGCAAGAGAACTCTTCCCCGATCCAGATAGACCAGTAAAAACTATAAATTTATTTCTTGGGATTTCAAGGTCAATATGTTTTAAATTATGTTGCCTTGCTCCCTTTATAATGATTGAATCTTTACTCAAGCCATTAACCTTTCTATCTCAACATTTATTTCAGCTATCTTATCTCGAATCTCTGCTGCCCTTTCAAAATTTAATTCCTCAGCAGATTTATACATCTCTAATTTTAATCCTTCAATAATCTCTTGAAGTTCCTCTACTTCAAATTCCTCATCAGGAGTATATTCCAATACCTCCTCTGCGGCAATAGTAGTATCAATTACGTCCCTTATACCCTTTTCGATGGACTTAGGTTCAATTCCATGCTCCTCGTTGTACGCACTTTGAATACTTCTACGTCTAGTGGTCTCCTTAATAGTTACGTCCATGGAATGGGTAATAGTATCTGCATACATTATTACCCTTCCCTCAACATTTCTTGCAGCTCTACCTGAAGTTTGAATAAGGGAGGTTTCACTTCGTAAAAATCCTTCCTTGTCTGCGTCAAGAATTACCACAAGGGATACCTCTGGAATATCTAATCCCTCTCTTAGTAGGTTAATTCCAACTAGAACATCGTACACTCCTAACCTAAGGTCCCTAATAATTTCCATTCTCTCAATAGTTTCCGTATCGGAGTGCATGTACACAGCCTTAATATCTAAAGATTTTAGGTGTTTAGTTAAATCCTCTGCCATTTTTTTCGTAAGGGTGGTAATTAAAACTCTCTTACCACTTTCAGTTACAGAGTATATTTCAGAAACTAAATCGTCTATTTGATTTTCAATAGGTCTTACATCAATTTCTGGGTCAAGTAATCCAGTTGGACGAATAATTTGTTCAACTCTATTTTCCTCGTGTTCCCTCTCATAAGGTCCAGGAGTTGCAGAAACGTAAATACACTGGTTCATCATAGACTCAAACTCGTTAAACTTCATAGGTCTATTATCTAGTGCAGAGGGAAGTCTAAATCCATAGTCAACAAGAGTTTGTTTTCGAGATCTATCTCCATTGTACATTCCCCTAATTTGTGGAAGAGTTGCATGGGATTCGTCTATTATGGTTAAAAAATCCTTTGGGAAATAATCTATTAAGGTATAAGCTTTTGAGCCTGGAGCTCTGCCACTTAAATGTCTTGAATAATTTTCTATTCCAGAACAAAATCCCATTTCAGAAAGCATTTCTAAATCGTAATTAGTCCTCTGCTCTAATCTTTGAGCCTCTAGTAATTTTTCTTGGTCTCGTAATTCCCTTAATCTCTCCTGTAATTCCTCCTCAATAGTTACAATAGCCCTCTTTACTTTTTCTTCAGTAGTGGCAAAGTGGGAGGCAGGAGTAATGTATGCGTGGTTTAAATACCTTAGTACCTGTCCGGTTAGTGCATTTACTTCGGCAATTCTATCGATTTCGTCTCCAAAGAATTCAACTCTAATGGAATTTTCAGAACTTGCCGCAGGAAAAATATCCAGTATATCTCCCCTAACTCTAAAGGTTCCACGAGAGAAGTCGTAGTCATTTCTAACGTACTGAATTTCCACAAGCTTTGACATAATTTCGTTTCTATCCCTAATCATTCCCGGTCTAAGGGAAATTGCTAGTGACTCATAATCTATTGGATCTCCAAGTCCGTAAATACATGATACGGACGCTACATTACTTACTTCCTTTCTCTCAAAGAGGGACATTGTAGCAGAGTGTCGTAATTTATCTATCTCATCATTTATAGAGGAGTCCTTTTCAATAAAAGTATCAGTCTGTGGAACATAAGCCTCAGGCTGGTAGTAATCATAGTATGAAACAAAGTACTCTACTGCATTTTCAGGAAAGAATTCCTTAAACTCGCTAGCCAATTGGTAGGCTAGGGTTTTATTGTGGGCGATAACTAGAGTTGGCTTCTGTACCTTTTCAATAATATTAGCCATGGTAAAAGTCTTACCCGACCCAGTTACACCAAGTAGAGTTTGATGTTTTAAACCCTTTAAAATTCCATTGGATAGTGAATCAATGGCAGCTGGTTGGTCCCCAGTGGGTTTAAATTTGGAATGTATTTTAAAATTCATAATATCACCTTTTCCGAAACTATATTATATCACTACCGATAATAAAAATCACTTTTCCATTACTCTATTGATGAAAAATAATACCTAAGATTGACAAAAAACTATTTAATATTTTTTTACAAGAATTTAATTTACTTTAATAATTTAGGGGGGGATATTCTCCACAGAAGCTATTGGATGAAAAAATAAAGAGAAGGTCGTGATACTTATGACAAAGAAAGTTGTACTATCTGGTAACCAAGCAATTGCCAGAGGTTTTTATGAGGCAGCGGGAGTTGTTGCATCTGCATTTCCAGGATCTCCTACTGTTGAAATTATAGACAGTATTAGACAGTACAAGGAAATATATTCAGAGTTTTCAACAAATGAAAAAGTTGCCCTTGAAGTTGGAATAGGTTCTTGTTTTGGGGGAGTAAGAACCATGGTAGCAATGAAGCACGTGTGAGTAAATATCTGTATGGATCCACTAATGACATTTACACAGTCTCCCCTTGATGCAGGATTTCTATTAATTACTGGAGACGATCCAGGAATGAGTAGTTCCCAAAATGAACAGGACAATAGAGTTCTTGGAAAATTTGCCAATATGGGAATATTTGACCCATGTGACTCCCAAGAGAGTAAGGATTTTGTAAAACTATCTCTTGATTTAAGCGAGGAGTTTCATGTACCAATGTTACTTAGAATTACAAGTAGACTATGTCATTCAAGGTCCCTTGTGGAATTAGAGGACAGAGTTCAAAAACCAGGTACACCATTTACACCAGACTCATCAAAATACTGTATGCTACCTCCTTATACTATTACCCATCAATACAATATGAAGGAAAGAATAGAAAAATTACAGGAGTGGGCAAATACAGCAGAGATAAATAGATTTGAGGAACATGGTGGAGATACATTAGTAATAACATCAGGAATTTCCTACAACAATTTTAAAGAGGCAGCGCCAAATGTAAGTGTACTAAAACTTGGAATGATCTATCCACTTCCAATTAAGAAAATAAAAGAACTAGCAGAAAAATTTGAAAGAGTAATAGTAGTTGAGGAATTGCTTCCATTTTTAGAAAACGAACTAAAGATAAATGGAATAGACTGTGAAGGTAAAAAATACTTCTCCTTTACTGGAGAATTAATGACAGAGGATATAGAAAAAGGTCTTGTTGAGGCAGGAGTACTTAGTGAAAGAGTTCTACATGACCCAGAAGCAGACGATACAACTGCGAGGGGACCACTATTCTGTGCAGGATGTCCTCATAGACCAGTATTTGATATTTTAAAGAAGGCAAAGGTAACAGTACTAGGAGATATAGGATGTTACACAATGGGAATGTACTATCCATTTGAGGTATTAAAGACAAGTATTTCAATGGGAGCTTCAGTTGGAATGATAAAGGGAATGAGAATAGCCCTTGACGAACTAGGAGACGATAGACCATTAGTAGGAGTAATTGGAGACGGAACATTTTTCCACAGCGGACTACCAGGATTTGCAAATTTAAAATACCAATTAAAGGGCAATAAAAAAATTACCATGATTGTAATGGATAATAGTACTACAGCAATGACAGGAGGACAGCCAACAACGGGAAGTTTTGAAAAAGACGGAGCTGGTCAGAATATATCAATAGATGCCATGTTAGAGAGTATGGGATTTGATGATACAGAGAATAGATCAATTTAAATATAAAGAGGCAAAGGAAAAAATAAATGCTGCAATAAATAGAGAGGGCATTTCAATAATAATTACCTCAAGGCCATGTGCATTAAAGTACAAAATAAAGGAACCAGTATTCCAAGTAGACCCAGAAGTATGTATCGCATGTAGAACCTGTATAAAAACCAACTGCCCACCACTACGCATGAAGGAATACGAGGGATTTGATAAGAAAAAATCCTCCATCGATCCAAAACAATGTGTAGGATGTTCAATTTGTGCACAGGTTTGTCCAGTAGGCGCAATAAAAAGAACTGGCGAAGAGAAAAAGTAGGAGGGTATTATGGAAGCGAGAAAAATATTACTTGCTGGAGTTGGAGGACAAGGTCTAGTACTAGCAACAGAGATTATCGCTAACGCAGCAAATTATTCAGGAATAGACGTAAAGACAAATGACGTAATAGGATTAAGCCAAAGGGGCGGAAAAGTTTGGGGCAGTGTAAAAATGGGAGAAAAAGTACACTCACCAAATATAAATCCATGGGAAGCAGATTTACTAATAGCCTTTGAAAAATTAGAGGCAAAGAGATTTCGCAAGTACCTACACAAGGAAAATTCAGCAGTGGTAATAAATAGTTATGAGATGGCACCAACTTTAGTACAGCAAGAAGTAGAAGAATATGACCCAGATGTAATCCAAAAAGTTAAGGAGTATGCCAGCGAGGTAATAGAAATAGACGCAACAGAAACAGCGGCAAGTTTTGGAAACAGTAAGGCAGCAAATATAATACTACTAGGAGTAGCTGCAAGGTATATGGAAGGCATAGCCGAAGAAGCATGGGTAGAGGCAATAACAAATGCAGTACCAGAAAATGCGCTGGAAGTAAATTTAAAAGCCTTTAAGGCAATGTTACACAATGAAGTATAAAAAAAGATGGCACTCTGCCATCTTTTTTTGTATTTATGTTGACATTTTAATTAATCAGCAAAAACTTCATCAGGGTCAAGAGGTTTAATATCTAGTGGCATAGCAATAGTTGAAACATTTAGCATGTGAATATAGTCTACGTTTTCAGATAAAATATTATTGCCCCAAGTTCCACAGCTTTCAGAAACAGCAGGAGAAAGTGAATTAGTATTAGGACCCCAAGCATCAGGAGTTGGTTGGTTAACAAGTAATCTTGCAACAGGAGTTTTTTCTCCAGCATATCTAATGTGTTCATTATTATTTGAGAAAATTCCAGCAGTATGTCCAATTCCTCCAGCTTCAACCATATTTTGAACAGCCATATCTACAGCCTCTTCAAAAGTATTGTAGCTCTTTAAAATTACAACTGGTCCCATAATTTCCTTACAAAGAACATCAGCATTTCCAATTTCATCAACTTTTAAACCAAAAATTTTAGTTCCCGCAGGAATTTCAAACCCACCAGCTTTTGCAATAACCTCTGCATCTTTTCCAACGTAGTCAGGATTAGTATGGTCATCAATAAATAAAACCTCTCTAAATTTATCAACGTCCTCTTTATTTACATAAATAGGAACTCCCTGAACTTTAAACTCTTCAAATAATTCCTCTTCTTTGTTTTTAGGATAAAGAAGTAGATTGTCTCCATCACATAAAATACCATCACATAAAATACCATTATCAGAACCAACGGCAATAATAGTTTGAGTAACAGCTTCTTTTAAATCAAAGTCCTCGTCAATAATAACAGGTGGATTTCCCGGACCAACTCCGTAAGCAGGAGTACCACTAGAATAAGCAGCCTTAGTAAGACCAAAACTACCAGTTGCAATAATTAAGTCCACTTCACCCATTAAATTAGCAGATAATTCAATAGTAGGTTCTTCAATAATCTGTATTAAATCCTCAGGAGCTCCATTGTTTTTTAAAGCCTCACGAATTAAATTAACAGTTTTAGTAGAAGTTTTCTTTGCGCGAGGAGCAGGACAAATAATTAGTGCGTTCCTCCCCTTCATAGTGTGCATAAAATTTCCAAGAGGAGTTACAGTTGGATTAGTAGCAGGAGTAATACCAGCAATAACACCAACAGGGTGAGCAACTTCAATAATATTCTTAACTGGATCCTCGTTAATAATACCAACAGATTTCTTGTCCTTTAAATAATCCCAAAAAGCAGCAGGAGTACCAGTATTTTTTCCAATCTTATCCTCAACAGAACCAAGACCGGTTTCTTCAACAGCCATTTTCGCCAATTCCTCTGCATTTTTGTAGATAATCTTTCCAGCCTCATATACAAGCTTGTCAACTTGCTCTTGAGTATAATCTTTAATCTCCTCTAGGGCAATCCTCGCCCTTTTTACTCTTTCCTTATTATCCATTTCTTTCTAATCTCCTTTTATTTTCCTTTATTTTAAATATTTTTTACCAATTGAAAATGAATTACCTACAATTTCTCCTACATCCCTATATTTATTAGTACTCTGGTCATATAGAGGTAGCTCTCCATTATCTAACACCAATTTATTTTCTATAACTAAATTTTCATCAGCCTTTACATCTAAAACTTCGCTAACAACCATAATATGGGAACCCACTTCTATATGAGTCTTATAGACGCACTCCATAACTAGTGGAACTTCTACTAAGCAAGGTGCATCCACAAATTCAGCTTTACTTACTTCCATGCCAGTTTTTAATAATTTATCCTCTTTTGTTCCAGAAATAAGGCCATAATAATCTGTTTCAGATAGCTGAGAAAAATTAGGTATATTAATTGTAAAAGCTTTCTTTTTTAAAATATTCTCAAGACTATGGCGACCTTTCCTGAAAGATACCATCATAGATGGTGGAGATGATGCACAAACTCCAGCCCAAGTAGCTGTCATAACATTTGGACTATCATCATTATTATATGTGCCAATAATTAATATTGGTGTTGGTACAGGTGTGGTGCTTGGTCCTAAACTAATCTTCATAAGTACCTCCTTTACAATTAAACCCAACCTGAATATGGTCTTTGAGAAACACTATTGTGAAGCCAATTAATAAGCGTAATAAAATCAAACACTGGTCTTCTAGTTCTACGTTGAATTTCATAAGCATAAGGAGGCATATCACTAAATTCTAGTAATATCGCACCTATATCCTCGTGCTCTCTTACTATCTCCTCTGCAAGGGAAGCTATTTCTTCATTGGCCAGGGCATTATCCATATATCCAGCCATATCTACTACTGCATTAGCAAATTTTTTTGTATATCTAGCGTCTTTAATAATAAGGTTCTCTTTATTTTTAATATTACAATTTTCAAGTAAGGAATCAGTAATTGATTCTGCACCGGCAGTTAGTATTCCTATTTTCTCATTTGGCTTTAATAATGACTGAATCAATGGAATTTGTACTAAGCTTGACATTGCAACTGGAATATCTATTGCTTCAGAAACTATTTTGTGATAATTCCCCAAAAAACCACAAGCAGAACAAATTGCCTTTACACCATCTTTTTCAACTAAATGCCTTGCCGTATTAATAATGTCATCAGCAATAGTTGGATCCCCTTCAAATAATCTAAAATTTGTTAAATTTGGTACAGGTGCCATTCGTACTGGAAAATTATATGTACAAGCATTAACCACATTACCTGGTAACATAGGATAATTTACATTTTCAATATATACAATTCCAATGGAATACACTGCAACCTGTTGATTAGGGATATTTTCAATATATATTCCATCATTTGTACTATCTAAATATCCGTAAACACGATTATTTTATTTCATACATTCCTCCATATAACAGAATAATCTTTAATCAATTATTCTATTACTTCTTTTATTTTTTCATGAGAGGAAATTTCTAAATCGCTCTCAATTTTTTTAACCTTTACAGCAAAGCTTACTGTCATTATCAAACCTACAACTCCAGTAAATGGGAATAATATATTTATTAACTTTGAGAATGGAATAATTCCTCCAAGGGCCAATCCCACTGTTAAAAGTACAATAATAAATATATTTGATCTCCTAGTTTTTTCTTCTCCAGGTAAAAACCAATCTTTTAAAATATATGTATATCCTGTTAACGATGTAAACAATCCTTTGGAAATTACAAGAGTATATGTCCAGCTTCCACTAGGCCATAACTTATCTACTGCTGCCATAGCTGGAAAGGGATACATTTCTCCTGTTGATGGATTAACTAATGCATCAAAATTTAAAATCATAAGAAATGCTACAGAAAGTACACATAGTATAAATCCTCCCGTTGTAACAATCCCAGAAACAGTTGCCTCTTTTTGAGATTTTGCTCTTCTTCCTAATATTAAATAAAAAGGAAATCCACTAACTACGCAAAGAGCTGTATACAACATTCCTGTAAACCATGCATAATTATATGTAATACCTAAAACTGAAAGAGGAAACATTTCAAATAAGTTTGCTCGATATATTACACCATTTTTTACTTGTTCTTCTAAACCGATCGCACTATCTAAAGAAGATTCTGGACTGATTGAAGAAATTATAGTAAATATAAATACGTATCCAAGTATTACAACCCGAGCTGATCCAAGTACAACTTCAACTCTTTTTAATCCCCCAAGAACTACTACTCCAGAAATAACTGACATGATTACTGAACCAACCCATTGAGGCCATCCTAGTTGTTGGTTTAAAAGTGAACCTGCACCTGAAAATAAAAGCATATAGCTTGATAAAATAAATAGGAATACAAATATTTTGTAAAAGTTTCCTAATACTTTTCCACCAAAAAACTCATAAATATCTGATGTCTTTTCAAACTGAATCTTCTGACCAACTTTATACAAACAAACTGTGTAAATAGCTGCAACTATAAAGCCTGCCAAACTTGCAATAATAGCTCCTTTTACTCCCCAAGATCCTATAAACTGCATTACTTCATTTCCTGAAGCAAATCCAGCACCGACAGTATATGAAATAAATGCTCCCATAGAACCAAATATTACTTTCCAATCAAAATTACTATCTTTATTCAAATATAGCACCTCTCTTATTTTAAAGGGCATCCTTATGATGCCCTATTACCAATTAAATCACATCTCTTCCTATCTTCTTTAGCTCAGCCTTCATTTTTTCTCTCATTTTAGGAGTTGGTTGTACTAAAGGTTTTCTAACTATACCTCATGGAAGTCCGATAGCATCTAAGACTGCCTTAACTGGACCTGGGTAAGGTTCCTCTTCCATCATGTCGTAAAAAGCTGTGTATTTTGCATTTAATTCCATAGCCTTCTTAAAGTCATTTTCTACAACGGCTGCATTATAAATTTCTTTCATTTCTCTAGGTAAAAGATTAAATATTATTGAAAATGTTGCTGTTCCACCTACTGAGAAAGTTGGTAGTAGAAGGTGTTCCTCTGCTTCAATGATGGTGAAATTTTCTATTCCTCTCGTTTTTGCAATAGTTTGTGCAGTATGTCTTTCATCACAAGTATCTTTTACTGCAACTAGATTATCAATATTTGCTAATCTGACAATAAAATCTGGACTTAGTTCTACTGCTGTAGCACCTGGATTATGATATACAACAATCCCAATTTTTGATTTATCAGCAATTTCCTTAAAAAATTCGTAAATACCCTCTTCTGTTGTTTGTTGATAGTATGGTAGTAGTACTAATGCAGTACTTGCCCCACAGTCAGCTGCAAAATTAGTTAGTTCAATAGTATCTTTTGCTGTGTTCATTCCAGTTCCTGCCATCACTGGAACTCTTCCACCTACAATTTCACAACCACGTTTAATTAATTCTTTTCTCTCTTCCAAGGACATCATATGATATTCCCCAGTACTTCCTCCTACAAGCACTCCGTCCATTCCACCATCTATTACATAGTCAATAACCTTTTTGTAATTTTCAAAATTTATACTTTCGTCTTCATAAAATGGAGTAACTAGTGGAACATATAATCCCTTTGGTACAAAATTTCTCATAATATTTTTTCCTTTATTTTTTAATTTTTTACTGTTTCTTTAAATCTAGAATATCTAAGTTCAGTACTATCAAAATCTGTTTCTTCACCAGAAATCATTTGAGTTATCATTCTTCCTGTTATAGGCGACATACTAATTCCATCCCCTTCATGTCCAGCAGCAATATAAAATCCTTGTACTTCTTCAACTTCTGAAACTATTGGAAGATGATCCTCTACATAAGGTCTTACTCCTGCATAAGCTCTAATACAGTTTATTTCCTTTAGTATTGGGAAGAATCTTACTCCTCTTTCTGCTATTGCCATAATAGCTTCAAATTCTGTTCTTATATCCATTCCTGTTAGTAGTCTATTTCCACCAAGTAGAAAATTATCTGCATTGTAGGTTCTAAGGCAAAAGCAACATTGTACTTTTCTACTCTTTCACTTACATTTCTTTTAAAATCAATATCTTCAAACTTAGAAAGCATATAACCATACTCGTGAACTTTTTGCTGACATACATCTATTGTTTTTTCTGTAATTAATATTAATCCTTTTCTAGGTTTAATAGGAATGTCTACACCTACGAGCTTTCCAATTTCTGGAGCCCATACTCCACAACAGTTTACTACTTTATCTGTAAGAAGTTCTCCTTCAGTAGTAATAACTTTATTTACCCTGCCCTTTTCATCTCTTCCTATTCCTGTAACTTTAGTATAGGGATAGACATCAAGTCCAAGTTTTTTACCTTCTTCAACTTATGCAAAACAAAGTAGGTATGGATTCATAGATGAATCTTCTGTTGTCCAAATTCCACCAACTAAATCCTTAGCTAAGTAGGGTTCGATTTCAGACATCTCCTTCATATCTACCATTCTCATATCGTATCCATCAGCCTGTTGAGCTTTCGCATAGGCTTCAGCATGGGCATATTCCTGTTCAGTTTCGCAAACATATAGAGAACCCCTTTGATGAAATTCAAAGTCATATGAAAATTTACTAGCCATCTCTTTAAAAAGTTGAATAGAAGTATGTCCCATTAATGTATCAATTCCTGGTTTTTTATCACAAATTAGAGCAACAGCATCACAATGTGAGCTAGTACCACTTGCAATATCCTTCATCTCCACTAAAGCAACTTTATAACCTTTTTCAGTTAACTGGTAAGCAGTACTACATCCTATTACTCCTCCACCAATAACTACTACATCATAGTTCTTCATCTATTACACCTCTAGCTAAGGCACTAAAACTAATTGGTTTTACAGGTGGTCTAGCAGTTGAATATAGTATTTCTTCGGGCGCCTCACCTAGCTCTTGTTTTAAAATTTGCTGTACCATTTTTTCACAGCTTCTTCCTTGGCAAAGCCCCATACCTGCTCTTGTTCTTCTTTTTACTCCATTAACATCTCTTGCGCCTTCTCTTATAGCTTGTCTAATTTCACCTAGAGTAACTTCCTCACATCTACATACGACAACATCATCCGTTAGTGTAAGTTCATTTTCTAGCTTCTTGGTCAAAGCTTCCTCTTCAGAAATTTCACTTCCCAATCTTTTTATGCTTCTTACCATATCAACGTGTTCTATCGGTACTGCCACAGTAACTATTGGAGTTCTATCAGCTTGTTTAGTAAGCCTTACTTTAAGAACCCTACCATCGCAAATTGGATGGCCTGATCTTGTTACAGCCTTTACTGTACTTCCCTCCTCAGGTAATGGATAGTATTCGTACGGAAATGATACTATACCTTCTGTATCTGAATATGTTTTATCTACAATGAATATTGCAAGTCCTGGACAAGATATTACACATTGTCCACATGCAATACACTTTTCTTCAACTATCTTAGGAAGATTAGTAATAGGTGAGCCAACTTCTATTGCTCCAAATTTGCAAGATGATTCACAAGGATTACAAGGTATTTCATGAGCACATTCGATTACTGCCACTGGACCATTTTTAAATCTTTCTTCACTTGGATAACCTGGTGTTTTTTCACCTCGTCCAAATCTAAGTATCCATCTTTAACCAACATATGCTCCGTTTCCTACTACTTCTTCAAATTTTCAATCTGTCTTTCTTTTGCAAGTCTTCTCGCTTCGCCATGAGGTCCATATCTAAGTCCATCAAGTCTATCCCAAGTACTTTTCCTTAGACCATCTGCAGTTTCTTGATCGTATTTGCCAAGTTTAAAAGCTGCAGTAATACCAGCTAATTTGCCTTCCTCAAGAGCTGTATTTGCTTCCTCAACACCTGTAATATCTCCAGCTACAAAAATTCCTGGAACTGTAGTTTCCATATTTTTATCATGAAGAGGTACCCAACCACCTTCTACAGGGTCATTTTGCATTTCTGCTCCAGCCATCATTGCCATTTGTGCAGAAGGTTTTAGACCTGCAGCAATAGCAATAACATCACATTCAATAATAGACTCCGTTCCTTCAATAGGCTTAAATTTATCATCTACCTCTACTACTACTGCACCTTCAACTCTATCTTTACCTATAGCCTTTACCACAGTATGATTAGTATAGACAGGAACGCCACCTCTTGTAATCTTGCCAGCGTGAACAGCATAACCACCAATTTTAGGTGCGATTTCAACTAATGCTTTAACTTCAGCATCAGCTTGTAAGAGTTGGTAAGATACAATTAAACCAACATTACCGGAACCAATCATTACAACCTTTTTTCCTGGAAGAACTCTATTTACATTTATCATAGTTTGAACAGCACCAGCACCCATAACCCCCGGAAGACTCCATCCTTCAAATCTAAGAGCATTTTCAGAAGCTCCACAAGCTAGAATTATATTTTCAGCTTCAATTGTTTTTATCTGCTTATCTTCATTATCTCTACCAACTTGAACCGCTAGAGTTTTTTCCTTAAAACATCCTATTACAAGGGAATCAAGCATTACTTCTACGCCAAGTTCTTCAGCTTCTTGTAACATCTGCTTTCCAATATCTATTCCTCTTGTCCCAGCCTTATGATCTTTGGAACCAAAAAATTTATGTATTTGCTTAAACAGCTGTCCTCCTGCCTTTAAGTTTTCATCAATGAGTAATACCTGTGCTCCGGCCTTAGCTGCTTCAATAGCTGCTGCTAATCCAGCAGGACCAGCTCCCACAACAACTACTTCTCTTTTAGCCATATTAATCCTCCATTCCCATTCCGTCTTGAGTTTTAACTACCATTCCATCTTTAGCTGGAGTTACACAAGTTCTTACGTTCATCTTTCCATCTACAATCATGGCACAGTCAGTACATTGACCAATTCCACAAAAAAGACCTCTAGGTTCATGTCTCTTAACTGTAAACCTATTTACTAAGATACCGTTTGCAAGTAGAGCGGATAATATCGGTTCTCCTTCTATGGCTTCAATTTCTAAATCATCAACAAAGATATGTATTTTCTTCTTTTCTTCGTAATTTAGGTCGCCTAATATTACATGATTATCAATTCGCAAACTCATAATATCCCTTCCTTCTCTCTTTCAATTTATTTTGTTAAAGTGTATCACCGTTTTCCTAGAAGGACATCATACAAAAAGTATGAAAGAGAGAAGAAAATTTGATTCGTTTTATAATAGATATTTTTGAAAATAATAATAAAACAATACAAATTTATTGTATAGGAATTAGAAATATCCATGTTTTTTTAAGTAGTCGAAAGCCTGTAAAGAGTTGTAAAGATTATTTCTAAACTCAAAATTTTTTAAATCAATATAAAGAATTTCTTCGATTTTTTCTATCATGTATCTTAAAGTGGAAATATGAATATATAATTGTTCTGAAGTCTCTCTATAGTTGCCATTGTTCTCTAAAAAGCATCTAAGTGTCTCTAATAAATCTTCGTTTCCTATAACGCCCCCAATAGAATCAAGAACATAACTTTTTAATTCGTCTCTCTCAATAGATGGAAAAAATCTTTTCATTCCAAGCATTTCATAAAATTGCAACTCATCAGTTTTCTTGTCCTTTAATAAATCATCAATTACCTGTTTTGATTGACCAGCACTTTGGACAAGTTTATTTAGAGTGTCAACTTTGGAACCAACTCCAATAAGAAAGTAGTCATTTTTGAAATATTTTTTGTATTTATCAAAAATTTCTAAGAGAACTTTTCTTACATACCTTGTATTACTTGAAAGTTGTAATAGAAAAAATGCTGTATCTGAAGATTGGATAGAATAAACCATAGGTGTATCAAGCTTTCTAAGTTAAATTCTTAAAAATTCAAGAATACCATTTTCTAATTTATAATCTAGTTCAGTTTCAAGTCCAGTTCTAGAAATTAGCTTAATAGTTGCAACTTGAAAGGGATTACTCATAGAATAGCCTCTTTCTTCAAGTTTTAAGACATCCTCCTTTGTTCCACCTGTTTTTATTACATCAGCAAGAACATCAGAAAGTTGAGCAAATTTTTGCCTATTTTCAAATAATTTTTGAGCAATTTGGTATGTAACATCTGCTAAAAAATGATATGGAGTTAATTTAATAAGGGGTAAATCATATTTATCGGCAGCTTCAATAACATTTTTTGGAATATCTTCGATATAAAGTCCTCCAGGTAATAAACATAAACCTGCTGCCCCTTTACTACTAAGATCTTTTATAACTCTTACTAAAATTTCAGCACTATTATCCTTACTAACACCTGTCCGAATAATCAACATACCTTCCTTAACCCACTTTTTTACATCATCTTCATCAAGAACATGAACCCATTTAATAAGTCTATCTGTACCAGATTTTCCACCTATTATAGTAGAATCCTTCATGGTTTCAAGTTTCATTAATTCTTCATATCTAAGATACATTTCTACCTCCTACTACTAAAGAGTTCACCATATGAAAATCTAATTATCCTATGCAAAACAAATAATAGGCAAAATAATAAACTTTCAAATAGAATTTAAATATAGATTTTACTTCAATTTTACTAGAAATAAACAAACCTTTATTTACTATAAAATATTGGAACTTTCTCTTTATTATTCATACTTTATATACTAATAAATTTTTTTGAAAAATATTTATGGAATATATAAAATTTACACAAAAAAAGGACCTTAATCGGTCCTTTCCTATAGCTCAAAATTGCCTTTTAATATTGCTGTGCCGTCTTGTACTGCTACTTTTCCCTTTGCTATTACATCCTTTACTTCAAGGTTTTCATCGAAGGCTACTATATCTGCGTCCATGCCCTCTAAAATTTTTCCCTTTTTATTTCCAATGCCTAGTACTCTTGCTGGATTTTCGGTGAATAATTTTATTGCATTTTCAAATTCCATACCTTCTTTTACTAGTGCCTTTAATAGGCTTATTAGTATTTTACTTGTAAAGTATGTTAGTCCTATTGTATTGCCATCTTCGTCAAATCTTGGGTGTGATCCAAATGCGTCGCTTGATACGGTTATATTTTTTATGTCCACTCCCTTTTCCAATAGATAGAATACATTTTTCGCCTCTACTGTGTTTGCTTCGTCTGTTGCCATTGCAGTAAAGTCTACTTTTCCACCTAACTTTGTAAATTCAACACAATCGTCTAGTAATTCCTTTGTCCTTAGGTTTATATGAGTTGGGATAAAGTGTTTTATCGGTATATCTGATTCTAAAATTGCATCCATTACCGGCTTTAGTCTCTTTTTTCCTTCTCCCATATGGATTGTAACTACTCCTGCCTTTCCAGAGATCATTCCGCCTCGTCTTGCCTGTGTTGCTAATCTTATTAACTCCTCTGTTGTTATATTTGAGCTTCTATGATCTGAGGCTGCAATTTTTACTCCTATACATACATCTAGTAGGTAGATGTCCTTTTCTACTGTGTCTGTAATTGTTGGGGATGGATGGGTGTAGGATCCTGTTAACATATAGCAGGTTATTCCCTCTTCGTTTAGTGCCTTTGCCTTTGCATATAGGTTTTCTAAACTTCTACTTATTCCATCTGTTCCTAATAGCCCTAGTACTGTCGTTACTCCACTAGTTGTAAAGTCTGTTAGATTTGATTCTGGTACCCTTGATGCAGGTCCTGCCTCTCCTCCTCCACCTGTTATGTGTACGTGTTGGTCTATTAATCCCGGAGTTACTTTTTTGCCATTTAAATCTATTACCTCTACAAATTCACTTTCAAAGTCGATTTTCTCTGCAATTTTTTTTATCTTTTCCCCTTCGATTAATATGTCTCTCTTTCCAATATGCTCTGGTGCATATAGGTCTGCATTTTTTAACAATAACATTTTGCCACCTCTTAGCCTAATCTATTTTCTATTAGATTTAACCAAATTTTTACTCCACTTAGTAATGCGTCCTTATTAAAGTCCATATCTACACTGTGAAGCCCTGGTGTTAAATCTGCTCCTAATCCAAAGTATGCAGTTCTTAAATTGCCCTCTGTTGAGAAGAAATGGAAGTCCTCTCCCCCTGGTGTATGAATATCTGGAATTGCCTCTCCAAATTCTTCCTCTATTGCCTTTTGTACATATCCTCTTAATTCTTCATCATACTCTGCTGCAGAACATCCATTTTCATATACTATTTCAGTTGTTGCTCCAACTGTCTTTGCGCCAAATTCTATTGCTCTATATACTTTTTCCTTTAGCTGAGCCATATCTTCGTTTAACTCTGCTCTTAAATCGAATATTAACTCACATTCCCTTGATACTATATTCATTGTGTTTCCACTTTTAAATACTGTACACTTTGCTGAGTAATTTGATGCTGGATTTAAGTGAATTGCATTTACTCCATTTACTATTGCTATTCCTGCATCTATTGGACTTATTCCAAGATGTGGTCTTGCACCATGACTTTCCTTTCCAATTACCTTTACTTTAATAGTATGGAAAGCTGAATGCCAAAGTCCTGCTGCTGCCTCTCCTAGTTTCGCCTCCTGAATTGGTCTTAAATGTCCGCCGTACATCTCATCTACATCTGATACATATCCGCTAGCTAGTACAGCTCTTGCTCCCTTTAGTACCTCTTCTCCCGGTTGAAGTACTAATTTTAAAGTACCTCTTTTTATTCCAATGTTTCCTGCAATTATTGCAGAGGATAGTGCCATAGTTGCGTGGGCATCGTGACCGCAGGCATGTTTATTTACTTTCTCTCCATTTACATCAAACTGTAATGCGTCAAAATCTGCTCTTATTGCAACTACGGGGCCTTCCTCTTCCCCCTTTATTACTCCAATTAAACCAGTTTCCTCAAATTCTAGTATTTCATCAAATACTCCTGACTCAATCATCTTTTCCTTTAGAAATTTTGAAGACTTATACTCCTCCATTCCCAATTCTGGAGTTGCGTGAAGATTTGAAAATATATCTTCAATTAACTCCTTATTCTCTTCTACTTTTTCGCTAAATCTTCCCATTTTAACCTCCAATTAGGCATATACACTCACTAGGAATATACCTGCCATAACAATCACTGTAAAAATTAGCACAAGTGGCATAATAAATTTTAGCCATTTATCATAGGACACTCCTGCAAGACCAAGCACTGCCATAGTAGTACCAGATGTTGGGTTAAATAAATTAGTAATAAAATCTCCCCATTGGTATGCACAAACTACAACTTGTCTATTTATTCCTATAATATCAGATAGAGGGGACATTAATGGCATTACTACTGCCGCCTGTCCTGAACCTGATGGTATTAAGAAATTTAGTATCATATTTATAAATAACATTAGCCAACTACTAATTACTGATCCAAAATAATTTAGTGGAATAGAAAGGTAGTACACAATTGTATGAACGATATTTCCCTCGTTTAATATATATGATATACCACTTGCAAATCCTGTAATTAAACAGGCATATACTACGCCTTTACAACCTGAAATAAAAGACTTAACCATATTAGTAGGAGATATTTTTGCAATAATAGCAGTAATACAGGCTATTGCAAACATAATTCCACTCATATACTCAGTTCCCCATGAGTACTTCATTGTGCCGTAAGCATAGATTCCAAATCCACCAAATAAAATAATAATTACAAGTATATCTGAAAAAGTAAGTGGTTCATCTACATGGGCATCTACATCGTGGTGAAATGCATCGATTTTTCCTACTAAACTCTTTGATGGATCTTTCTTAACTTTTAGGGCGTATCTTCCAGTATATAGAATTAATACAATTGTACAAATTGTACTCATTACTACTCTAAATCCAAATCCAGAAAGAACTGGAACTTCTGCAATTTTCTGTGCAAGTTGAACAGTAGTTGGATATATTGGAGATGTACCAAATCCAGTATAAGTTGCAACAAAAATAATTGAAACGGCAACTAAACCATCTAACCCCAGCTTCGTCGCAATTAATATTCCAAGGGGTACAAATGCAACAACTCCGTTTACAACTGCCCCAACAGTTCCTAAAACTGACATCATTATAATTATTATAGGAATTACAAGTAGGGATTTATCCTTTAACCTGTTAATAATATTTCTTACCATTCTATCTATGGCGCCAGTGTCATTTACAATTTGTAAAAATCCACTAACTAAAAAGAGCATATTAATAATTCCAGCGCTTTTATTCATACCAGTTGGAATGGCAAGTAGTACTTTTTCTAGTGAAACTGGAGTCTGTTCTACATAGTGAAAACTTGTAGGGTCGGCTACCATCATATTTGTCGTTTCACTTTCCACCATAGTATATTGTCCGGCAGGTACTATAAAAGTTAGTATCGCCGCAACTAAAATAAATATTGTAACTAATACATAGGTATCAGGTACTTTAATAGATAATTTTTTCTTCAAACATCACCTCCCATAATTAACCTACAAGATCAAATTTTTAGCAAATTTTATTAAACTATTATTCTCATTATTATCATTGCAATAATTGCATTGATAAAGCAGATTAAAAATTGTTGAGGTTGTCTTTTTGCTCCTGCAACTGCTAATAATCTTCCAGAGTATTGAATTATAGAACCTATTAAAAGAATAGCAGGTGATAGTATTGCAATATGAGCGCCATTTAATGCTCCCTCTGCAAATAGTGCACCAGCAACTCCAACTCCACCACCAATAGACATTAAACTACCAAGTAGTACAGCTGCAGCCTCTCCAGGTAGTCCAAAAATTCCCATAATAGGTGAAAGAACAGTACCTAGTAAGTCCATAACTCCAGTTACATTTAACGCCTTAATAACAACATATGCCATTAATACGTTTGGAATAATACTACCAATACCAATATTGTAACCATTTTTTGCACCAGCAACGAAGGTCATAGTAGGGTTTTGTTTTTCTTCTTTTTTCTCAGCAGTTTCTACAACAACTTCTTCCTTAACATCTGTTGAAGATTGTTTATTTCTAACAAATACAAATCTCATTATATTTGCTCCAACAAATTTCATTACGAAGATAATTAGGAATACTGTAATCATAGAAACCTTAACTGCAGGAGTTCCATCAGTGTTCATAAGAGCCCAAAGTCCTGCGGCAGTACCAAAGAAGTTTCCAATACTACCTGCTCTAGAAAATTGCCAAACTGAAAAGATATCAACTTCATCTTGAGTAAGACGACCTTGATCGTAAAGAAGTTTAGTCATAGAAGCTCCAGCATCTGTACTTTGCATAGAAGTTATGAGTGCAAGTCCAGCATATCCTGGAATTCCTAAAAGTGCTCCAAGAAGTGGAGTAAGTAATTTTTGAGCAGCTTTAATTGCGCCAAATTGTTCTGCAACAGCTACTGCTCCAATTGCTAGCATTACATTTGGAACAAGGTTAAGGGCAAATAAAAATCCTGCCTTTGCTCCACTACCACCAGCTCCTTGGAAATTATGTCCAGTTTCTCCAATAGTACCAAAAGTACCAGAAAGAACTGAATAGTCAAAGAATTTTAGTGGATTATCTAAATCCTTTAAAACGCCAGAGAAGAATATTATTATTAAAATAAGTGCGATATATCCTCCAAATCCAACTTCATCTTTTCTTTTTTTCGTATCCATTTTTTTCCTCCCATCTTATATTTTTGCTAAAAATTTGATGTAAAAAATAGACTGTAAAAATAAGTCTATTGTTGCTGTTATAAGGGTTTATGTGGTTTTATTCAATTACTTTATTTTTTAATAGTTATAAAGAACAAAAGGAGGTAGTTTTTATTAGACATTTTTTCAAAAATACCGATACACTATCCCCTCGGGTCGGTAGATGGACCGACGCCCTACAATAAACTATAAATTCCACAATACGGTAGGGGCGTCTCGTCCTCGAGATGCCCGCTTAACAGTGTCTGCATTTTATTACCTATCCATTCCAAATTACCAATCAATTATTTTCGACAATTCCATAAAAAATAATTTGGCATAAAAAAGAGAGTTCAAATTTGAACCCTCTACTTCTTATTTAATATTTCTATTGCCTTTTGTAATTGTGTATCTGTATCCTTAAACTCCACTCCAGTTTCCTTTACATCCTCTGGAAGATGAACTACTTCATCTGGTTCTATTCCCTTTTTGTGAATTGAATTTCCCTTTGGTGTAAAGTATTCGCTTACTGTAAGTTTAATTCCATCTCCTGTTGGGAACTCGTTTAAATTTTGTACTATTCCCTTTCCGTAAGTCTTTTCTCCTACAACAGTTGCCCTATTGTAATCCATTAATGCCCCTGTTAAAACTTCTGATGCCGATGCAGAATTTCCATTTACCAGTACCACCAATGGAAGTTTTGTCATCTCCTTGTCTGAAAGATATTCGTGTACAACTTTTCCACTTCTATCCTTTGTATAGACTATCTTTCCTTCAGGAAGAAGTTGGTCTGCAATATCTACACTAGAGTCCATCATGCCGCCGGGATTTCCCCTTAAATCTAGAATAAGTCCCTTAACTTTTTTACTCTCTAAATCCTTTAGCTGCTTTTTAAAATCCTTCTCTGTATCCGTATCGAAGGAATGGATTTTAATATACCCTAAATTATCAATTGTAGTGCTCTCTACAGACTCTAATTTTATCTCATCTCTCGTTATGTCAATATCTACTACCTTGTTGTTTTCTGAAAGCCTTAAAAAGGTAATAGTAACCTTAGAACCCTTCTTCCCCTTTATATACTTTGAAGCCTCGCTGAAATTCTTAGATGAAAAATCTTTTCCATCTACTTTCATAATCTTGTCTCCAACTTTTACACCTGCACCTTCCGCAGGAGAACCTGGTAGAACTTGTACTACATCTATTAGTCCAAGATTTTCGTCAGGAGTCATTACTATTCCAACTCCAAAAAATTTACCAGAGGTGGATTCTATTAAGTCCTTCATCTCGTCTTCAGTTAAGTATTCAGAGTATGGATCGTTTAAACTTGCAA
This sequence comes from uncultured Peptoniphilaceae bacterium, assembly GCA_964346375.1. Lineage (GTDB taxonomy): Bacteria > Bacillota > Clostridia > Tissierellales > Peptoniphilaceae > CAYFUL01. The sequence continues at coordinate 33,339 of CAYFUL010000007.1, forward strand.
CTACTCCTTTTAACTCTCCAATAAGAAAATCCTCATCCTTAACTTCGTAAAGGTAGTTTAGTTTTACATACTCCTCAAGGGCTTTTATCTTTGCCAATTTAAAACCATCGGCATCTCCTCCAAGTACAACATTTGCAGTGAAATAAAATGTAAGTGCATTTGAAGCTAAAAGGAGTAGCACAATAAGTATAATTTTTTTACCCTTCTTCATAAATCACCTATATATATCCAAGAGGATCTACTGGGGATCCATTAAATCTAACTTCAAAATGAAGATGAGGTCCTGTGGAAAGTCCTGTACTTCCTACATAAGATACTACTTCTCCAGCTGTTACACTTTGACCTTCCCTTGCCTTTAATGAAGAATTATGAGCATAAACTGTTACACAATCTCCATGGTCTATCATAATTACATTTCCATATCCAGACATAAATGTTGATTTTATTACTACTCCATCCTTTGCTGCAACTACTGGCGTTCCAGATGAGGCTGGTATGTCTACACCAGTATGCATTCTAGAATAGCCAAGTATTGGGTGAATTCTATAACCAAATGGAGAAGATATTCTAGAATTTCCTGGCACTGGCCACATTAATTTCTTACCATTTCTCCTCTCTGGAGCATATGTTAAAGAAAGTCTTTCAGATCCAGAAGATCTTTCCCTTGCAAGGCGAGCCTGTCTTGCAGCCTCCTCCTGTTCCTTTGCAATGGTAATTTGACTTGTTAAACTCTTTAACTCTGCCTCAACTTGAGCAGATGTATTTTCCATATTTGCAAGTTCTCTAGCATATAGCTCCTTATTATTAATAAGTTGGTCCATGTAAACTTGCTTTTCATTACTTGCAATTACAAGGGAATTTTTTACAGACTCAACTTCAGATTTTTTTGATTGAAGTTCTAATTCGTCGTTTTTTAATTCCTCTGTCTTTAAATTTATTGTGTCAATTTGCTCTCTAATAAACTCAATTAATTCCCTATCGGATTTTGAAATGGACCTTATCATTTCATTATTGGTAATAAGTTCTTCAATGGACTTTGAGTTCATTAACACCTCTATGTATCCCGCTTGACCGGACATATACATAGCCCTTACCCTTTTAGAAAATAATTCCTTTTTATCCTCAAGGTTAATTTTAGCTTCGTCTAAAGCCATTAAATTCTCTGCAATTCTATCCTGTAACTCATAGATTTCCTCTGATAGCTGAACAATTTTCGTATTTTGAACAGAAATCTGTCCATCTAGTGCCTTAAGTTCACTAGAAACATTTTTCATTTCACTATCCAGCTGATTAACATTCTGTCTACTTTCTGTAATCTTTTGTTGTAGAGAGTCCTGTTCAACTTTTTTAGCGTCCTTCTGTTTTTGAAGTTGGGCGCTACTTGCGTAGACATTTGTACCAAGTAGTACAACAGATAGGCCTACGGCATATAGTTTTTTATACTTAATCATATTCCCTCACACTTTTAAAAATTTCTTCGTACTTGCTAAACTTCCAAAATATCCTATTCCAATTCCAATACAGGAAAAGACAATTACTATATCATTTCTAACAATACCAGGAATTGCAAGACTAAGTCCAAGCATTTCATTTAACTTATCTCCCAATATTTGAAATAGGTAGGAATATCCAAAGTACACTACTCCACTTGCTACAATTGCACCAACTAGTCCAAAAACAATACCCTCCATTAAAAAAGGTCCTCTTATAAACCAATTTCCTGCGCCAATATACTTCATAATTCCAATTTCCCTTTCCCTATTTGAAACTGCAATCTTAATGGTATTGTGAATAATTAAAACACAAACCATAAGAAGTATTAAAATTGTACCAATTCCTATATATTTTATTGCATTTGAAACTCTAATGGTCTTTGCAATAAAGTCGTATCTAAAATCCACCTTGTAAATTCCTTGAAGGTCCTTAGTTTCATTTACCAAGTCCTTTGCAAGACTAATATCCTTTACTCCAACAGTTATAGAAGCAGGAAGAGCATTTTCTTCAAGTACATCAAGTACATCTGCATCTTCCCCAAGCCTTTCTTTCATATCGGCTAGAGCCTCTTCCTTTGAAACATACTTTACTTCCTTTACCTTATCATTTTCGCTAATGATATTAATAATCTCATTGGTCCTAGTTGGGTCAAGGTTGTCGTCAAGGTAGTAGACTATCTTATCTATTTTACCACCAGTTTGGTAAACAAGGTAGTCAATATTTAACATTAATAGTAAAACTATACCAAAAAGGATTAACATTGAAGCGATGGAAACCATAGAAGCAAGGGACATAGTCCTATTTCTCCAAAGGCTTACAAAACTTTCAGCTATCATGGTGCGAATTTGTCTAAGCTTTGCCAAAATATCCACCACTTTCTAAATTTGATACTAATTTTCCGTCCTCAATGGCAATTACGTGCTTCTTCATACTATTTACAATGTCTATTGCGTGGGTAGCAACTACTACAGTTCTACCATGTTTATTAATATTTTCAAGTACAGACATAATCTCCCAAGCAGTAGAAATATCTAAGTTTCCAGTAGGCTCATCACATAGTAGTATTGGAGCGTCGTTTACAATTGCCCTTGCTATGGCAACTCTTTGAGACTCCCCTCCAGAAAGTTGAAATGGATAGGATTTTTCCTTTCCAGTTAAGCTTACAAGTTCTAGTGATCTTTCTACTTTTCTTTTAATATCAGATCTCTTTGCTCCAACTACTTCTAAAGTATAGGCTACATTTTCAAACACAGTCTTTTTTGGAAGTAGTCTAAAATCTTGAAATACCATGGAGATATTTCTTCTAAGTCTAGGAATTCTACTTGTGGGAATTTTTGTAATATCCATTTCATCAATATAGATACTTCCCTTTGTAGTGTTCTCTTCCCTAATGAGAAGCTTTAATAGGGTAGACTTTCCCGCTCCACTTTTACCAACAAGAAATACAAAATCCCCCTTTGGTATTGTGAAGTTTACATTGTTAAGAGCAACAGTTGCATTTTTATATTCCTTATATACATTTTCAAATACTATCATTTTGCCCCTTTCTTAGAATATTGTAACCAATTTGTCACAACTTTGCAACCATTGAAAAATACTTGTTTCAAAAAAACTCCTAGGGATATATAATTATTGAAAATTTTTTCTGTTAATTTACAATTTTTTTAGTATAATTGGAGAGTGGTAAAAATGAACAAGGAGAATTTAAGGAAAAAATTTATTGATCTAAGGGAAAATTTATCACAAAGTGAAATAGATTTTCTGTCTGAAAAACTTTTTAAAAATCTAACTGAAACCTCCCTTTATAAAAATGCCAAGAGTATATTTATCTATATCTCCGTTGGCAAAGAGGCACCAACTATAAAAATAATAGAAGATGCACTAAGTAAGGGAAAAATTGTACTAGTACCAAAGGTAATTTCCAAGGAGAAAAAAATGTACCCAGTACGGATAAATTCACTTAATGATTTAGTCCCTGGGGTATTTAATATTCCAGAGCCTCGTGAAGTAATAATAGAGGATTTTGATCCCGACTTAACTATAGTGCCTGGACTAGTTTTCGACCGAAGTGGAAATAGAATAGGATATGGCGGAGGATACTATGATAGGTATCTTTCTTCAATAAAATCTAGTACAATAAAATTAGCCTATGGCTATTCGTTTCAGTTGACAGAGAATTTTAAAAGTGAAGTTTATGATGTTAAAATGGACTATTTTTTAAGTGAAGATGGTCTATTAGAAAGGGGACAAGATGAGTAGGTATATTGGTACAGTATCTCGTGGAATTAGAACACCTATTGTTCAAAAAGGAGACAACCTTGTGGCAATTGTTGTAGATTCAGTAAAAAAGGCAGTTGAAACACACAATATCCAAATGAGAGATAGGGATGTAGTAGCGGTTACAGAGTCATTAGTTGCTAGAGCTCAAGGAAATTATGCAACAGTAGATCAAATTGCATTGGATATAAATAATAAATTCGACGAAGAAATTGGAGTAGTATTTCCAATTTTAAGTAGAAATAGATTCTCCGCAATATTAAAGGGAATAGCAAAAAGTGGCAAAAAACTTCATCTATTACTTAGCTATCCAACAGACGAAGTTGGAAACCATTTAATGGATGCCGATTTACTCTATGAACATAAAATAAACCCATATGTAGATATATTAGAAGAATCAGATTACAGAAGACTATTCGGCGAAAAAGTTGCCCATCCATTTACAGGAGTAGATTATGTAGAGCTATATAAGGAAATTGGCGGAGATAATATAGAGATACACTTCTCCAATAATCCAACAGCAATACTAAATTACACAAAGGACGTATTAGTTTGTTCAATACACACACGTAAAGATGAAAAGAAAAAACTAAAGGACGCAGGGGCAAATAAAATTTACGGACTAGATGATATACTAAGTACATCAGTAGGTGGAAGTGGATATAACGAAGAGTATGGGATACTTGGTTCAAATATTTCAACAGAAAATTCAATAAAATTATTCCCAAGGGACGGAATGACATTTGTAAAGGAAGTACAAAGAAGACTTGTGGAATATTCAGGAAAAAATATAGAGGTAATGATTTACGGAGACGGAGCATTTAAAGATCCAGTAGGAGAAATTTGGGAGCTTGCAGATCCAGTAGTAAGTCCAGCCCATACAGAAGGTCTAATTGGTCAGCCAAACGAAATAAAGATAAAATACATTGCAGATACAGAGCTAAATGGTATGACAAATGAAGAGGCAACAGAGGCAATTAAAAAGAGAATTATAAATAAGGATGAAAATCTAGTATCAAAGGAAGAATCCCTTGGAACAACTCCAAGAAGACTAACAGATTTATTGGGAAGTCTATGTGATTTAACTTCAGGGTCAGGAGATAAAGGTACACCAGTAGTATATATACAAGGTTACTTTGATACATACGCAGACGAATAATAAGAACCAGTTAACACCGACTAAGTGTTAAGACAAAATAGGTTTATTTTCATATGTAAATTGCCAAAGATTATGCATTTATTATTTGGAAAGGGTAGGTTTAAAAATACGAACTTTATTTAACGGGCTCCGCGAGGACGAGGCACCCCTACCGTGATTCATCCTTAGATGTGTGGATTTCAAATTTGACTATCGTTTTAATTTGCTATTTTTATTACCATTTGTACAATTGTAACCAATGGTAGGGGTCGGGATGTTAGAAATGTAAAAATTTAAAACGAATGCATATATTGTTAGAGGTATGTATAAAATCTTATGGTTATTCTCCAAGTGGTTAAAATATAAGCTTCCACTAACAGAAGTTATGAATTTTTATAAATTATTTATTTTTAAAGTTCTTCTTACCTTTAAAAATCCAAACCTTAAATATACTTTGTCTACACTTTAGTCCGGTTTATCCGGTCTTTTCTTTTAGGAGAAAGAATGAGAAAATGAGAGATAATAGAATAGATACCATTAGGGGAATAGCTATAGTAAATATGATAATCTACCATTGTATTTACGACCTATACTCCATATTTGGAATGGATATAAATATTACACGCCTATTCCCATACCAGCAGGCAATATGTTGGGCGTTTATATTAGTATCGGGGGTAAGTACTAAAATTTCAAAAAACAGGCTAAAAAGTCTCCTTATGACCCTTACAGTGGCATTAACAATAACGATAGTAACGAGAATACTTATGCCAAGTGAGGTAGTAAAATTTGGAGTAATACATTTTTTCGCTAGCGCCTACTTAATAGACATTCTACTAGGAGAAAAATTAAGGAAGATAAATCCAAGGATGGGAATAACAATTTTCTTTATTTTGTTTTTAATAACCTACAATATTCCAGAGGGAAGAATACTTGGAATAGAACTTCCAAAAACACTCTATAATTTAAATCTATTCCCACTGGGTTTTCCTTCAAAAAACTTTTACTCCTCCGATTACTTTCCAATAATTCCATGGATAAATCTATTCTATACGGGAATATTTCTAGGAGAAATAATAGAGATAAAAAAAGAAGAGAAATGGAAAAATCCCATTACCCTTCTAGGTAGACATTCACTACTCGTATATGTACTCCACCAACCAATACTATTTGCAGTACTAAGTATGATAATAAATTAAAATCCGAGTGTTTCCACCCGGATTTTTTTAATCTAGTAATTCAATTACAGTAGCCATAGAAGGACCGCCGCCAACACATAAACTACTTACTCCATATTTTCCACCACGTCTTTTTAATTCGTAGTAATTTGCAATTACAATTCTAAGTCCAGTCATTCCCACAGGATGACCTAGAGAAATTCCAGACCCATTTGCGTTTACCTTATCTAACGGAATATTTAGCTCCCTTAAACATGGAATAACTTGTGCGGCAAATGCCTCGTTAATTTCAAAGTAGTCAATATCCTCCATAGTTAAATTTGCAAATTCCAGTGCCTTTGGAAGGGAATATATTGGTCCAATTCCCATTACCTCTGGTTTAACTCCAACAGTTGCTGTGGAGAGAATTTTTGCAAGTGGTTTTAAATTTAACTCCTTTGCCTTTTCGGCAGACATTAAAATCATTGCAGCAGCACCGTCATTTATAGAGGATGCATTTCCAGCAGTAACAGTACCATCTGCAAGATAAGCAGGTTTTAAACTTCCAAGTTTTTCCAAGGTAACATCTCTCGGGTGTTCGTCTGTAGTTACAGTTTTTGTTCCCTTTTTTGAAACTATTTCAATAGGAATTATTTCCTCATTAAATTTTCCTTCCCTAATTGCACTAAGAGCCCTATCATGACTAAGCTTAGAGTATTTATCTTGGTTCTCCCTTGAAACATTGTACTCTCTTGCAACATTTTCCGCAGTCCACATCATATGCTCCCCAGAAAAAGCACAGTGTAGTGCGTCATAAAGAAGTGGGTCCACAACTTTCCCATCACCCATTCTTAAACCATTTCTATAGTTTGTAAGAAGGTATGGCACATTGGACATACTCTCTACACCACATACAAGGGATACGCTACTCTTGCCAAGTTCAATTTGCTGAACAGCAACTTCTAAAGCCCTCATTCCAGAAGCGCACTGCTGGTCAACAGTAACGGCACCACCACTTTCGGGGATACCAATATTTAATTGTACCTGCCTTGCAGGATTGCCCTTTAAACCATGTTTATATACAATTCCAAGGGTTACCTCTTCAATTACACTAGGACTTACACAAAACCTCTCAAGAGTTTTTCTAGCAACTTGCTCCATTAATTCAACTGCAGTTAAACTTGAAAGAGCTCCACCAAAATCACCAATGGGCGATCTTCCCATACCAACAATTACTACATCTTTAATCTCTCTCGCCATAAGTTCCTCCAAATTATATAGTTACTATATTAATTACCCAAAAATAAAAAAGACATACCATTTTCGGTATGCCTTTTTATTTATGACTGTTATTTTGAAAATTGCTCAGTATAGGTTGCTTCGTCGTATGGTACTACTATTTCCCCTGCTACGATTTTCTTAGATATTTCATCTACCTTAT
>CAYFUL010000008.1:0-10448 GCA_964346375.1 uncultured Peptoniphilaceae bacterium
TTATGTAATTAAAGGAGGAGAAAAAAATGACATCGTACGTATTTTTTAATGGCAAAATTGTAGAAGAAGACAGTGTATCAATTAGCTTAAGATCAAAAATTGTAAACTATGGTCTTGGAGTATTTGAAGGAATAAGAGCCTATTGGGATGATGAAACAGAACAGCTTTATGGATTTAAACTACTTGAGCATTACGAAAGATTTCACCAATCTGCAAAGGCAGTAAATTTAGTTATACCTTATTCTCCACAAGAGCTTGTAGATTTTACAGTTGAACTATTTAATAAACATGATTTTAAGGAGACAGTTTACATTAGACCACTTGCATTTAAAAATGAAAGTTCAGTAAGTGTAGGTCTATCAGGAAATGACTTTGATGCAGTTGCAATTTACTTATCGCCAATGGGAAAATACATTGACAAGGAAGAATTTAGAGTTTGCGTTTCAAGCTGGACAAGATTAGCAGATAATATGCTTCCTCCAAGAACTAAAGCCTGTGCAGGATATTTAAACTCAGCCCTTGCAAATTTAGAAGCAGTTGAAAATGGATATGACGAGGCAATTTTACTTAATAGACATGGAAATGTATGTGAAGGACCTGGAGAGAATGTATTCCTTTACAAGAAGGGTGTACTAGTTACTCCACCACCAGCAGATGACATACTAGAGGGAATTACAAGAGACCTTGTAATAGAACTTGCAAGAGAGGAATTGGGAATAGAAACTGTACAGAGATCAATTTCAAGAACTGAACTTTATAATTCAGAGGAAGTATTCTATTCAGGAACAGCAATGGAAGTTGCTCCAATTGTAGAGGTAGATGGAAGAAAAGTTGGAGATGGAAAAGCAGGAGAAGTTTGTACAAAATTAAAAGACCTTTTCGCTCAATTAACACACAACAAGTTAGAGAAGTATAGCTCTGCATTAACACCAATTTACAAAAAGTAAAATTATTTTTTAGAGTATGGGATGCCATACTCTTTTTTTGTGATTTTAGAGGGGATAACATATTGGTGTCGTGGAATACATTCGTATTAAAACACGGACATTTTTTAACGGGCGACTCGGGACGTCGCCCCTACCGTAGGTTTTGAATTATGTTAATTTTTAAAATATGCTGTAGTTTTTTTGAATATTGTGAAATTCTATTCCACTGTATTAAAATGACCAATGGTAGGGTGTCGGTCGTCCCCGATTTTTATATCTTTGGTAGGCGTCGGGCGTCCTCGCCCGACCCGAGGGGATAGGACATCGGTACAATGGAATACATTGGTATTAAAACACGGACACAACGAAACGGGGGACCCAGGACAATCCGCCCCTACCGTAGGTTTTGAAACAATATTGTTTTGTTCAATGTACAGGTGTTATTTAAATATGGTGAAACTTAATGCAATTGTTCCAATGGAATACATTCGTAACAAAACACGAACGTTTTTTAACTTTAGTAAAATCCATATCTATTGTATAATATCTTTGGAGTTGATTATGTGAAAAAGATATTAGTTTTAATGTTGGCGCTATTTTTAGTTGGTTGTAGTCCAAAACTTGAAGGCTACGAGGATAAATACTTTGACGTTTTCGATACTATAACCTCGTTAAAAATCTATGCGCCAAATGAAAAAAAAGGTAAGGAATACCTTGAATATGCCCATAACAGATTTATAGAACTACATAAATCCTTTGATAAGTACAATAGCTACGAAGGTGTAAATAATGTAAAGACTATAAACGACAATAGGGGAGTTGCCCCTGTAAAGGTGGATAAGGATTTATTCAACCTAATAAAAATTTCTGTAGACTACTACAATAACATTAGCAAGGGAAATAATATTGCCATGGGTAATTTAATTGACCTGTGGAATTCCTATAGAGATGAGTATGAAACCCAGTACCAAATTATTGCTGGAGATGTACTTCCAACTAGAGAGCAGGAGGATATTGCAAAGGAAGTTGTAATAAAAAAATTTGGCCAAGCTCTTCCCAGTGACGAGGAAATTGGAAATATTTTAAAGGATGTAAATATGGATGCCATTGAACTTAATGAGAAGGAGCAGACTGTATTTATTAAGGATCCAAATATGACCATAGACGTTGGTGCAATTGCAAAGGGTTATGCAACGGAAATAGTTGCAAGGGAACTTATGGACAAGGGAGTAAAGGCTGGTATACTTTCTCCAGGAGCCAATGTAAGGGTAATTGGAGAGCCTCCTGAAGAGGAGAAGGAAACATTTTTAGTTGGAATCCAAAATCCAATGGCAATTAACGATCCAAGTTTAGATAATATTGTGGCAGTACTTGGTGTAAATAATACTTCCGTTGTTACAAGTGGAGATTACCAAAGATATTTTACAGTTGATGGTAAAAACTACTGCCATATTGTAAATCCTAGTACGGGAAAACAGGAGTACTTTTATAGATCTGTAACAGTAGTTGCAGAAGATAGTGGGTACTGTGATTTTCTTTCTACGGCACTATTTGTAACTCCCTATGAGAAGGCAATTAAACTTGTTGAAGATTTAGATGGAGTAGAGGCATTTTTTATAATGGAAGATGGAAGTTTTAGAGCTTCTTCTGGAATGGAAAAGATTTTAAAGGATTAACTATGAATAGAAATAATTTTGCAGGTCTAGTTTTTCATCTATTTATTGCATTAGTGGTCTTTATAATTCTCGCAATAATAAATCTATCTGAAAATCTAGTTAGAATTGTATATGGCAATATACTTTTTAAGGCAATACTGGTATTAATTCCAATAATTCTCTACTACAACCTTGGGAAATTACTAAGTAAAAAGGGAAGTAGTGGACAGGATTTTTTTTCAGGTACACTAATATATTTCTGTATAATTGGATTTTTAATAATTGGATTTATTACACTTAATACTGGAATTTTTAAGGTAGGAGTTGGGGAATCCATTGGCAGACTTCCCCTAGATATATTTTTTATTCCAGAACTACTAATTATTAAGATTTTAAAACTGCCCTATAATTTTATCACTGTACTTATTTTTGGACTACTTCCGGGAATTATCTACGGATTTGCAACGAGAAGAGGTAGGATAAAACTTAGAAGAGAGCAGCTAGAAAAGAGAAGGCAGAGTAGAAGACCAAGATGAAGAAAAGATTATATTCCTTACTAGTTGGACTTGTTTTAATTTCAATGTACCTATACTTTAGCGAAAGTGCACCAGAGAATTTAGAGAGTGTAGCAGTTACAAGGTTAGTAGATTGAGATACAGTCTATGTAAATAAAAATAGAAAAGTGCGAATAATTGGAATAAATACTCCCGAAGAGGATACTCATGAAGGATATTCAAAAGAGGCAAGGGAATTTGCCGAGGAGACTCTACTAAATAAAAAGGTCTACTTAGAAAGTGATATTTCAGAGAGGGACCAATATGGTAGGGAATTAAAATATATATGGGTTGAAATTCCAAAGAACACATCTATAAATGAACTAGAGGAAAAAAATTACAGCGCTATGGTATTATCAGGAGGCTACGGCACAACCTATACCTTTAAACCAAATGTAAAGTATAGAGATGAGTTTAGAAAAATTGCCAAAAGGGCAAGAAAAAATAGAGTAGGAATGTGGGAGTTGGATAGTAGTGGGACTACTAGGGGAAACAATTTGAATGATAAATAGAGTAATAAAAGATGTGTAATATTGAAAATTACAGATGTATTAAAAATACTTTTTCATTTTAAATTTAAGGGGGACCAGGGGAGAAATAACGCAGTTTCTCCCCTAGGTCCCCCTTATTATCCGCCTTACCCCTCTCGCTTACTAAATGTAAGTTTTCTCGGCAAAGGCTATAAATTCCAAACTCGCCCTTGGGCTCAGACATGGAATTTTTTTTACGCCTTTACCTTGAAAACAACGTGGGATGGAAATGTTATTAATAATAATAAAAATTTTATCCCCAAAAATTATAGAGGGAATTGGTGGGTTGGTACAACGGAGTACATACGCAATAAAACACCAACACAACGAAACGGGCGACTCGAGGACGAGTCGCCCCTACCGTAGGTTTTGAAATAGTAATATTTTGTCCAATGTACAGTATATTTTTTGATATGGTGAAATTCTGTGCTATTGTATATAAAATAAATCATGGTAGGGGTTCGGTCGTCCCCGATTTTTATATCTTAGGTAGGGTGTCGGGCGTCCTCGCCCGACCCGAGGGGATTGAATATCGGTATAACGGAGCATATTCGTATTAAAACACGGACATATAAATATCTGACTTGAACTTTTTAATATATCCTATTTTTTCATAGAATTACCTAAATAATATATATGCTGTTACCAATGCAAAAAAAATTATTATCATCCTACGAAATTGCTCGTTTGACTGAAATAATCTCAAAATATTATCTACTAAACAAAATATGATCATTAAAATAATTACCACAGGAAAACTAACATTACAAATAATATAAACAATAAAATAAATTAACCCATAAAAAATTAGTTGAATTTTAAAATACTCTCTCAACTTCTTGAATTCTGAATAGTTTAAATAAATACCATTCTTATGTTTATACTCTATATTATTTATGTGTTTAGAGATTAATTGATGAACATTCACTAAAGATATAACAAATAAAAAACCATTCATATAAGAGTTTGGTGCAAATTTATTTAATAAAAGTAATCCCAATGAGTATATTAATAGTGTACCTAAAATAAACTTTAAGTCAGTTCTTCTAATTGAAAGGAGAATTGTATCAAATAGGGCATTGTCATATTTTATTTCCCTAAAGTAAGTTATATCTCTAACTCTTAACGCACTATATTCCATATTTATTTTTTGCATTTCTATATAATTGTTTTGCCTTGCAGCATTTTGAATACGATGGTAAATTAGCATATCTCTATAGTATTTTTCTTTAGGTAGTTGAATATTTATACATACTTTCATTATAGAAATATCTGTAAATAGCAAAAACAAGGTAAGAAACAACTGAAGTTTTGGCACTTTGAAATATAATGAAATTACTATTACGTTGGATATAATTATAAAAAATATATAGCGATATAATTTATTATACTTAAAAAATTATTATAGTTTGATAAATTTAAACTTGACCATAATAATATGACCCTTAAAATATTTATATCTCGATAAAATAGCAAAAAATTCAATAAAATCGAAAACAATAAATTTAATAATCTTCTTTTCAAGAGTAAACAGACTATCTTTTCTTTAAAATGTTTAGGTATTAAATAATATATGTCTGCATGATGACATTTCAAAAAAATTTGATTGTTTACAATATCAATAAAAAATGCAACAAAAATTATGAATACCAGTATATAGTTAGAATATATCCCATACACTACTTTCCCAGAGTCTATAATAACATACCGATCACAAATTTTTTGAATTAAATCCAGTTGGTGAGAAGAAACAAGTATTGTCTTGCCTAATTCTTTTAATTTTAGAAATTCATTTTTTAAAATTTGTACTTGCAAAGGATCAAGTCCATCAAAAGGTTCATCAGCAATAATTAAATCTGCATTTCGCAATATAGCTAAGCAAATTTGCATTCTTTGTAAAGTTCCTTTTGATAATTCGTGAGGAAATTTATTTAAATACTCTTTTAACGAGAATCTATCTATTAAGCTATCAACTTCAAACTGAGTATTATTCATTGCTGATATAAATTTTAGATGTTCATCTAGATTTAGTTCTTCATAATAAACTGGCTTGTCTGGTACATAGGCTATGTCATTTATACTTAATAATCGCTGGTTGTTACCATTTACTAATAATATTTCTCCTACATAGTCATCATAAAAAGAAGTGATGCACTTTATTATAGTAGTTTTCCCTGCGCCATTTTTACCAATAATTCCAGTTATTGTTCCATTAGGAAGTGAGAAAGAAATATCTTTAAGAACTAATGTCCCACTAAAATATTTTGTTAAATTACTCACTAAATATCCGTTAATATTTTATCACCTATTAAATTATAGTTTGATATAAAGTCTACATTTTTTGTTACTTACTTTCAATTCACAATCATCTTTGTTCATTTGCACCGCATATACAATGTATGGAGATGCATCTTCATTTAATATTATGCAAATTTGTACATCAGCTTCTTCTGCTAGGTTGTGAGCTGATATATTATTTTAGATATTAAAAGATGCAAAAATTTTCATTTTAATATTTCACAGTATCTGTAACTTGATTTTGGCATAACCAAATCAAAGGGTCAAAAATTCCTCTTGATCTTTTCATAATGACTATGTGTTTTAAAAATTTGATTTAATACTACAACATAACGGAAAAAATGGACAGAAAAGCTCTGTCCATTTTCTATTCATCTATACTCTGTAATTTATATGTCTTTTTATCGTAGTCTAAAATGCCTTCCTTCTTCATCTTTGAAAGTTCCCTTGAAAGGGACGATCTATTTACTCCTAAAAAATTTGCAAACTCTGTAATATTAAAGTCAATTTCAAAATACTTTCCACTACAAGTAGTTTGTCTGTCCTGTAAATAGAATAGGATCTTTTCGCGAATAGTTGGTAGATTTTTTATATCCAATTTATTTCTAAGGAAGATATTTTTCTTAGACAGTATAAAAATTAAATTGGATAGAAGTTGAGATTTAACTTTACTATCTTCCATAGCATAGATATTATTAAATTTAAGTAGTAAAACTTCACAATCAGTATTTGCCATGGCAGAGATTGGAAAATTTACAAGGTCTGCCTCGTAAAAAGCCTCTCCAAAAAGATCAGGTGGGTTTAAAAAATTAATTATATTCATATTTCCAAGAATATCATATTTTACAACGCGAATACTTCCCGAAAGTACTATATAAAATCCACGAATGGGATCTCCTTGGGTAATAATAACTTCGTCCTTTTTATATTTTTTTACAACGCCTTCAAGAACTTCTAGGATCTTTGGAAGTTCTTCTTCTGTAATTCCTTTAAAAAGTAAATTATTTAGTATTTGTTTCATTAAATTCACTCCTAGAATAATTATAACAGGAAAATGTAAGAAAATATATTAAATCAATTTTTTTCCTTGACATTAAAAGAGACCTATATTACAATGTTTTAAGTGTTTAAAAAGCCCCGGAAAATTTTTAAACTAGGAGGAAGTCCATTGAAAAGTTTTATGGCAAAAGCCAATGAAGTAGATAGAAAATGGTATGTAATTGATGCAGAGGGCAAGGTACTTGGCAGACTTGCTTCAGAAGTAGCAAACATACTTAGAGGAAAGAATAAACCAATTTACACTCCACATGTAGATACTGGTGATTTTGTAATAGTTATTAACGCAGATAAAGTAAAGTTAACTGGAAACAAATGGCAAGATAAAAACTACGCTTACCATACTGGATATCCAGGAGGAAGAAGAGAAGTAGCTTATAAAGATTTACTTCAAAAGAAACCTGAGTTTATTATTGAGCGTGCAGTAAAGGGTATGCTTCCAAAAAATAGACTAGGAAGAAAGATGTACACTAAGTTAAAAGTATATGCAGGAAGCGAGCATCCACACGCTGCTCAAATGCCTGAAGTATACGAAATATAAAAGGGGGGAGAAATTTGGATAATCAATATAGAGGTACAGGAAGAAGAAAGACTTCCATCGCAACTGTTAGATTACTACCAGGAAATGGAAAATTTATCATCAATGGTAGAGATATAGAAGAATATTTTAATTTCGAAACCCTAAGAACTGTAGCTAAATCTCCACTAGCTCTTACAGATATGGACGGCAAATTTGACGTTATTGTAAAAGTAATAGGCGGCGGATTTACAGGACAAGCAGGTGCAATTAGACATGGTATTTCAAGAGCTCTTATTGAAGCTGACGAAGAATTAAGACCAATTCTTAAAAAAGCTGGATTCTTAACTAGAGATGCAAGAATGAAAGAAAGAAAGAAGTACGGTTTAAAGAAAGCAAGACGTGCACCACAGTTCTCAAAGAGATAATATTTATAGCTTTAGAAAAGACATTAACCTCCAAAATTTTGGAGGTTTTTTTCATGCCCTTTTTTAATTTTAAGAAGTGTTATTGACACGTACTAAAAATACGTATAGAATAAAAGTGTAAGGAGGTACTGTTTATGACCAAAACAAAGCCTTACAGAAAAGTTGTAAAAGCTCTTATAAAAAATGGTTGGGTTTTAGACCATACCACTGGTTCCCATGAAATTTATATTAAAAATGGTAAAATTTGTCCTGTTAAGTGCACTGAAAAGGATATTCCAGCTGGTACAGTAACCAATATTGAGAGAATAACGGGGCTAAAATTTTAGTCCCATAACTTTTATTTTAAAGGGGTGTTTTAATGCAAGATAAATATATTTTTCCATGTATTATTAGCTATTCCAATGAAGATGATACATTCTATGTAAATTTCCCCAATTTAGAGGAGTGTTTTACAGACGGTAAAGATTTTAAAGAGGCAATAAGTAATGCAAAGGATGTACTAGGTCTTGTACTATATGAGAGAGAAAAGTTGGGTATAGAAATTCCAGATCCTACTACAACCTTTATTAAAACAAAGGACAATGAATCTATTAGCTATATTGAAGTGTGGATGCCTCTTGTTAGAGAAAGAGTTGAAAGTAAATCTGTAAAAAAGACCCTTACCATTCCAAAATGGTTAAATGATTTAGCAGAGGAAGAAGAAGTAAATTATTCACAAATTCTTCAAGCAGCATTAAAGGAATATCTAAATATATAGTTTAATAGAGAAAATATTTTACTAAGTTGTAAATTAATAATCTAAGAATCTGGGAGGTTAACCTCCCTTTTTTCATTTATTTTACACAATAAAATATCCAAAATACTATAGAAAATTGTTACAGTAATATTATGGGATATTGCATATTTTTACATAGAGAAAGGAGAAAAAAATGAAGAAACATTTTAAAATTATTGCTATGATTTTGGCTTTCTCGTTTATTCTTTCTGCCTGTGGTGGGCAAGGAGGAAATTCAAAGGAAGCTACAACCGTGCATACAAACCTGGTACATATGAAGTTGAAGTTGATGGATTTGGTGGCAAGATAAAAGTTGCAACTACTTTTACAGAGGATAAGATTGAAAAAGTTGAGGTTCTTGAAAATTCTGAAACTGATGGAATTGGATCTAATGCTGTTGAACAAATTCCTGCTGCAATTGTAGAAAATCAATCTCTAGGAATTGAAGCAGTTAGTGGTGCAACTATTTCTTCTGAAGCTATACTAAAGGCAGTAGAGGATGCTGTTGTATAAGCTGGTGGAGATGCTGAGGCGTTAAAAAATGTAGAGGTTTCTGAAAAAGTTGGAGAGCCTGTAAATGAAGAGACTAATGTTGTAGTAGTTGGGGGCGGTGGCGCAGGACTTTCTGCTGCTGTTTCTGCTGCTCAAGGTGGATTAAAGGTTATCCTTGTTGAAAAGACTTCTGCCCTTGGTGGAAATACTATTCGTGCCGGCGGACCTTATAATGCAGTTGATAGAGATAGACAAAAAAATGTTCCACCTGCTGATGAAAATAGTATGAATAAAATTATGGAGCTTACTAAAAAAGAGGCTAAAAGTCCTCGTCACCAAGAGTTAATGGACGAACTTGCTGCTGAAATTAAAGAGTATGAAGCTGGTAGTAAGGACTATCTATTTGACTCTAGAGCTCTTCATAAATTACAAACCTATGATGGTGGAGATTATGTTGGTGATTTAGCTTTTATTGAAAAATTAGTTGATGGTTCACTAGAAACTAGTGAGTGGATGGCTGGTAACGGAGTTGTATGGACAGATGATATTTCAACTGTTCCCGGTGGACTATGGCAAAGGGCTCACTTGCCATTAAATTCTGCTGGTAAGGACTATATTGACGCAGGACAAAAGACAGCAGAAAAACTTGGAGTTCAAATTCTCTACAACTCTCCTGCAGAGGAGTTAATTGTTGAGGACAATAAAGTAGTTGGAATTAAAGGTACTAGTAACGGCGCTCCTATGGAGATTAAATCCAAGGTAGTTATTCTTGCTACTGGTGGATTCTCTGCAAATAAAGAGATGAGAAAAAGCTATGTTCCTACTCTAAGCGATGATCTTCCTACAACTAACTCTCCAGCAATTACTGGAGATGGTATTAAAATGGCAGAGGCTGTAAATGCTGATTTAGTTGGAATGGAATATATTCAATCTCTACCACTTGGAAACCCTGCTGACGGTGGACTAAATGGTTGGATGGGAGGCGCTGGTGTAGAACACTACTACCAAGTAAATAAAGATGGTAAGAGATTTATGGCAGAGGACGGTCGTCGTGACGTTATGACAGCGGCACTTCTTGCACAAGAGGATAGTTTAAGCTACGTTATTACAGGAAGTAATGACAAAGTTGAAGTTGGTACAGAAGATGGACTTAATATTTGGGGAGATAATGTAGAGGATTTAGTTAGCAAGGGAGTAATTTTTAGAGCAGACACTAT
>CAYFUL010000008.1:10458-36537 GCA_964346375.1 uncultured Peptoniphilaceae bacterium
GCAACTTTAAAGGAAACTCACGATAAATTCAACTCCTATGTTGAAGCTAAAAACGACCCGGATTTTGGTAGAACTCTTTTTGGTGGACCTGTTACTGCTCCATACTATGCTTCAGTAAGAGTTCCTACTGTTCACCATACAATGGGTGGAATTAAAATCGACCTAGAAAATCATGTACTTGATAAAAATGGAGAGATTGTTCCAGGATTATTTGCTGCTGGAGAAGTAACTGGAGGAATCCACGGCGCAAATAGACTTGGTGGAAATGCCCTAGTTGATATTCACGTATTTGGAAAATCTGCTGGAGAATCTGCAGTAAAATATGTACAGGAATTAAAGTAGTTAAAAATAAAAATACCAGAGGAAATTATCCCTCTGGTATTTTTGTGTCCGTGAATTATTACAAATGTATCCTGTATTGCCAATACACCGACCCCTACTAAAGTTTTTGTACGAGAATATTATTACAATTAGGAAAGTGTATGCCCATTGTAATATTAAAGTTTGTTATTTCCAATATTTGAATGTTAAATATAAAATTCAAAATTATTTCTATGGGTATAAAATCACTGGAGGTAGATTTATGTTTTTAGGAAGTGGAAATGAAAAATTCTATATTAGAGAAGATAAAATAAATCAACACGGTGTTATTTCTGGTGCAACTGGAAGTGGTAAAACCGTTACCCTAAAGGTACTGTGTGAAGAACTTTCTGAAATTGGTGTACCTAGTTTTGTTGCAGATGTAAAGGGGGATCTTAGTAATCTTGCAAAGATAGGAAGTAGTAACGAAAAGATTGAAAAGAGATTAAGTGCAATAGGCGTTGATGACTTTGAATTTAGAAACTACCCTATTAATATTTGGGATATTTACGAGCAGAAGGGTATTCCTCTTAGAATTTCCATATCTGAATTGGGGCCATTACTTCTTTCACAAGTCCTTGAATTAAATGAAACCCAAGAGGGAATTATTAATATTCTATTTAGAGTATGTGATGACGAGGGAATGTTGCTTTTAGATTTAAAGGACTTAAATTCCATGCTTTCATACTTACAGGAAAATTCACAGGAGCTTTCAAAGAAGTATGGAAATATTACTGCATCTTCAATTTCTGCAATTAGAAGAAGATTACTTGTCCTTGAAGAAGAGGGAGCGGATGTATTTTTTGGAGAACCTTCAATTGAAGTAAGGGATTTGATTTTAAAGGACGAAGATGGAAATGGATATATTAATATTTTAAATAGCAGTAGGCTAATTAATAAACCAAGGCTATACAGTATTTTTCTAATCTATTTATTTTCAGAGTTATTTGAAAATCTTCCAGAAGTTGGAAATCCCAAAATTCCTACAATGGTATTTTTCTTTGACGAGGCACACCTACTCTTTAACAATATTTCCAAAACACTAATGGAAAAAATTACTACTGTTGTAAGATTAATAAGATCAAAGGGAGTGGGAATATTCTTTATTACCCAAAACCCACTGGATATTCCAGATACTATTTCTTCACAACTAGGTACTAAAATTATTCACCAGCTTCGTGCTTTTTCTCCAAAGGAGGCAAAGGCGGTAAAGGAAATTTCTGAAACACTAAGAGAAGATCCTGAATTTGATACTAAAGAGGAGATACTAAATTTAAGTACAGGTGTTGCAATAATTTCTACCCTTGACGAAGATGGTATTCCTACTATGGTGGATAAGGTTACTATTAGACCACCAAAGAGTTCTTTCGATGTACTTAGTGGCGCTGACATTGACTATATTGTAAAAAATTCTCCACTCTATTTAAAATACAAGGACTCTGTTGACAGAGAGAGTGCCTATGAAATTCTTGAGGCGAAAATTGCAATTAGAGAAGAGGAAGAAAAACGTCTTGAAGAGGAAAAACGTCTTGAAGAGGAGAGAAAGGTACGGGAAAAGGAAGAGGAGAAGCTTCGCAAGGAGGAGGAAAAACTTCGTAAGGAATTAGAGCGCGAAAAGAAGGAGAAGATGAAGTACGTCAACAAGGGAATTGATTCCATGTTAGGTACAATTACTAGAACTATTGGCAGAGAAATTGGCAGGGGAATTTTAGGTTCTCTAAAAAGAAAATAAATTAAAAATAAGGCTTTACAATTTTTAAACTTAGTGTTATATTAGTAACAGTTTAATATGGTAAAGCGTTAAAAAGAAATAGTAGAGTAGGTAATTCTTTTAGAGAGTGGATGGCTGGTGAAAATCCATAGATAGTTTACTTGAACACATCTTTGTTGCAATGGGTGAGAAATTTATAATAGCCCATTACGGTTGCTCGTTAAAGCTTAAGTTTATACTTAGAGGTTGTACCTGCGAGGGTGCAATGAAAAAAGGTGGAACCACGTTTACTCGTCCTTTTATTAGGGCGAGTTTTTTTATTATATGAATGGAGGAAAGAAGATGAAGAAGATTATTGCAATAGGACTAATGTTAATTTTACTTACAGGCTGTGGTGGCTCTGGAGGATCAAGTAAAAATAGGCTAGATGAAATTTTAGAGAGGGGATACATAGAAGTTGCAACGGAACCATACTTTGCACCGGGAGAATTTATCGACCCTTCAAAATCTGGAGATGAACAGTACCAAGGTTCAGATATTGAACTTGCAAAGTATATTGCAGAAAAACTTGGAGTGGAATTAAAAATCGTTCCACTGGAATTTGGAGCAGTTCTTAGTGGAGTAGCAGAGGGAAAATACGATATGGCAATTTCCATGTTGGCATACACTCCAGAGAGGGCAGAGGCTATGAATTTAAGTGAAGGCTACTAC
Source organism: uncultured Peptoniphilaceae bacterium (assembly GCA_964346375.1). Classification (GTDB taxonomy): domain Bacteria; phylum Bacillota; class Clostridia; order Tissierellales; family Peptoniphilaceae; genus CAYFUL01. The sequence continues at coordinate 13,241 of CAYFUL010000008.1, forward strand.
TACTCAACTGAGGGTACTGGCCACGGTATGATGATAAGAGCAGAAGATAAGGATAAAATAAAAACTCCAGAGGATTTAAAGGATATGGTAGTAGTTGCACAGTCTGGTTCACTTCAAGAGATGTTTGTAAATGAACAGGTACCAGAGTACAAGGAGTTTAAAAAGGTTTCTGCAACAACAGATGGATTTTTAATGGTACAGGAAAATAAGGCAGACGTTGCAATAGTTTCTAAAAATATGGCAAGTCTTTATATTGAAGCAAACCCAGAGGCAAATCTTATGATTGTAGAGGATTTTAGATTTGAACTTCCAAGGGAATACGATGGAAATAGAATAGGAATGCCAAAGGGAGAGGACGAACTTACTGCAAAGGTAAATGAAATTATTGCAGAGATTGTAGAAGATGGAACCTATGAAAAATGGTACCAAGAGTATTCGGAGTATGCAAAGAGTTTAGGATTATAGTATGAGTAAAGTAATTGAACTATGGAATAAATACAACTATGTATATTTAGAGGGATTAATTGGAACATTAAGTCTATCCCTAGTAACTGTGTTTTTCGCAACAATACTAGGTACAATACTTGCTCTAATGAAGCTATCAAAGGTAAAGGCATTTGACTACTTTGTAAGAGTGTACTTGGGAATTTTAAGAGGAACTCCAATACTTTTACAGCTTTACTTTTTTTGGCTACTACTTCCAAAAATTCTTCCCATAGAATTATCAGACACAGCTTGTATAGTTGTGGCACTTATAATAAATGCCAGCTCCTATGTAGCAGAGATAATTCGTGCAGGAATTCAATCAATAGATAGGGGACAAATAGAAGCGGCAAAGAGCTTGGGATTAAAATCGGTAAATATTTTTAGAAAGATAGTACTACCCCAGGCAATAAAGAGTATTCTACCGGCTCTAGGGAACGAATATATCTCAATGATAAAACAGACATCCCTAGCATCAATATTTTTTATAAACGAACTTACAACCTCATATAAGACGGTACAATCGGCATCATTTTTAGCAATACCCTCAATACTAATTGCAGGGATAATATACTTACTAATTACAGTTGTCCTAACTAAGGGACTTAGCATTTTCGAGAGGAGATTAATGGCAAATGGCTAGAGAAATTTTAAAGATAGAAAATTTAAATAAGGACTACAATAATTTAAAGGTACTAAAGGGAATAGATGAAACTATTCGTGAAGGAGAAGTAGTTTCAATAATAGGACCAAGTGGAAGTGGAAAGAGTACTTTTCTAAGATGTTTAAATATGTTAGAGGTACCAACTTCTGGAGATATTTATTTTGAAGGAGAAAAGCTAAATATAAAATCTGGTAATTTAAATAAATTAAGACAGAGAATAGGAATGGTGTTTCAACTATTTAACGTATTTCCACATATGACAGTACTAGAAAATATAACTCTAGCCCCAGTATTAGAGAAAGGATTTTCAAAGAAGGAAGCAGAAGAAAGAGCATGTAAACTACTAGATACAGTGGGACTACTTGATAAAAAGGACTGCTATCCAACAAGATTAAGTGGAGGGCAAAAACAAAGACTTGCAATAATAAGAGCCCTTGCCATGGATCCAGATGTAATGTTATTTGACGAGCCAACTTCTGCCCTAGATCCAGAGATGGTAAAGGAAGTACTAAGTGTAATAAAAAGCCTTGCAAATTCTGGAATGACTATAGTAATCGTAACTCACGAAATGGGATTTGCCAGAGAAGTAAGTGACAAAGTACTATTTATGGACGGGGGAGTAATAGAGGAAAGTGGAACACCAGATGAAATATTTAATCGTCCAAAGAGTAAAAGAACTAGAGAATTTCTTTCAAAGGTGATCTAATGGAATTTATAAAAAAGTTTATAGAGGAAGAGGGAAGTAGATTTATAGAAATATCAGATAGGATTTGGGAACTTGCAGAGCTACCCTTTGAAGAATATAGGTCAGCAGAATTATTAATAGATGAGTTAGAAAAAGAGGGATTTACAGTAGAACGAGGGGTAAGTGGAATAGACACAGCCTTTATAGGAAGCTATGGAAGTGGAAAACCAGTATTTGGATTTTTAGGAGAGTACGATGCCCTAGACGGACTTAGCCAAGCTTCCGGTATCTCTACAAAGTCTCCCATAGTAGAAAATAATCCGGGACATGGCTGTGGACATAATCTACTTGGAAGTGGATCTCTAGGAGCTACAATAGCATTAAAAAAATACATGGAGAAAAATAATATAGAGGGTACGTTAAAATACTTTGGCTGCGCCGCAGAGGAAGGAGAAGGGGCGAAGATATTTATGGCGAGGGACGGCTACTTTAAAGACGTGGACTTTGTCTATACATGGCACCCTTCAACAGTAAATAGAGTACAGTCTAAGAGAAATATAGCCCTAATGAGTGCATACTTTACATTTACGGGAAAGACCTCCCACGCAGGAAGTACACCATGGCTTGGAAGAAGTGCCCTAGACGCAGCAGAGATAATGAATATAGGAAGTAATTTTCTTAGAGAGCATATGGGAGAAAAGGAGAGGATACACTACGCGTATTTAGATGCAGGTGGAACTGCGGCAAATGTAGTACAGGACAGGGCAGTAATAAAGTATGAGGTAAGGAGTCCAAATTATGAGGGCCTTAAAAAACTATTTGAGCGAGTAGTAAAGTGTGCCAAGGGAGCGGCAATGATGACGGAAACTCAGGTGAAATTTGAAATCAAGTCAATATTTATGGACTATATACCAAATCCAGTACTGGGAAAAATTGCAGATAAGGTACTAGAAGAAGCAGGTGCGCCAAATTGGAGTGAAGAGGATTATAAATTTGCAAGGGAAATATTTAATTCCCTAGATGATGACGCAAAGGAAGTTGCACAAGAAAGTGCGATGGATCAATTTCTGTCAGATAGAATTTTAGAAAAGCCATTACACAGTGGAGTAGAGGAGTTTGTAAATTTAAAGGAATATGAAACAGGGTCAACAGACGTAGGAAATGTATGTTACGAATGTCCAACATTAAATATAAATATTGCAACAGAGACCTACGGTACACCAGGTCACACATGGCAAATAGTAAGTCAGTCAAAAAGCTCTATATCAAATAAAGGACTACTAAAGGCAATAGAGGTACTTACAATTTCAGCAATAAATACACTAAAAGACCCTGATGCAATAGAAGAGGCAAAGGAATTTGTTATAAGTACAAGGGGAGAAGAATATGTAAATCCATTGCCAGATTATGTAATGCCACCAGTTTAAAAAGAAAAAATTAAAATACCATTTAGGGGCGGTGGGAGAAGCCGCCCCTCAGTTATAGCTATTGGGGAGAACACTCCTAAAAATTAATCTATCTCCCATGACAGTTTACAAATAAATTTTAGCAGGACAACAAATCTATTACTTCTTCAAAATTGTCCCAGCTATTTAATGAATTTTTAAATCTAAAATCTCTATAGTAATTAAATTTATCTACAACAGTTCTATTGCTATACTGTAAAACAGAAATAGGATGATTGACCTTTACAATAAAAATTGTCTCACCTTCAACTTCAATAATATCAATATTTTTAAAAATCTGATCTCTTAAAATTATTACGCCATAGTTTTCGTAGGTGAGTAGAGCATCTTTAATTCCCTGTAACTGTGCACAATAATCATCAGCTTCATAGGTAAGATTACTACTTTCTGAAAAATATATATTTTCAATAAAATCAGGTTTTTTATAATCCTCATTAATGTAAAAACAGTCAATTACCATCCTATTCTTTAATAAACTTTGGTAAGTTTCCCTTCGAATGGTGAAGTAACTTTTTAATTTTTCTGACTCAATTTCATTTAATCCATTTTTTTCAATAATCTTAAAAATATTTTCATCACTTAAATTCCAATAGGGGGGTTTATTGTGAATATAGTAAGTTTTAGAAGCTCTAGTCTTTTCAACAGATGATTTAATAAGATGAATTAATTCAAAATAAGAATTAATAGGTATAGAATCTAAAACCTTGTCTCCATTTAAGATTAGCTCGTCAAAAGCACTTTCACTACTTTCAACTATGTGTTTATCCCTAGAAAAATAGTATTCAGTAGAATCTTCAAGACCAATAATCGTTGAGCCCATAACAAGAAAATTATTAGAACATATAAAAAGGGTATTTGAAAACATACTTAATGGTAAACTTGTAGAGGAATAGCTTTCAATATTCCCAATAATATGAAGAGGAATCCACCCTTCAATAGCATTGATAATTTCATCATTAGGTCTAGAAAAATAGTGGATAATTTTAATCCTATGTCCCCTAGTTAAAACAATACACATTAACATCTTCCAAGTATTAAAAAATTCCCTATCTTCAGTCAACCACTCCATACTCTGGTTGGAAAAAAGCTTTAAAAGTTGTTTAGACTCAGAACTGGCAACAAGGCATAGAAATTTTATAACCAATTCCCTTAAACCATCTAACCCTTTTCTCTTAATGGTTTCATTTTTAGGAACATGAACTTGTTCAATGGCTTTAAGAACAGAAGAAGGATCAAATTCTTCAGAATTGAAGCTATTAACCTTTTCAAAGATACTGTTTAAAAATGAAATACTCTCGCCATAGTCAACAAGGTACTCATAAATTTTCTTTTTTATATACTCGACAGAATACTGATCCCTTAATACAATACCAAAGGAAGATTCAAAATCTTTAACCCCACTAGATTCAACTATTAATTTTGCAAAAAACTCTGCTAAATTATTAATGTTAATATTATTTATAGAAGGTAATCTTGCGCCAGTACGATACCTGCTAATAATGGAAGGGTCCACATTAATACCCTTGGCAATTTCGCTGTTCCTTACTCCAAAAAATTCAATAAGTAAATTTAAACGCTCAACAAACTTCCCAGAGATGGAATTAACATCTCTATAGATCCACACTTTAAAAGAAGAGAGAGATTCTAAAAATTCCATTGAGGCAATCTCATCCTCAGAAAGAATTTCAAGAAGAGCCATATAGATTTTTCCGTAGGCATCGCTATTATTTTTAGGAACACGTAGACCTCTACGAAGTTTACTAATATACGCCTGGGAAATACCAGAACGATTAGCAAGGTCAATATTTTTAATATTAAAAAATTCCATTAGTTCATCTAAATTATTTGGAAAAGTCATAATATCACCTAATATAATTATACCAAGATTGCAATAGAAAAAATTAAACTTTTCTAAAATGGCATTGCCAATTTAGGAAATTTTTTGTTTGGGAAAAATATGACTTGAAAAATTATAACTACAAAATAAAAATAGGTCAGGCATTTCGCCCGACCTATATTAATTTTGTACTTCTTCTTGAATATCTTCTACACCTTGAACATTTTCAACATTTTCAACTGGTGCTACTGGCTCTACTGGTGGTACAACTATTTTATCTCCTGCAATAAATACCTGTTGTCCTTCGTGGATATAGTCTACTTCCATTCCACAGTTCTCCATAATAAATCTTATTGGTACAAAGGTTCTATCTCCATTTATTACTGCTGGTGAATCTAGTTCTCTATTCTCTCCATTTACACTTACTGTACTTGCTCCTATTGGCAGTTCAATAGTATTTCCATTATAGACGATTGTAACAATTTTATTTTCATCGTCCCAGTTTACTTCGCCGCTAAATCCCTCTAGTATAAATCTTATTGGTACCATGGTGCGATCATTTTGTATAAATGGGCTTACGTCCATTTTTGATTTCTGTCCATCTAGGGAATAGTTTTTGTCGCCAATTTTTAGTTCCATTACGCGAGAGTTTATGTCGAAAATCTTTTCTTCTGCTACTTTTGAACCTATTGTCGCCTTTACTGTTCCTATTCTAAGTCCATTTAGGTTTTCTACTACTACTGTTCCTGTTTGTGAATCGGCTACTCCTGTAAATCCTTCAATGGTAAAATTTGATACCCTTGGAGATATTTCTACCTTTTCTCCAGAATTATTCTTCGCTATTAATTTATACTGTATTGTACTTCCTGGAGCAACTCGTCTATTTTCTGTACTAAGGATTAGAGTTTTCATTCCCTCTTCTCCAAGTACCTGTACTTGTTTCGACGTTGATACTCCTGTACTAGTTGTAAGTATTACTTCAACACTACCTGGTGTTAATGGCATATAGTAGTATGAATTCCATATTCCCTGTACATCTGATGAAATATCTCCCATGGAATAGCCTATAGTATTTAAATCTATTGGGTGAAGATTATCGTCGTAGGCTCCTTTTATTCCAAAGTCTCCCGTTTGACCTATTAATAATGTACTTGGACCCTTCATCTTTACTCCAGAAATATTTCCTGTTACTGGAGCAATATTATAAAATCCTATTCCATTTACTACTTTTCGCTCAGCCTTTTGTCCTTCTGGATCTATTACTCTTGTTTGATTTATCTCTCCAAGATTTTTTACTACTTGTGCTGTTGAACCTCCACCGTCTAAATTTACTGCCCTATATGCTCCCAGTCCTACCATTACTTCTGAAAGGGCATCTAGTGTCATACCTGTTGATCTTTTTGTCCTACCCTCTCCTGAAACTATGTAGAGAGTTTTTCCATCCTGAGTAATTCCTGCGGCAGTTCTTGCACGTACTCCTCCAAGTACATTTATGTCCTTGGTGTACTTTACCTTTGCTCCATTGTCTACTAAAAGTGCATGGCCACCTACTAAAAATTTAAAGTTTGTTCTAGGTGTAAGGTTGTACTGAACATTTAACTTCTGTCCAACTTGTACATTGTTCTTAATAAATTCATAAGCCTTGCCATCTGCTTGGAGTATACTCTTTCCATCTGGAACAGGGTATGGAAAATTTTTACCCTCTGAAATTTCCTCTACTGTTCCGTCGTTTGAAAGTAGAATTTCAGAATTCTTTTTATCTCCTCTAGTCTTTGCTGCCCAAAAGTCATTATACAGTTGAAGTTTGTCTTGGTGGGAATACTGTTTATCTGGCTCGTACCAGTAGTAACTTTTATTTAATCCGTCTAATTTAAAACTTGCTCCATTTGGGGCAGTTACACTTCCTTCAAATCCTATTTGTAAAATTGAAGCAGTATTATTTTCATCTATCCCAAGGGAATATACATCTGTCATTACACAGGGAGATGTTTGTACTTTTCCATGTACTATTGAAGGACCTTCGGGAGTTCCTTCCAGCGCCATATTGAAAAAATCTCCATTTACCATTGCAGTTGCATTGGTGTTAGCTGCCATTTTTGAAACTGTCGCCTTATTGTTGTACTTTCCCTCTCCGGCAATTAAATCTATTTTTAAATTTGGGTTGTTTAAATCCACCTTTAATACAGAAATATATGCAGATGATGTTGTACCCTTTACAGTATATACATGACGACTAAGCCCCGGCGCAATTGGCTCTGTGAATGTTTCATTTAAATCTATTGCCTGCACTTTATTACTTATGCAAAGAATCATAAGTAGTAGTACCATTATTTTTTTCTTCATAATTACCTCCTCTGTAAAGAATAGTACAGAGAAATAACTTTCTCAAGGAATTAGAAGAAAATATTATGAAATTGTAATAATTGGGAAGTGGAGTTTGGAGTGTGATGTGGGATGATAGGTTTTGAAAAAAAAGATATGCTATAAAAATACTTTTTTATTAAATGAAGGGGGACCAGGGGAGAAATAGCGCAGTTCCTCCCCTGGTCCCCCTTCACCCCTCCTAACCCCTCTCGCTTACTGAAGGAAAGTTTTCTCGGCAAAGGCTAAAAATTCCAAACTCGTCCTACGGACTCAAACATGGAATTTTTTTAACGCCTTCACCTCGAAAACAGCGTGGGAGGGAAATATTATTACGAGTACAAATTTTTTATTTTGGGAAAGTGAATGAATATTTTAAACTGGTTGTTAATAATTAATAGGTTTTGTAAGAGGATATATTAATACATTTAATATCAAAGGTATTAAATTTCCTCTAATGATTTTTCTATATAGTATTTTGCAACCTTGTACACATTTTTAAAATATATCTCTTTCCCATGGGAGAGAGGTACTAATCCCTTTGGTGTTTTTAATTCACTTGTATTTTCTTTTTCACTACTTTCTAAATAGTAGATGGATTTTCCATCTGGGTATATTCCCTCTTGGAGTACCACTTCTAAATTAAATTCATTTTTATTTTGTCTAAAGGTATAGTCCATATTCCAATTATCTATTGAGAGAGAATTACTTGTAATTCCATCTACCCTTAGTATTTCGCCGGCGGTATAATTTTTTATTTCATAGGTACTGCCTAAATAAATAGTCTTTTTTTCTCGAACTACATTAAAAATCTCCAATACCCTTACCATATTTATAAGGTCCTCCTCGTTGTGTAATAGTATTTCTTTTAGTCCTATTCCATTTTCAACGTAGCTATAGTAGAGTTCTATTGCCTCCTTACCTGAAATTTTATCCTCTCTAAATATTCCAAGGTACTCCTCTAATGTCTTTAGCTTGTAATTTTTTAGCTCCAATACATTTTTTTCCCTTCGTATATACCTATAAATATCTAGGGTTTCAAATTTTGGAAGCTCTATTCCATAAACATTTCCTCTAAATTTTAAGAAGGGCAGATCAAATGAATCTCCATTAAATGTAATTACCCTTTTAAAATTTTTAAAGTCCTCTACAAATTTCTTTAACAATATTTCCTCTTCCTCTGGATTTTCTCCAAAGTACTGTATAGAAATATATTCCTCGTTAAAAAAATCGTAGTAGGTTACGCCGATTATATATATCCTTGCGTACTCCCTAGATAGTCCCGTAGTTTCTATATCCAGTAAAAATTCGTCCCTATTTAATTTTTTTTCTATGTCTTTATATTTATAACTTAGTACTTTCATAATTCCTATTATACACAAGGTAGGTTAATATGGTATTATTTAAACGGTGATAAAATGATTTACTTAGATAATTGTTCAACTACTAAACCTGACGAAAGGGTAGTTGAAAAAATAATAGAATCTTTAAAATACGACTTTGGAAATCCCTCTTCCCTTCATAATTTAGGTTTAAATGCAGAAAATGCAAGAGAGTATGCTCGAAGGGAAGTTGCAAAGTTAATAAATGCAAGACCGGAGGAAATTTTCTTTACCTCTGGTGGAACTGAAGGGAATACTCTAGCCATAAGAGGACTTTTGGCAAGGTCTAAGGGGAAGAAAATTATTACTACTTCCATTGAACACCCTTCTGTACTTGAACAACTTAAATCCTACAAGGACTTTACTCTTGAAATATTGCCAGTGGATAGACATGGAAAGATTAATCCCAAAGAGCTCTATGCCCTAGTAGATGATAGTACGGCATTAATTAGTCTTTTCCATGTAAATAATGAACTTGGTACTATTAACAATATTGAGGAAATTGTAAAGGGCGTTAGAAAATTAAATAGGACTGTTCCAATTCATGTTGATGGAGTGCAGGGGATTGGTAAAATTCCAATAGATGTTAAAAAACTTGGAGTTAGTGCCTATACTATTTCTTCCCATAAAATTCATGGACCTAAGGGAATTGGCGCACTATATATTAAGGACGGAGTACAAATTGACCCACTATTTATTGGCGGTGGTCAGGAGAAAAATTTAAGAAGCGGTACGGAAAATATGCCGGGGATTCTTGGCTTTGGCGAGGCTTGTAAAATTCTAAATGAAAATGGAGAGGAGTACCTAAACCATATTGAGGAACTACGAAATTACTTTGAAAAATTAGTAGAGGATAATTTTAAGGACTACTACTATAATTCTCCAGAAGATGGAGCGGCAGGAATAATTAATATCTCCTTTAAAAACACTAGGGGAGAGGTACTACTTCACTATCTTGAGCAAGATGAAATATATATTTCTACTGGGTCTGCATGTTCTTCAAATGGTACGAAAAAATCCCATGTACTTAGTGAACTTGGCATAGATGAAAATACCATGGAGGGCAGTATTAGAATTTGCCTTAGTAGGGATATTACTAGGGATGACTTGGATAAATTTATTGAAAAATTAGTAGAGTATGTAAATGAAATAAGGAGCATTATAGGAAATTAATGGAAAGAGTTATAAGCGTTAGCCTTGGAGAGGTTATACTAAAGGGAAAAAATCGAAAGAGCTTTGTAGATAAATTAATTGGACAGATTCAAAAGGCAGCGAGGCCACTTGGATATAAGAGAATCTACAAGGACATGGGGAAGATCTATATAGAATGCGACGAGGACAAAATGGAAGAACTTATGGAGAGAATAAGACATGTCTTTGGAATTATTTATATCTCTCCATGTACAAGGGTTAGTCGTGATTTAGATTCCATAAAAGAGGGGGTACTAGAGGAGTTAAAATATCTAGACAGTAGTGTAAAAACCTTTAAAGCCCATACAAAAAGGGGAGATAAAAATTACCCAATGGAATCAATGGAGTTAAATAGATTTATTGGGGGAGTTGTACTTAAAAATTCAGACCTTACAGTTGATGTACACAATCCCGACGTATTTTTATACTGCGATATAAAAAGGCACGCCTATATTTATTCAAGAAGAATACAGGGACTAGGTGGACTTCCAAGAAGAACTAATGGCAGAGGACTACTACTACTTTCTGGTGGAATAGATTCTCCCGTTGCAGGATTTTTAATGGCAAAGAGGGGAGTGGAAATTGATGCAGTCCATTTTCATTCATATCCCTTTACTTCAAAACGTGCAGAGAAGAAGGTAGTGGACCTTGGTGATATTTTAACCTCCTATACGGGTAAAATAAACTTATACACCGTAAATTTACTTCCAATTCAAAAGGAGATAAATAAAAATTGTCCTCAAGAGGATATGACTATTATCTCTCGTAGATTTATGATGAGAATTGCAGAGAAGATTGCACAGGAGAAGGAGTACAACTGTATAATAACAGGGGAAAATCTTGGACAAGTTGCTTCACAAACTATACATGGACTAACTGTAACTAATAATATTACAAATAGACTGATTATGAGGCCACTAATCGGTATGGATAAGGTGGATATAATAGATATAGCGAAAAAAATTGGAACTTATGAAACCAGTATTCTTCCCTTTGAAGATTGTTGTACAGTATTTTTACCAAAACATCCAAATTTAAAACCTACTATTGAAGGAATAGAAAAGGTAGAGGAACCATTAGATGTAGATGGTTTAGTGCAATCTGCCGTAGATGAGATGGAATTAATTAGGATAGGAGGATAGTATGAAAAAAGTTACACCCATATTAATTCTAGTAGTAATTGTAATTTTAATAGGGGGAATGTTTGCGAAAAATTATAATTCCCTAGTTGCACTGGATAACGAAGTAGATGGAGCATGGGCGCAGGTACAAAACGTAGTAAAGAGAAGGGCAGATTTAATTCCAAACCTTGTAGAAACTGTAAAGGGATATGCAACCCATGAACAGGAAACATTTACCAAGGTAATTGAAGCTAGAAATAAGGTAGTTGATGCAAAAACTCCAGAGGAATTATCCGCTGCAGATAGTGAACTAAGTAGAGCCATAGGAGATATTAACGTAGTAGTAGAGGCATATCCAGAGTTAAAGGCAAACCAAAACTTTTTAGATCTACAAACTCAACTAGAAGGCACAGAAAATAGAATTGCAACGGAAAGACAAAGGTACAACGAAGTAGTAAAGTCCTATAATCTTGCAGTTAGAAAATTCCCAATGAATTTATTTGCAGGAATGATGGGATTTGAACAGAGAAATTATTTTGAAGCTTCTCCAGAGGAACAAAAGGCACCTGAAGTTAAATTCTAGAAGGTGATTAAATGAAGAAAAAATTATTTGCTATAGGGTTTCTTCTACTTAGTTTACTTTTAGCAGGGTATACCATTCCAGAGCAGAGTAGGGAATTTTTCTTTTATGACGAAGTTGGAATACTTTCTAGGGAAGATAGGGACTATATAGTAAATGTAAATTTAGATTTAAGGGAAAAGACCAAGGGAGAGGTAGTCGTTGCAATAGTAAAGAGTACAGAAGGAATGGATATTTCCCAAGCAGCAGTGGAAATTTTTGAGAAGTGGAAAATTGGAGATAGGGATTTAAACAACGGAGTACTTATACTCTATGCAATTGAAGATAGAAAATTTAAATTAGAAACTGGTTATGGGGTAGAGGGATTTATTCCAGACGGACTAAGTGGAAGAATAATGAGAAGTGGAGTGGAATATTTTCCGCAGGAAAATTACGACTCCTCATCAATTCAAAATAGTATGTACTCTAAAGGCATACTTGAAAGTTTTAACCAGGTAATCGCTCAATATGAAGGGGAATATGGAGTAGAAATAGATTCCAATCCACCGGAGAATATTTACCAAGAGGAGTCCAATGTTTCAGTTGGGGAGATATTATTTATAATGATAGTGTTATTTATAATTTTCTCAAACTTTGGAGGATTTGGAGGACCAAGGGGTAGAAATAGAAGGTATAGAACTTATCCAAGGTATCCAAGATATCCGGGAGGATTTGGCGGCGGTTCTGGCGGATTTGGAGGACATTCTGGAGGTGGCGGTCGCTCAGGAGGCGGAGGTGCATCAGGAGGATGGTAAGGAGGAAAAATGGAAGGCAGAGTATTTAAAGACAAGGCAGTGCTTCGAGTTGATGTAGGAGAAGAAGTACTAGAGTGTGTAGAAAAATTTGTAAGGGAAAATAATATAAAGCTTGCTTCAGTAAGTGGAATAGGAGCGAGTAGGGATTTAATTGCTTCTGTTTTTAATACTGAAACTGGAGTATATGTTGATAAGATTTATGATGATGAATTTTATGAAGTAACAGGATTTATAGGAAATATAACTACTAAAGAGGGAGAACCATACATTCACATCCATATAAATTTTGCAGGACATGATAATATTGTAAAGGGCGGCCATTTGAAAAAATGTGTAATAGGAGCAGCCTGTGAGTTGTTTTTTAATATTTACGATGGAGAAGTAGGTAGAATTTACGACGAGGATGTAAAATTAAATATACTGGATTTTTAGTACGTAGAGGAGAAAATGAATCTCCTCTATTTTTTTGTATTTAATACCATTGGTAGGGGCGACTCGTCCTCGAGACGCCCGCTACAATACCATAGAATTTTATTACGTTGGAATTTTAAATTGCGTTTGCTATTACAAATATCTTCAAAAATACCGATGCACAATCCCCTCGGGTCGGGTGGGGGCTCGACGCAACCTACCATGAACTACATTGGTTAAATTGTATTATATTTAACCACATTCCAAAATCTACTGTAAATTTCATAAATTAACATATATCAAAACCCACGGTAGGGGCGACGTCTTCGAGGCGCCCGTTACAATACCGTGGAATTTTATTACATAGGTATTTGAAATTGTGTTTGTTATTACAATTAGTTTCAAAAAAAATTTGTATAAAATATCTACTCTATGTAAACAAAATATTAAATATATTAAATTCTTTTCTAGAGTTTAATATATTATACTTTTTATATTATTTATTAATTTTTCCATTGACACAGAACCCTTTCATGTTAGAATATTAGGTGCGTGTTTAATAGGTGGTGAATTTATGGAAATCGGTAGAAAAATTAAAGATTTACGAATTAGAGCAGGACTTACTCAAGAGGAATTAGCTGATAGATCGGAGCTAACTAAGGGATTTATATCCCAGCTTGAAAGGGATAAGACTTCTCCCTCAGTTTCTACTTTTTTAGATATCCTTGAGGCACTGGGAACTAATCCTGTTGAATTTTTTAAGGATGATACTAGAAATATTATCTTTAAACCAGAGGATTATTTTGAGTATGTTAATGATGAATTGGGCTACTCTCTTAATTGGATTGTACCCGATGCTCAAAAAAACAATATGGAGCCTACTATTATAGAAATCTCTCCAAAGGGAGAGTCTAAAAAAATCCCACCTTTTGAGGGAGAGGTACTAGGCCATATTGTTACAGGTAGAGTTGTTCTACACTTTGGCGATGATATTTATAAACTGAAAAAAAATGAGACCTTTTACTTTCACGCAAATAGGGAACATTTTTTAGAAAATAGGGGAAGTTCTGTGGCAAAGGTCATTTGGATATCTTCTCCGCCACATTTTTAATGGAGGGATTGTATGGGAAAAAAATTATTGGATTTAGTTAATATTACAAAATCTTATGGGGACAATGTAATTCTAAATAATTTCAATCTATCAGTTAATGATGGGGAGTTTATTACTCTTCTTGGACCAAGTGGTTGTGGAAAGACTACTACCCTTAGAATTATTGGTGGATTTGAATATCCAGAATCTGGACAGGTTATTTTTGATGGGAAGGATATTACTGACCTTCCACCTTATGAGAGAAGGGTTAATACTGTTTTTCAAAAGTATGCTCTTTTTCCACATATGAATGTTTTTGATAATATTGCCTTTGGGCTAAAGATAAAGAATGTTAGTGGACCGGATATTAACTCTGCCGTAAAGGATGTTTTAAAACTTGTAGACCTTGAGGGTTTTGAAAATAGATTTATTGATTCACTAAGTGGTGGTCAACAACAGAGAATTGCAATTGCAAGAGGACTTGTAAATAAACCTAAGATTCTACTACTTGACGAGCCTCTTGGGGCACTTGATTTAAAACTTCGTAAGGAGATGCAAGTTGAGCTTAAAAATATTCAAGAGGAAGTTGAGCTAACTTTCGTCTACGTTACCCACGACCAAGAGGAAGCTCTTACTATGAGTGATAGGGTAATCGTACTTAATGGGGGAGTTATTCAACAAATTGGTACTCCTATTGATATTTACAACGAGCCAATAAATGCCTTTGTTGCAGATTTTATTGGAGAGAGTAATATTATTCCTTCTCGTATGATTAAAGACTATGAAGTTGAAATTTACGACGAAGTTTTTAAATGTGTTGATAAGGGATTTGCCCCTAATGAAAAAGTTGATGTAGTTATTCGTCCAGAGGACGTTGAACTTATTAGCCCAGAAGATGGAATTTTAAAGGGCGTTGTAGATAATATTGTCTTTAAAGGTGTTCATTACGAAATGATCGTAATTGTAAATGGTGATGAGTGGATTGTTCAATCTACTGTTGCAAGAGAGTATGAAGAAGAGGTTGGAATATTCGTAAAACCTGAAAATATCCATGTAATGAAGAGGTAGTAGTATGAAAAAATATTCTTTAACTTATTTTGTGTGGGCATTTGTATTTATTGTTTTCCCACTAATTTTAATTCTTACCTATTCATTAAATGCAGACCAAGATGGAGACCTTAGAAATTTTGTATTCTCCCTTGAAAGTTACCAGAGATTTTTTGAACCTCTTTATTTAAAAATTCTCTTAGTTTCAATTGGAGTTGCATTAATTTCTACTGTGCTATGTTTAATCGTAGGATACCCCGTTGCATATTTTGTCTCTAAAATGGAGGTAAAAAAACAGTCCATTGCAATTTTACTTTTTGTAATTCCAATGTGGATGAACTTTTTATTAAGAACCTACGCTTGGTTTACTCTACTTGGGAAAAATGGAATTTTAAATAGACTATTAGGGATATTTGGAATTGGACCTTTAGAAATAATGTATAACTTACCTGCAGTTATGATAGGTATGGTATATAACTTTTTACCATTTGCGGTACTTCCAATTTACTCTGTACTTACTAAAATTGACCCTTCACTAATTGAAGCGGCTAAGGATTTAGGAGCAGACAATAAGACTGTATTTGGAAAGGTAATTTTTCCACTGTCTATGCCTGGAGTAACTACTGCAATTACCATGGTATTTATTCCAGCAATTTCTACCTTTGTAATTCCAAACCTACTAGGTGGAAATAAGTTCTATCTAATTGGAAATTTAATAGAGCAACAATTTACCTTTAGTGGAAACTGGTCTTTTGGATCGGCGGTGTCTGTAATTCTTATAATCATTATGCTAGTTGTAATGGGAGTAGTAAGAAAATTTAGTAGTGAAGATGAAGAGGAAAGGGGGCAAAGAATGTGGTAAAGTTAAATAATTTTTTAAAGAGGTTTTACCTAGTAATAGTATTTATATTTCTATATGCACCAATTGCAGTCCTTATGATTTTTAGTTTTAACGATTCTAAAAATAGAGGCTCATGGGCAGGATTTACACTTAAATGGTATTCAGAATTATTTGCCGACTCTACAATTTTAAGTGCCCTTTATACAACTCTACTTATAGCAATAATTGCAACAGTAGTATCTACAATTTTTGGTACCCTTGCAGCAATAGGCATCCACTATACGAAAAAGGGATTTTATAAAAATTTAATACTGGATATAAACTATCTTCCAGTACTAAATCCAGATATAGTAACTGCAATTGCATTAATGGGATTTTTTGGATTTATCCAGCTAGACCTTGGACTACTAACTTTAACACTATCCCATATAGCATTTTGCGTACCCTATGTAATACTTTCGGTACTGCCAAAGTTAAAGCAGCTAGATCAAAATACAATGGAAGCGGCAATGGACCTAGGAGCAAAACCAGGATATGCCATTAGAAAAGTACTAATACCCCAAATACTACCAGGGGTATTTACAGGAGCATTAATGGCATTTACACTATCCCTAGACGATTTTGTAATCTCATTTTTTACAACAGGACAGGGAGTACAAAATCTATCCATTGCAATTTACTCAATGGCAAGAAAGGGAATTAATCCATCAATAAATGCACTAAGCTCAATAATGTTTATTGTACTATTAATTCCACTAATAATAATAAATCTAAGAACAAACGAACCGAAGAAGGTGGAACATGAGTAAAAAAATAATTACAGTAGTACTATTCCTACTACTTCTAACATCATGTAAAAGTCAATCAACAGGCTCTTTAAACGTATATAACTGGGGAGATTATATAGATATGGAAACAGTTAGAATGTTTGAAGAGGAAACTGGAATAAAGGTAAACTATACTACATTTGCCTCAAACGAGGACTTATATGTAAAGGTAAAAAATTCATCAGATGCCTTTGATGTAATATGTCCATCAGACTATATGATAGAGAGAATGATAAGGGAAGATTTAATACAGAAGATAGATTTAAATACCCTTGAAAATTTTAAAGAGCTAGACCAGGGAATACTATACCCACCATTTGATCCAACAAATGAATATTCCATTCCATATTTTTGGGGAACACTTGGAATCGTATATAACACAGAGAATATAAAAGACGAAATAACATCATTTAAGGACCTATGGAATCCAGATTACAAGGGAAGAATAATAATGTATAATTCCCAGAGAGACTCCCTAGCAGTAGCCCTTAGAATGTTAGGCTATTCAGTAAATACAACAGATAAAAAGGAATTACAAGAGGCAAAGGAAGCATTAATAGCACAAAAGCCATTGGTATATGCCTACTTAACAGACGAGGGAAGAGATGTAGTAGTACAAGAGGACGCAGACATAATAGTAATGTATTCAGGAGATGCCCTTAATATGGTAGAGCAAAATCCAAAATTAAAGTATGTAATACCAGAAGAGGGAACAAACCTTTGGTTTGACTCATGGGCAATACCTTCAAATGCAAAAAATAAAGAAGATGCGCAAAAATTTATCGACTTTATGTGTAGACCAGAAATAGCAGCAATAAATGCAGAATATTGTGTAGGATATTCATCCCCAGTAGTAAAAACAAGGGATATACTACCAGAGGAGCTGGGAAAAAATGAAGAAATTTATCCAGGCCCAGAGGTAATATCAAAATTAGAAGTCTATACAGATATAGAGGGAATGAGACCAATCTTAGATAGACTTTGGACAGAAGTAATAGCGACAATGAATTAAAAAAACCCTGTGGAAAAATCACAGGGTTTTTTAATTGGTCAAATTTCAAAACCAAGGGTAGGGGCGACGTCCTCGAGACGCCCGTTACAATGCCGTGGAGTTTTATAGAGATGGAATTTAAAATTATTTTTGTATTCAATAACACCATATTAAAATCAGCCATACATTGAACAAATCAAAACTATTTCAAAACCTACGGTAGGGGCGGATTGTCCTGGGTCCCCCGTTACAATGCCGTGGAGTTTTATAATGCTGGTTTTTTAAAATATCTATTTTAAATCAAATATCTTCAAAAATACCGATATACTACTCCCTCGGTTCGAGCGAGGGCTCTGCAATATACCGAGGATTACAAATGTGCTATGGATTATTTAAACTACTAACTTATTAACCTAACCTAAATATAAAATACTAATGAAATAAAATCTAATTCACATCTAAAACTTTCATGGATTTTTTATACTCACTTACTTTTTTCTCTAAATCATCCCCATTTTTAATTAGAGGGAAGAGTTTATAATTAATATTATCCCTCATCTTTACACTTAATTCAGAATTGCTATATTTAACCATAGAAACGGGGGAAGTAACTTTAAATACTACAAATCCATTGTCACCATTTTTTATCAGTTTAAGGTTTTGAAAAATAGGTTCCTTCAAAATCATTGGATGATAACTTGGATATTTTTCCTTTATTTTTAAGATAGATTGTAAATGCTCAAGATACTCCTCAGGTTCAAAATATATAGTCTCCATATTATTAACATCAAAAATATCTGCCGTTAGTTCATTCTTTAAATAAATTGACTCTGGAACGTAGAAGGTTTCATATACATGGGAAGTCTCTAGCCTTTGAAAAAACAACTCTTTTATCGTTGATATATATTTTTTAATAGTATTGCATTTCCTAGTTGAAACTCCATTTCTCTTTAGGATAGTATTAAGCAAATCCTCATCAATAGACCAAATAGGAGGGTTTTTCTGAACAGAATAGTAATTTTCCTTCATATTGTCACTATAAGTTTCAATAATAGCATCCCAGATACTACTATTATTTTTTAATCTATAGGTTTTTAAAAATGGCTTAGAGGAATTTTCCAGTATTGCATAATTCTTTTTCATTTGTGATAACAAATCGGGGTTTTTTGACAATATAAAATTCGATTCATCCTCTAAACTTCGAATTGAAGTACCACAAATAAAAAAACTGTCTCCAAAGATAAACATAGTATTGGAAAAAACCATATTTTGTGCGGAATCTAAAATAGTACTCTCTACATTCCCATACATTTGTAGAGGTAACCATGCATCGGCACCATAATATAATTCCTTTTCAGATCTAAGAATATTATGGAAAATTTTAATTTTGTGGCCTTTTTTTATAACTGCCAACATCAATAACTTCCAAAGTTCAAAAAAATCCTTATCCTCTATCATCCATCTTAAGTCATGGCTAGAATATAATTTTAGTTCTATTGGTTTACTTGAATTTATACAAGTAGAAAGTCCAATTAGTGCTAACTTTCTCAAACCAACAAATCCCTTTTTACTAATAGTCTCTTCCGTTGGTAAACTTGTGTTATTTAATAAGGCATTTAGCTTTGAAAAATCTGGTTTTGGATCGGAAAAGTTCATAAGGGAGAATATCTTTTCATAAATATCATTTCCATCCCTACTTTGTCTAAGGTAATTGTAAAAAAATTCCCTTAAAGATTCGTCAGTACAATTTTCAGTTAAGGTTAAACTACAGCAGTTAGATAATTTATCTAACCCATTCTTTTCAAGATTACATTTTTTTATAAACTCAACAAAAAATTCAACTATTTGATCTAGGTGTTTTTTATGCTTTAATGCTCTCGTTCCTGTTCTAAATTTACTAATTAAGGAGGCGTCACAGTGTAAATAATTTGCAAGAGTTGAGTTTGAAATATTAAAGGTTTCCATTAAAGCATTTAACTGGTATGAAAAATTATTTATGTCATGCTTCTCAGATAAAAACATTTTTAAAAAATCGCCATAGGTAGGAGGAATTACTTTCATTATTTCACTATAGGCAGGGCTGAATTTAGCAATATTAACAAGTCCAATATAGATTTTCTCGAAGGTTTTTCCACCAATACTAGGTTTTCTAACTCCACTTCGAATTTTTGTAATATATGAGGGAGAAATCCCAGCTTCTCTTGCTAAATCACGGTTTTTTATAAAATAGTCCTCCATTAATATATCTAAGAATAGATTAAAGTCCATAATATATACTCCTTTCATAAACAATATACCCAGATAATCCAAGGAAATTTACTATAATGTGTTAATTGACTAAATTGGCAAGGACAAATTAGTCAACTATCCGGAATCCTTTAATAATTTTGATACACTAAAGCTGTACAAGATTAGTCTTTTCGACAAAATCAAAAATATTGTATAGAAAGGAAGTTGATCAGAGATGAAAGTAACGAAGAAAAAAATTTCACTTTTACTTGCAATCTTAATGCTACTTGGTTCTACAATAGATACCTTAGCTTTAGGTATAAATTCCGAAGATGTTGATCCAGTAGAAAAGCAAGTAGAAATAGTTGACCAAGAAGGGCCGCCTATAGGGATCCCACCTGTAGAAGAACAAGATGGCCCAGAGGATTTACTACCCATTGAAGTTCCTCCAGAGGAAGAATTCTTTCCAATAGAGAATCCTCCAGTAGAAGGTAATCAAATTGAAGAAGAGTTAGATAAAAATAAGGACTTTCAAATTATTGAACCTATTTTTATGGAAGAACTATTTAATAATTCTATGCCTTATGTAAAGGAAGTTGCAGTAGGAGATGTACTACTAGCAAGGGACTTTATACTAAATGCAGATGAATTAATTGGTGGAAGAATATACTTTGATATTGATGGAAATCAAGATGAAGTATTAGAAGTACAGGAAGATTTTCAAGGAAAGACTATAAAATTAAAGGTAGAGTTAAATGATACGGTCTATGAGCGAGAAATAACACTACAAATAAAAGAAGAGACTGTAGAAAATTTTAATACTGAAGGAGATAATCCAGAACAATTAGTAGGAGATGAAATTCCAGATGGAACAATAAGCTATGGTCCATTTGAAAGTGCTACTACTCAGACATATACAAGGTCTATGGGAATAAGAGCATCTGATGCAGATCAGTGGATTAAGGATTTAATAGACCCTGATGTAAATACTGACTTACGCGAACCAGGTTCAGTAAAGGCTTATAAACCAGTAATTGAAGAAGACCCAATATATGCAAATAAGTGGAAAGTAAAAATGCTAGTCGCAGCTAGAGATTCTATAAAGACATCTAGAATTGTCCTTGTAATAGATACATCGGGAAGTATGGAAAAAAACGGGAGATTAGAAGAAGCAAAAGCAGCTGCAAATGCATTTGTAAACCAAGTATTAAATGAATCCAATAATACACAAATAGGGATAGTTAGTTTTGGATCTAGTCAAAGCATCGTTTCGACTTTCACAAATAATTTGACTTTCACAAATAATAAAACAGAATTACACAATGTAATTAATAATTTATCTGCCGATGGAGGAACATTTACACAAGCGGGAGTTCGCCAAGCTGGAGTAATGCTAAATAGTTCTACCGTTGATAAAAAATACATGGTAGTTCTTTCAGATGGTGTACCTACTTATAACTATGTACTGAATAATCCAAGTGAGTTTTTAATTCCAGGTGGACCTGGGATTAGGACAAATGAAAGACAAACAGGGACAGATATGCCATCTGATGCATTTAATTATCCTGAATCCACTGGTGCTGGCAGTAGCATGTGGCATCGATTTGAGACAAGTGGAATATGGAACGATAATTACTACCTTTATTATAATAGTGGAAATTGTGCAATAGCAGAAGCAGGATATGCAAAAGCAGATCAGATTCACGTTTATACAGTTGGTCTACAAACCGATACAACAGGAGGAACTAGTGTCCTAACAGATATGGCGTCTCCAGAAGGTTTTACAGAAGTAACAGACCCATCTCAATTAACACCTGTATTTGAAGAGATAGCATCAAATATTTTAAAGACAGTTAACCAGGCAAAAGTAGATGTAAATTTTAAAACGGGATTTGAATTACCAGCAGAATTTGATTCAACAACTGCTAAAAAATCCCAAGGATCAAATTTAACAGTGGTAAATGGAAAACCTAAGTGGGAGATGAACACAGTATCAACATTGTACGATACTGCAGATCCAACATTAAGATACGAATACATCATATTTGAAGTAACCATAAATGACGATATACTAGATAATAATGAAGTAGGAAGTGGAATAGTAAATCCACTGGATTTAGTAAACATGACCTACACAGACCAAAATGGAGCAACACAAACAATTTCATTTCCAGAAGCCCAAGTATCACCAGTTCTATTGGTATTGAAAAAAATAGTTGACGATAATGCTGGTGGGGCAGCAGTGGATTCAGATAAGCGTGAATTTAAGTTTATAGTTAAAAAACAAGGGGAAAGTGAAATCCATGAGATAATTAGACTTAGACCAGGCAAATCTAAAATACTCCATGATTTGGAAAAAGGAACAACTTATTTAGTTTATGAGTCTAAAGAAGCTGAAGTATATGACGAAAATAATGCAAATCCAATTCCATTTAATGTAGATGAATATTACGGAGATTTTAGTGCAACAGGTGGAACAGTAGTAGCTCCAATTACAGAAGTGGATGGATTAGGACAGGGCTTATTAAATCAGGTTACATCAAGTGGTGGACAAAGAGTCGATATGACCTTTAAGAACGTTGAAGTAGAAGAAGCAAAAGCCACAATAAGTATAAAAAAATTAGTAGAGGAAAAAACAAGAAGCGCAGGATTAACTAGAGCAGGTCAAAAATTTAAAATAAATCTAACAAGATTAGATGGAGAATTGCCAGGATTTGGAAATGAACACAATTATACTCAAGAAGTAGGAATAAATGAAACAGCTACAATTCCTCATAAAATGCGTTTCACAACCTATACTGTAACGGAATTAGATACAGACCAAATACTTCCATATAAGCCAAAAGAAGACGAACAAGGAAAACAAGTTCAGATAACACTTTACAAAGTATTAGAAGGTTTACAAGATGGAAAAACAGTGGGCCAAGTAATAGATTTTACCAATGTATATGACTCAACAGAAACAGTAACAGTAACTGCTACTAAAACATGGGAAAATGGTCCACAAACAGATCATATAAAGCCAACATTAGAACTATTTGCCGATGGAATTAAGGTAACAGACATAGAACCTATAATTTCACCATCAGGACCATCAAAATATACCTTTACTTGGAATGTACCAGTAATAGATACGGCAACGGGAGAAATAATAGAATATACAGTAGCAGAAGCTGGAGTAGAAAATGGGCAGATAGAAATAAATGGAAATATTTATACTGTTACACAAGATGGGAATGATATAACAAACACCTACGTAGTACCAACAGATGGAAGTTTTACAGCAACAAAGGTATG
>CAYFUL010000008.1:36637-39974 GCA_964346375.1 uncultured Peptoniphilaceae bacterium
AAAGGAAGTTTCTGCTACTAAAATTTGGCTAGACAATAGAAATGTTCATCCAACTATTTGGTTTAAATTGTACAGACAAATTCCTGGTGGAAAAGTTGAACCTGTACCAGGTGCTCCTATAAGAGAGTTAAAGAATGGAACTGTAAAAGTTAGTTGGGATGTCGATCTAACAGATGGTAATGGCATAAATTACATCTTCTCTGTTAAAGAAGTAGACAAGTATGGTAATAATTTCGTACCTGCAGGCTATGAAAAATTTGAAAGTGGACTTACTGTAAAAAATAAAGAGGTATTCTACACTCCAATTATTATTCCACCAATTGGATTAAATAAGGATGATCACTTCCCTTATGTTGTTGGTTATCCTGATGGAAGTTTCAAAGCTGAAGGAAATATTACTAGAGCAGAGATGACTGCAATTTTCTCTAGACTATTAAAAGAAAAAATTCGCTTAAATGAAAATTACAACTTGCCATTTAGCGATGTTAGTAGAGATAGTTGGTATGCCGAGTATGTTGGACATCTTACTTTGGTAAAGGTTATTGAGGGTTATCCTGATGGAACCTTTAGGCCTGAAAATCAAATTACAAGGGCAGAATTTGCCGCTGTTGCTTCTAGATTCATTAAGAACAAAAAATCAATAGGTGGTTTTTCAGACGTTAGTAATGAATTCTGGGCAAGGGAAAGTATTGAGTATGTTAAGGCTGAAGGATGGATAACTGGCTATCCTGATGGAACATTTAAACCAGAGCAACCTATTACTAGAGCAGAAGTAGTTTCTATTGTAAATAAGATGCTTGATAGAAATGCAGATAAGTCTTATGTTGATAGAAATAGAGTTGTACTTGCAAACTATACAGATTTAAGTCTAAGTCATTGGGCATACTATCCAATTATGGAGGCAAGTAATGGCCACGACTATGAAAGACTTGCTAATAGAGCAGAGAGATGGATGAACCACTGGGTTCCTAACGAGAAAAAATAGTTTTACTCCGTAAAAATTTATAAATGGTACTGGTGAGAAATCACCAGTGCTATTTTTTTACTAATTTTTAAAATATCATTACAGAATACTAGATTATTGTCTTAAAGTCTATAAAATGGTATTATAAAGATATTAACATTCGGAGGTAATGTATGAATAACAAGGTCAAGAATGGAATTATTTTTTTAGTTTTTTTGGTGCTCCTATTTGCGTCTAATTTTTTAAATCTATTTAGTAAGAATGTACTTTGGCCTGAAAAGTACAACTTCTCTACGCCTTTCCATGGTTTGGTTTTTAAAGACCCTTCTGATATTTCTGGGTTAACTGTGGAGAGAAGTATTGAAAAAGAAAAGTCTGGCAATTTAATTGTATATAAGATTAATTTTGAGTACGATTCTACTGGTTCTAGCTTTAGAATTTTAGGGAGTCCAGTTAGGCAGGTGTATTTTCCCGATGGAATTATTCCAGTAAAATCTAACGCAACTTTAAAAGGGGATTATTCTAAAATTAATGATGCACTTTTTACTGACGAACTAAAGTATAGAGATCTTTATAAAAATGCAACGGAGTATGAATTTTTACCAGAGTCATCTATTATGGTTCCCCTTACTCCAGAGCGCACAGAATATGAATTTACTCTTGTATATGCGCCTAAGGAGTTGGTTTACGGTAGGGGAATGGCACTTGCAGATACCTCTGTTTTTATTACCAATGCTCGTACTGAAAAGGTAAATAATATTACTGGTAAGGAGATTAAAGCTGGCTATAAGACTTTTAATCAAAGTGGTTTCTATGTAACTCCACTTGAAATTACATTAAATAATCAAATTTCTACACTCTCTATTTTAAATAATATTGCAACAATAGTATTTATTGCCTCAGCTATTGTACTTGTACTTATGATTTGGATAGATAGATATAAATTAGAGTATGTCTATGTTATTTTAATGTACCTAATGATACTAACCTTCCATAGATTTTTAGGATATGGAATAAAAACTCTAGGACTAATTATAGTTCTGCCAATAATTGCATATATTTCCTCACTACTTGCAAAACTTATGACAAGGGAAAGATTTAAAGTAACTACTAAAGATTTTAGACAGTCTATTGCCTATACTCTTGCATTTTTACTTGTAGTAGTAGTTGTTTATATTATCCCAAGAGCATTTTAGGTTTCACCTAATATGCTTTTATTTTACACAAAAATGATTTATAATTTACATATAAAAGGAGGTTCTGTATGAAGAAGAAAGGTTTTATTTCATTATTACTTGTTGCACTTTTACTACTAAGCGCTTGTGGTGGAGGAGCAAAGAATAATGGAGCAAGTGGAAACACTGCAGAAGGTAATGGAGAAGCAAATGCAAATGCAGAGGCAAATGCTCCAGCAGGAGATGTACTATCATCTCTAAAGGTAGGCTATATTACAGATGAAGGTGGAATTAACGACGGTTCATTTAACCAAGGTGTATATGAAGGATTAATGAAGGCTCAAAATGAAATTGATGGAGTAGAATTTTCATATATTGAGTCAAAGGATTCAAACGTATTTAAGCAAAACTTTGAAACTCTACTAGATGGAGGAGCAGAGCTTGTAATTGGGGCAGGATTTAAACTAGGAGACTCAATTTACGAAGAGGCAATTGCAAACCCAGATATAAAATATGCAATAGTAGACGTAGATCCAGCAGCAGCTGTAGATGAAGAAGGAAACCCAATTACAAGAGAGATACCAGAAAACCTAATTGGACTAATGTTTAGAGCAGAGGAACCATCATTCCTAGTAGGATATATTGCAGGGATGACAACTCAAACAAACAAAGTTGGATTTGTAGGTGGACAGGAAACAAGTCTAATACTTGCATTTGACTATGGATACAGAGCAGGAGTAGACTACGCAGCAAAGGAACTAGGAAAGCAAATAGAAGTACTAGTACAGTATGTAGGAGACTTCTCTGATTCAGCAAAGGGAAAGGCAATTGCAAACCAAATGTACTCTAATGGCGCAGATGTAGTATATCATGCAGCAGGAGGAGCAGGAGATGGAGTTATAAACTCAGCTAAGGAAGTAAATAAGTGGGCAATAGGTGTAGATAGAGATCAAATCGAAGACGCACCAGATAATATGCTTACATCAGCAATGAAAAATGCAAATATAGTAGTACAACAAATAGTTCAAGATACAGTAGACGGAAAATGGGAAGGTGGAAAAACTATAACCTACGGACTAAAGGACGAAGGAGCAGTAGGAGTTGCACCATCAAGCTCAAAACACGTTCCACAAGAAATTCTTGATAAGGTAGATGAAATATCTAAGAAAATCGTAGCAGGGGAAATAGTAGTACCATA
>CAYFUL010000009.1:0-8769 GCA_964346375.1 uncultured Peptoniphilaceae bacterium
ATTTACGTGGGGTTTATTTCTTTCAAATTTTCCTTTAGCCATTTCGTCCTCCTATTATTTTTTTCCTATAACTTCTTCTGCAATACTATTTGGTACTGCTTCATAGTGGTCAAATTGCATTGAATATGTTGCTCTACCTTGTGTATTTGAACGTAGAGAAGTAGCATATCCAAACATTTCAGAAAGTGGTACATAGCAAGTTACAATTTGTGCTCCTGCTACAAGTTCCATTCCTTCCATTCTTCCTCTTCTTGAGTTTATATCTCCAATTACATCTCCCATATATTCTTCTGGAGTTGTAATTTCAACTTTCATCATTGGTTCTAATAATTGTGGATTTCCTTTTGCAAGGGCATCTCTAACTGCCATTGAACCTGCAATCTTAAATGCCATTTCTGAAGAGTCAACTTCGTGGTAACTACCATCGTAAAGAGTTACCTTAACATCAAGAACTTCGTATCCTCCAAGAATACCAGATTTAAGTGCTTCCTCAATACCTGCTTGTACAGATCCGATATAGTCCTTAGGAATAGCTCCTCCCACAATTGCATTTACAAACTCAAAGCCCTTACCATGTTCAAGTGGTTCAACTTTAATCTTGGCATGACCGTATTGTCCTCTACCTCCGGATTGACGTACATATTTACCTTCACCTTCTGCAGGCTTAGTAATAGATTCTCTATATGATACTTGTGGATTACCTATGTTTGCTTCTACTTTAAATTCTCTTAAAAGTCTATCTACAATAACATCTAAATGAAGTTCACCCATACCTGCTATGATAGTTTGTCCAGTTTCCTCATCTGTATAAGTTCTAAAAGTTGGATCTTCTTCAGCTAACTTTTGAAGAGCTATAGCCATTTTATCTTGACTGGCTTTAGTTTTAGGTTCAATAGCTACTGATATTACAGTTTCAGGGAATTCCATTTTTTCAAGAATTACCTTATCTTTTTCATCGCAAAGAGTATCTCCTGTTGCAGTGTCTTTTAATCCAACTGCTGCAGCTATTTCTCCTGCGTGTACTTCTTCAATTTCTTCTCTCTTATTAGCATGCATTTGAAGAATACGTCCAATTCTTTCTCTCTTGCCCTTTGTAGCATTATACACATATGATCCAGCAGATAAAACTCCTGAGTAAACTCTAAAATATGTTAATTTACCTACATATGGATCTGTTACAATTTTAAAGGCAAGTGCTGCAAATGGTTCATTATCATCTGCTTCCTTTTCTCTTTCTTCTCCTGTATCTGCATCAATACCTTTAATAGCAGGTACATCTAATGGAGATGGAAGATAATCTATTATAGCATCAAGAAGTAACTGAACTCCCTTGTTTTTATATGAAGAACCGCAAGTAACTGGAGTCATTTTTACTGCAAGAGTTCCCTTTCTAATAGCTTGCTTTAATAGTTCTTCAGAGATTTCCTCTCCTTCAAGGTACATCATCATTAACTCTTCGTCAAATTCAGAAGCCTTTTCTATTAGATTTTCTCTATATTTTTCAGCTTGATCCATGTATTCAGCTGGAACTTCAGTAATTTCAATTTCAGTTCCTAAATCATCTTTGTAAATTTCTGCTTCCATCTTTACAAGGTCAATCATTCCGATAAAAGTATCTTCAGCTCCTATTGGAATTTGAATTGGCACTGGATTTCCATGAAGCTTCTTATCAATAGTATCAACTGATCTAAAGAAATCCGCTCCATTAACGTCCATCTTGTTTATATGGGCAATTCTTGGTACATGGTATCTATCAGCTTGTCTCCAAACAGTTTCAGATTGTGGCTCAACGCCGCTTTTCGCATCAAAAAGTGCCACTGTACCGTCAAGAACTCTAAGAGATCTTTCAACTTCAACAGTAAAGTCAACGTGTCCCGGTGTATCAATGATGTTAAGCCTGTAGTCATGCCACATTGCTGTAGTTGCAGCAGAAGTAATTGTTATACCTCTTTCCTGCTCTTGTTCCATCCAGTCCATTTGAGCTCCACCTTCGTGAGTCTCTCCTATTTTGTGAATCTTACCAGTGTAGTAAAGAATACGTTCTGTAGTTGTTGTTTTACCAGCATCGATGTGGGCCATGATACCGATATTTCTATATTTTTCTAGTGGTATAGTTCTAGGCAAAATTCTTCCCCCTCATTACCATCTGTAGTGAGCAAACGCCTTATTGGCTTCTGCTGTTCTATGCATCTCTTCTTTTCTCTTCACACTTGCTCCAAGGTTATTTGAAGCATCTAGTATTTCCTTTGCAAGTCTTAGGTCCATAGTCTTTTCTCCTCTAGCTCTTGCAAATTTTACTATCCATCTAAGTCCTAGAGTTTGACGTCTTTCAGGTCTAACTTCTATTGGTACTTGGTAAGTAGCTCCACCAATACGTCTACCCTTAACTTCTAGTACAGGCATTACATTATTTAGTGCCTTGTAAAATACTTCCATTGGATCTTCACCTGTAGTCTCTCCAATGTACTCAAGTGCACTATATACTATTCTTTGTGCTGTTCCCTTTTTTCCGTCTAACATAACGCTGTTTACAAGTTTTGTTATTACAACATCATCATATACGGGATCAGCCATTACTTCTCTTTTTTGAATATGTCCTTTTCTTGGCATACCTTCCCTCCTTAACTATATAAGTCGATTCATTGGTACTCGAATCATCGTTAGCCAAAAAATCTATTTTTTAAGCAATTTAGTTAGTTTAGTTCTTAGGCTTCTTTGTGCCGTATTTAGATCTTGCTTGACGTCTTGTATCAACGCCTGCTGTATCTAGAGTTCCTCTTACAATATGGTATCTAACCCCTGGTAGGTCCTTAACTCTTCCACCTCTTAAAAGTACAACACTATGTTCTTGTAAGTTGTGTCCAATACCTGGAATATAAGCCATTACTTCGTATCCATTAGTTAAACGAACTCTGGCAACCTTTCTTAGAGCTGAGTTAGGTTTCTTTGGAGTTACAGTTCTTACTGCAACACAAACTCCTCTCTTTTGTGGTGAGTTAGATTCAGTTTCTTCCTTCTTTAGGGAGTCGTAGTTTACACTTAGAGCAGGAGATTTAGATTTAGTTTCAACCTTTTTTCTACCTTTTCTAATTAACTGGTTAATTGTTGGCAATGTGCCACCTCCTTCGTTTTAAAATAACTGCTTTTAATTTTCTACATAAGTATTAAGACTACACATAGGTAGCCTCAATAACATACCCTAATATTTTACCACCCACAACTTAATACGTCAACTATAAGTAAATGATTCTTAAATGTTTTTTTACATGAATTAATACAATTCTCACACAAATAAAGCAAAAAAAACTCTGATACAATTGTGTTTAGTCCAAAAAAATCAATGATAAAGAAAGGATTTATCCTATGACTATTATAACAGAAGGAGTGAAGCATAGGAAAAATTGTGGACTATGAAATGAAGTACACGATAGTGTCCAATGGGAAAAATATAAAATTACAAGACAGTAAAAATTTATGAATAGGTTTTATTTGAAAATTGATTTAATAGATTATATTATCGTTTAATGATATAGAGTCTATCTAAACAATATAGGAGAGATGTATATGAAAAAGGTTAAAAGTAGATTTCTTCATATTTTCACTTTATTTATTATACAAATTTATTTTTTTAAATTATAATGGAGTGAGTGTATTTGGAAAACTTACATCTACTTATAGTAAATGGCTAATTTATAGAAATATAAAAGCTTTAGGAGTATCAGAGCAAGAAGTTATAAAAGCCTTTATATTTTTTGTACTTGCTTTAATTGTGGATGTTTTTATTTTTAGAGATATTTGTATAATCTTAAAAGAATTAAGTAAAGACTATAAAAGTTAATTTTGTTTAGATGATAAAAGAGTACCGAAATGCCGGTACTCTTTTTAATGTAGTGTAATTTTGTGTAGTTGTTTTGCTAATAGGCTTGAGCTAATTTTTTATCTCTTCAATATCCGTTGTATATACTCCAGCAGATATTTTGAAAAAAAATGTATTTATAGGAATTTTTAAAATGTTTTAATAACGAATAAATTAGTATCTATATTGATTTTATAAAAAAGGGAGACTCCTTATTTCGAATCTCCCCAATATTTTACATAGTGTTTTTTATTCTTCTACACTTGCTTCTCTTACAAGTGATCTATCTAGCATTTCAGAATTATCTAATAGGTCAAAATTTTCCTTTAGCTTTTCTGCAACTCCAACTTGAACTTTTGAATTAATTCTTGAACCAGTTCCCGCTGGAATAAGTTGACCTATAATAATATTTTCCTTAAGTCCACTTAGTTTATCTTCCTTGCCTTTTATTGCAGCATCTGTAAGAACTCTAGTTGTCTCTTGGAAAGATGCAGCAGAAAGGAATGAGTCTGTTGCAAGGGAAGCCTTAGTAATACCAAGAAGATTTATCTCCCCTGTTGCTGGAGTAAGTCCATTTGCTTCAGCTAGTGCATTTTCATTTTTATAGTCATAAGAATCTACAAGCTGTCCTGGTAGGAATGGAGTATCTCCTGGTTCATCTACTTTGTACTTGGAAAGCATCTGTCTAACGATAATTTCAATGTGCTTATCGTTAATGTCTACCCCTTGAAGCCTATATACTCTTTGAACTTCTCTAACAATATATTCCTCTACTCCCTTAGCACCTTTTACTCTAAGTAGATCTTGAGGATATACTGAACCTTGAGTAAGTTCATCTCCAGCTTCAACATAATCTCCATCTTTTACCTTTAGTCTTGAACCAAAGACTATATTGTACTTTTCAACTTCTCCATTTGGACTGGTAACTACTACTTCACGTTTTCTATTCTGCTCTTTTATTTCAACAGTACCAGAAATTTCTGCAATTACTGCAAGTCCCTTTGGCTTTCTCGCTTCGAAAAGCTCCTCAACTCTAGGAAGACCCTGTGTAATATCTGCACCAGATGCAACTCCACCTGTGTGGAATGTACGCATTGTAAGCTGAGTTCCCGGCTCTCCAATTGATTGAGCGGCAATTACTCCTACTGCCTCTCCTATACCAACTTCATAACCTGTTGCAAGATTTTTACCGTAGCACTTTGCACATACTCCAGTTTTACATCTACAACCAAGTACTGAACGAACCTTTACCTCTGTAATTCCAGCATCAACTATTTTTTCTGCTATATCTGAATCGATTATGTCGTTTTTCTTAATAATAATCTCACCAGTTTTTGGATTTACTATATCCTCGAAGGAAGTTCTTCCGTCTATTCTATCTGCTAATCCTTCAATAAGCTCCTTGCCATCTTTAAAGTCCTTAGCAACTATATACTCGTCTGTTCCACAGTCCTCTTCAATAATAATAACCTGTTGTGAAACGTCTACAAGTCTTCTAGTTAAATATCCAGAGTCGGCAGTTCTAAGAGCAGTATCTGCAAGACCCTTTCTAGATCCATGGGCAGACATATAAAACTCAAGTACTGATAGTCCTTCACGGAAGTTTGAAGTAATTGGTACCTCAATAGTTCTTCCTGATGGAGATGCCATAAGTCCACGCATACCTGCTAGCTGTCTAATTTGGTTCTTAGAACCTCTGGCTCCAGAGTCTGCCATTATATAGATATTGTTTAGGGAATCAAAGCCCTTCATAACGTGGTCTGTTAATTCGTCTGTTGCTCCGTTCCAAATTTCTATTACCTTTTCGTAACGCTCTTCATCTGAAATAAATCCACGTCTAAAGGCTTTTTCATACTTATCTACTTCAACTTCAGCCTTAGCTAAAATTTCAGGCTTAATTTCAGGAACTTCTACATCTCCCATGGAGATTGAAATTGCTCCAATAGTTGAGTAATGGTATCCTGCTGATTTTATATCATCAAGTAACTTTGCCGTTTTAATATTTCCATGTTTGTTGTAGGTTTTCTCTACAATTTTTCCTAGAAGCTTCTTGTCAATTACTGAATCAACTTCTAGAGAATACTTGTCAATATCCCTATTTACAAATCCAAGGTCCTGTGGAATATATTCGTTAATAATAAATCTTCCCACAGTGGAGGATATAATTTTACCTCTCTTATCATTTTCATCGGCAAATCTTCTAACATTTACATGGCTTTGTAGATGTAAAAATCCACAGTGGTACGCGTGCATCATTTCGTCTACGCCAGTAAATGTACTTCCATCCCCTGGAAGTGGATCTGTTCTATTAAGTGTTAGGTAGTAACAACCAAGTACCATATCCTGGGTAGGAGTAGTAATTGGCTTACCGTCCTTTAGTGCAAGAATATTATTAGTTGATAACATTAATAGTCTTGCTTCAGCTTGTGCCTCCATTGAAAGAGGTAGATGGACTGCCATTTGGTCTCCGTCAAAGTCTGCGTTATATGCAGTACAAGCTAGTGGATGAAGTTTTATTGCCTTACCCTCTACCAGAACTGGTTCAAATGCTTGAATACCTAGTCTGTGTAGAGTTGGCGCTCTATTTAGTAGTACAGGGTGGTCTTTTATAACCTCTTCAAGTACATCCCAAACTTCTGGCTTTGCTCTTTCAACCATTCTCTTAGCACTTTTTATATTGTGTGAATATCCTTGAGATACTAACTCCCTCATTACGAAAGGTTTAAATAGTTCAAGTGCCATATTTTTTGGAAGTCCACATTGGTAGAATTTTAGCTCTGGTCCTACTACAATTACACTTCTACCAGAGTAGTCTACACGCTTACCAAGTAGGTTTTGTCTAAATCTACCCTGTTTTCCCTTTAACATCTCTGAAAGGGATTTTAATGGTCTATTTCCAGGTCCAGTTACAGGTCTACCACGTCTACCATTGTCTATAAGAGCATCTACAGCTTCCTGTAACATTCTCTTTTCATTACGGACAATAATATCTGGCGCATTAATATCCAGTAATTTTCTTAGTCTATTATTTCTATTTATAATTCTTCTATATAGGTCGTTTAAGTCAGAGGCTGCAAATCTACCTCCGTCTAGTTGAACCATAGGTCTTAAATCAGGTGGGATTACTGGAATTGCTTCTAGTATCATCCACTCTGGTCTATTTCCAGATTGGATAAATGCCTCTACAACTTCAAGTCTACGAGAAATTCTAATCTTCTTCTGTCCAGTTGCAGTTTCCAATTGGCTCTTTAGGTCCTTAGATTCCTTTTCAAGGTCAATATTTTCAAGTAGTTCCTTTATTGCCTCTGCACCCATTCCCGCAGTAAATGAGTCTCCAAGTTCCTTTTTAAACTCTCTATATTCAGTTTCTGTTAGAATCTTCTTTCCTTGTAATTTTCCAGGCGATCCATCTACACTGGTAATTACGTATGCAGCGAAGTATAGAACTTTTTCAAGTTCCCTTGGACTCATATCA
This sequence comes from uncultured Peptoniphilaceae bacterium, assembly GCA_964346375.1. Lineage (GTDB taxonomy): Bacteria > Bacillota > Clostridia > Tissierellales > Peptoniphilaceae > CAYFUL01. The sequence goes on from CAYFUL010000009.1 coordinate 7,332, forward strand.
AGGAGAAGCCCCATTCTTGAAGGGATTCCCTTGAAATACCATATATGAGAAACAGGGGCAGCAAGTTCAATATGACCCATTCTCTCTCTACGAACCTTTGCCTTAGTTACCTCTACTCCACATTTTTCACAGACGATTCCCTTATATCTTACTCTCTTGTACTTTCCACAATTACATTCCCAGTCCTTAGTTGGTCCAAAAATTTTCTCGCAGAAAAGTCCCTCTTTTTCAGGTTTAAGAGTTCTATAGTTAATGGTCTCTGGTTTTTTTACCTCTCCATAGGACCACTCTCTAATTTTTTCTGGTGATGCTAAACCAATCTTAATTGAATGAAATAATTCTTGTTCACTCAAGGAGATCGCTCCTTTCTTCTAACTTACTCGTCTCCATCCTCTTCATCTATATCGAAAAAGTCATCTTCATCTAAATCTGTACCAAATTCCTCTTCGCTATCTAAGCTGGTAATTCTTCTAATACCAGTAGATGGAACACTCATGTTAGTTTCAATTAACTCTGTAATATCGTCCTCTACCTCGCCTTCAAGGTTGTCGATTCTCGTTAAATCATCACTATCAACTTCCAAGTCAACTTCTCTTCCCTCATCATCAAGAACCTTAATTTCAAGGGCAAGTGATTGAAGTTCCTTAATAAGAACCTTAAATGACTCTGGAACACCAGGCTTAGGTATATTTTCACCTTTAACGATTGCTTCGTAGGTCTTTACCCTACCTACAAGGGAGTAAGGTCCAGTTGAACGAGCGTGTATCTTCTCATCAACAAGATGGTGAAGTTTTAACATATACATATATCCAACTGTTACAGGGTGGTCAAAGTTCTCCCCAGTTCTTCCATCACGAAGCTGAATTTTTCCATCAGATGGGTATCCAGCTTCCACAAGGGAATCTATAATATCCTGTTCATTTGCTCCGTCAAATACAGGAGTTGCCACGTGCCAACCTAGCTTTTTAGCAGCAAGCCCTAAGTGAACTTCAAGTACCTGTCCCAAGTTCATACGACTTGGTACCCCTAGTGGGTTAAGAACTATTTGAATAGGAGTTCCATCAGGCATGTATGGCATATCTTCAGCAGGCATTATTCTTGAAATAACACCCTTATTACCGTGACGTCCACACATCTTATCTCCAACTTGAATCTTTCTCTTTGTAGCGACGAAAACTCTTACCATCTCCTTTACTCCAGGTTGAAGTTCATCTCCACCCTTTCTAGTAAAGGTCTTTACATCTACTACAATTCCATGTTCACCATGGGGAAGTCTAAGTGAAGTATCTCTAACTTCCCTAGCCTTTTCTCCAAATATTGCACGAAGAAGTCTTTCTTCAGCAGAGGGTTCAGTTTCACCCTTTGGAGTTACCTTTCCTACAAGAATATCTCCAGGTTTTACCTCAATGCGCAAATTCTCAGAAGACCACAACTGAAT
>CAYFUL010000009.1:8779-11994 GCA_964346375.1 uncultured Peptoniphilaceae bacterium
ATCATCAATTACAAGGTCTTGATTTACAAGCATAGCATCCTCGTAGTTATAACCTTCCCAGTTCATAAAGGCAATAAGAATATTTTTACCTAGTGCCATTTCACCTTGGTCCGTACTTGGTCCATCGGCTATAACTTCTCCCTTAGTTACCCTTTGACCCTTTTTAACAATAGGTCTTTGGTTAATAGTAGTACCTTGGTTTCCTCCAACGAATTTATGAAGTTTATACTTGTCTACAACTCCATCTCCATCTCTCTTTAGATAGATTTCGTTATTTGAAACCTTTACAATTTCTCCGTCATCAGTTGCAATTACTACGACTCCAGAGTCCTTGGCAGCTCTATATTCAATTCCAGTACCAATAATTGGTGCCTGAGTAGTAATTAGAGGAACAGCCTGTCTCTGCATGTTCGCTCCCATTAGAGCTCTATTTGCGTCGTCGTTTTCAAGGAAAGGAATCATGGCAGTACCAACAGCTACAATTTGCTTAGGAGATACGTCCATGTAGGTAACGTCCTTAGATGCAAAGACGTCTACTACCCCTTCATGACCTCTACATACAATACGCTCATCTATAAACTTTCCATTTTCGTCTATTTTTTCATTGGACTGTGCAATAATCTGTTCATATTCCACATCCGCAGTTAAATATTCAATTTTATCCGTTACAACACCATCTACAACTTTTCTGTAAGGTGCTTCAATAAATCCATAGTCGTTAATACGAGCATAGGTAGTAAGGGATGTAATAAGTCCTATATTAGGTCCTTCAGGAGTTTCAATAGGACACATTCTTCCATAGTGAGAGTTGTGAACATCACGCACTTCAAATCCAGCTCTATCTCTACTTAATCCACCAGGCCCAAGTGCAGAAAGCCTTCTCTTGTGGGTTAATTCTGATAGAGGGTTGTTTTGATCCATAAATTGTGATAGCTGAGAAGATCCAAAGAACTCCTTAATAGCAGCTGTAACAGGTCTAATATTAATTAGAGATTGAGGTGTAGTAGTCTCTACATCTTGAACCGTCATACGTTCACGAATAACTCTCTCCATTCTGGAAATACCAATTCTAAATTGGTTTTGTAGTAATTCCCCTACAGATCTAATTCTTCTATTTCCAAGGTGGTCAATATCGTCTGTATATCCCACGTCGAAAAATAGTCCAAATTCATAGTTAACAGATGCAATCATATCATCTTCAATAATATGTTTAGGATAGAGTTCATCTGCTCTTCTTATAATCTCTTCCTTTAATTCTTCAGGGTCGGTATAATTTTCAACAAGTTCCTTTAGAAGAGGGAAGTAGATTTTATCAGTAAATCCAAGTTCTTCTAGGTCAAATGGAAGTTCAAACTTTCTCCAAGAAGTAAAGTTATTACCAACAACAACAACTTCCTTATCAGGTTCCTCTTCCCTTTGGTCCTTAATTAAAATCTTAACTCTATTTACACCAGAGTCTTCGATTTCACGAGCAATTTCATGGGTAATAAGTTCACCCTCTGAAACAAGTATTTCGCCAGTAGTAGTATCTACAACGTCCTCAAAGGAAGTATATCCTTCAATTCTACTAGCAATAGAAAGTTTTTTATTGAATTTATACCTTCCAACCCTTGCTAAATCATACCTCTTGTCGTCGAAAAACATATTTTCAAAAAGGGACTTAGCAGAGTCAATAGTTGGAGGCTCTCCCGGTCTTAACTTCTTATAAATTTCAAGAAGGGCTTCGTTTTTACTCTTAGAGATGTCCTTTTCAAAGGTCTTTAAAAGGGCCTCACTTTCCCCCATAAGTTCAGTAATCTCTAGGTTGGATTCAACACCAATAGCCCTTAAAAGTATGGTAATGGGGATTTTTCTAGTTCTATCAATACGAACATTAACAACTCCCCCAGCATCAACTTCATATTCAAGCCAAGCACCTCTATTTGGAATGATAGTAGCAGAGTAAAGTTTATTACCTGTCTTATCCCTTTCCATCTTATAGTAGGCTCCAGGACTTCTAACTAACTGAGAAACAACAACTCTCTCAGCGCCGTTAATAATAAAGGTTCCATTAGGAGTCATAAGTGGAAGATCTCCCATAAAAACCTCTTGCTCCTTAATTTCACCAGTTTCGGTATTAATAAGTCTTACCTTTACCTTTAATGGAGCACTATAATTAGTATCCCTTTGCTTAGCTTCGTCAACATCGTACTTAATCTCATCTGAAATATAATAATCCACAAATTCAAGAATAAGATTTCCAGCATAGTCCTCAATAGGACTTACATCACGAAAAACTTCCTTTAAACCAGTTTTTAATAACCAGTCAAAAGAAGAAGTTTGTACCTCAATCAAGTTAGGTAAACTAAGTACCTCCTCGATTCTGGAGAAACTCATTCTCTCTCTGTTTCCATATTTCACAGGATGCGCCATATATTTCACCCCTTATGCACTTTAATTTAGAGAACACTTATCCATTATCATTAAGTCAAGGTATAATTTTACCATTTACACAATTAATATACAAGTGAAAATAAAAATTTTTTTTGAAAATAAAAAAATCACAGCCTATGACTGTGAAATATTATCCCAATGTTAAATTAAACTTCTTATGCTATATGAATAAGTTCAGAAATATAGGGAGTTAAATTTTCCTCTTCACAATATTCAAAATAAGCATTTACTGTATCCTTAAATGTTTCTATGGCTTCCTCTTCTGTACTTCCATGGTATCCAAAATATCCATGTTTATTTTCAAAGGTTCCAAAATATATCTTGTCTTTTTCACTATATAGTAGTTGTCCAATTATTCCTCTAAATTCAAAATTTTTCAAAATATCCGCCCTCCTCTAAAGATTTGATTAATAAGTTACACTCATATTCTAACATCAAGTCTTTACCTCCATGCGCTTCGTGAATGGATATAGCTTTATATAATTCATGTCTATACACTCTAGCAGATCCCAAGGTCTTACCTCTATTGTTTTTTTCGAATTTTAACAGTCTAAGTAATTGTTCAAATTCAAGTGGAGAAATTTTTTAATCAGTAGTTTATTTATTAGTCTCTGCTCTTTCTTGCCCATACTTACCTCAAAACATTATAGCATAGTACAATAACTTAGTGCGAAAATTATTGTTATATATATTATACCCACATAGGAAATAATCAAAGTTCTACTCTTAATTTATTCAAAAAAAATCACAGCCTATGACTGTGATTGATTAGTGGTGCGGGG
>CAYFUL010000009.1:12004-21522 GCA_964346375.1 uncultured Peptoniphilaceae bacterium
GCGGGGAAAGGGACTTGAACCCTCACGCGTATACACGCACATGCCCCTCAAACATGCCTGTCTGCCATTCCAGCACCCCCGCGTATTGGTATATTATACACAAGAGTACCTGAAATTTAAAGTGTCTTTTATAATTTTTGGGTCTGTCTATCTATTTGTCTATATAATTCTTCTAGGGTTGTGTTTTCCAATACTACATCTGCGTATTCCAACTTGTCCCTTAAACTCATCTGGGAGTTTATCTTCTTTATTGCATACTCTCTGTCTATACTATCTCTTTCCATTAATCTCTTTATCTGTACTTCTGAATCTATATAGACTACCCATATTTCATCTATTTCTATTCCATACTTCTTAAATTTTCCAAGGGACTCTACTAGTAGGGGTATGTCGAAAAATACTATTCCATTTGAACTGTCGGCTACTTCCTTTAATCTTGTAAATATAAAGGGCTCTGTTATTCTATTTAACTTCTCAAGCTCCTCTAAATTTCCAAATACCTTCTGCCCCATTTTTTCTCTATTGTAGATGCCTCCTTCTACAAACTCTTCCCCAAATTCCTCTCCTATTTTCTTTAAAAATTCCTTGGAGGTCATCATCTCTTGGGCAAGTTCATCTGCATCTACTACATTGTATCCCTTTTCTCTAAGATAGTTACTTACCGTAGACTTTCCTACGGCAATACTACCTGTTATTCCTATTATCTTACTTTGTGTCATACCAACTGTCTCCTACTTGAAGATCTACTAATATTGGCACTCGTAATTGCACTGCCGATTCCATTGTACTCTTTAGTAGTTCCTTTACCTCCTCTAGCTCCTCCTCATAGGTTAGCACTATTAATTCGTCGTGGATTTGTAGTATTAGACGAGATTTTAATCCCCTCTCCTTTAATTCCCTGTATACCTCTACCATTGCCACTTTTATTATATCTGCTGCCGAACCCTGTATTGGTGTATTTAGTGCTACCCTCTCTCCAAAGGCTCTTATATTAAAATTCTTGGAGTTTAATTCTGGGATATACCTCTTTCTGTGAAATATTGTCTCAACATACCCTTGTGCTTTTCCCTCTTCTACTATTTCCGTCATAAATCTCTGCACGCCCTTGTAGTGGTTTAAGTAGCTTTCTATATACTTCTTCGCCGTTGCCCTTGGTATATTTATATTCTGACTTAATCCATAGTCGCTTATTCCATATACTATTCCAAAGTTTACTTCCTTAGCCCTATACCTTATCTCTGGAGTCATCTCCTCCATTGGTACATTAAAAATTTCAGACGCCGTTGTGGCATGTATATCTGCATTGTGTTTAAAGGCATCTATCATATTTTCGTCCTCTGATATATGGGCAAGAACCCTTAATTCTATTTGAGAGTAGTCGGCGTCTACTAGCTTTTTATTTTCTCCTGCGACAAATGCCTTTCTTATTAGCCTGCCTTCCTCTGTCCTTATTGGAATATTCTGTAAATTTGGCTCCGTACTTGAAATCCTCCCCGTTACTGCAACAGTTTGGTTAAAGGATGAATGTATCTTTCCATCTACTATTAGTTCACTTAGTCCGTCTACATAGGTGGATTTTAACTTGGTTAGCTTTCTATACTCTAGTATATCTCCTGCAAGGGGTCCTGCTCCTACTAACTTCTCCAGTACATCCGCCCCAGTTGAGTACCCCGTCTTAGTCTTTTTTATTACTGGGTAGCCTAATTTTTCAAAGAGGATTATTCCAAGTTGCTTAGGAGAATTTATATTAAATTCCTCTCCCGCCTCTTCGTAAATTTTTCCCGTTATTACCTCTATTCGCTCCTCTAATTCCTCTCCAATATTTTCCAGTACATCGGGTAGGACTTCAATTCCAATATACTCCATACTGGATAGGACTTCTGTAAGTGGAAGCTCAATTTTATAGTAAAGTTCGTCCATTTCAGACTCGTGGATGATTTTTAACTGCTCTACTTTGATTTTAAACAGGGAATTTAGCAAAAATGATAGATATTTCTTAATTTCTTCCCTATTATTTCCCAATAAGTCCTCTTTTTTCTTCCCTTTTCCTAAAATTTCCTCTAAATCCATGTATTTTATGCCTAGGTACTTGTCTGAAAGTACGTTAATATCGTAATTTGAGTACTCTGGCTTTATAATATACTCTGCAATTTTTCCGTCGTGGACTATTTTTTCTACGGAAATATTGTATTCCTGAGTTACTAATAGGTCCTCCTTTATGTCGTGGCCTATAATTTCTATTTTTTCCGACTCTAAAATTCCCCTTAAACCCTCTAGGACATCTCCATTAAAGTCAAAAATATATGCCGGGGAGTTCTCTCCCTTTATTCCAATAAACGCTGGAGTAACCCTCTGATAAATCTTTCCGTCTGTAAGAATTTTAAAGGCAATTGAATTTTCCCCTTCTAGTTTTTTTACAACGTCTTCAACTTTTTTATTGTAAAAATAATCTAAGTCCACCTCTACTGTTTCCTTTTTCAAGTACTCCTGTGGTATTCGCTTTAGTAGGGAATTAAATTCAAACTCCTCGTACATCTTAATAAGGGATTCATAGTCGTAGTCCACCTTTTTTAAATCATCTAGGGTAATTTCCAATGGCACATTTCTAATTATGGTAGCTAGTCTCTTACTTAAAAATGCTTGTGGTTTTTCATTCTCCAGTTTTTCTACTAGCTTTGCTCCATTTACCTTGTCTATATTTTCGTAAATATTTTCAATACTGCCAAATTCCCTTATTAATTTTAGCCCAGTCTTTTCTCCAATTCCCTTTACTCCCGGAATATTATCTGAAGTATCTCCCATAAGTCCCTTTAAATCAATAAATTCCATTGGACTTATTTCATACTCCTCCTTAAATTTTTCCAAGTCGTAAATATCCATTTCGGTAATGCCCTTTTTCGTAAAGAGTACCTTTGAATTTTTATCAATTAGCTGAAAATAATCCTTATCTCCAGTTAACATATAGCTTTCTATTCCCTGCTCCTCTGCAATTTTTGAAAGTGTACCAGCTATATCATCTGCCTCGTAAATATCAGAGTCTAGGGTTCTTATATTCATAAGTTTTAAAACTTCCATTACCAATGGAAACTGCTGATCTAATTCGCTGGGAGTCTTTTGTCTAGTTCCCTTGTAATCCTTGTATTCATTATGTCTAAAGGTTTTTCCTTTTCTATCAAAACAAACTGCAACATAGTCTGGGTTAATTTTCTCAATGGCATTTTCCAACATCATTACAAAACCGTATATTGCATTTGTGTAAATTCCCTTTTTAGTTTGAAGTAGTGGTAGAGCGTAAAAAGCTCTAAAAAAAAGTGATGAACCGTCTACAATTAGAATTTTCTCCAAAAAAATCACCTCCCCTATATTATATAGAAAGGGAGGTGAAATGTCATATCCTACTAATTTCTTCAGATAACTTTTCAATTAGTTCATTTGTTGTAAATCCGCCTCTACCTGCAACCATCTCTAGAGTTGCAACCTTACCCATGGTGGCAAATAGTACTGGATTTGTAAGTTTCTTATACTTTGGAGAGATAGTAGGTAGAATTTCCTTTAACTGTGGATACTTTTCTACAAGGTCTCCAATTAATGTGTCCTTAGTTAGGCCATACTTATTCTCAATTTTCTCTTCCTCAATTTTAACTTTGGTAGGAGTTTCGTCCCAAGTTAAAAGTCGCCTACTTCCCTCTAGACTTCTAATATGAGTAGCGTCTTGCATCATTTCAAGTACACCTTTAAAATTTCCTTCCTCATCTCTAACTGCCCTATAGTAGATGTAGATAAACTTGCCCTTTAATTCAAGCCAAAACTCTGCAAAATCCTGCTCATTATTTCTAAAGGCATTTATAATTTTCTCTACAGTTCCAACAGATTCCCTTGGGTGGCAATTTTTAACATCTCTACCGATTACCCCCTTAGACCTTGGAAATACTCTTTGGTCAGTATCTGTATAAAATCTCATAATCTCATTTTCATCTACAAAGGAAATATCTATAGGCATATGTTTAAAAATAAGATTAATTTGCTCTAGGGACAACACTCCCGTACTTACATCTAAATTTTCTGTACTCTTAATACTTGTGTACTTTCCAATTAAATCTGAAAGCTCTCTAATAAATTCCGACTCCTTATTTTCATTAGTCGGATAAAATCCACTAGGCTTTTTAATTAGAGCGTAACCTATTTCATCGTCACCATGGCGAAGATTTTTAAACTCCTCCTCTGTAATAAGTTCAAGGGCAGTTGGAAATAGTACAGACTCCTCTTTAAAAATTATGTCCCTTATTTTTTCAACTACTCTTCCTTGAAGGTCTATAAATTTTTTGTTTCCACCTTTTTCAAGTAAACTACTCCCCTCTGAAATAATATCTCTAACTTCGTTGTCAAAAGTCCACATTATCTTTGAAGGGCGATCAAAATTTTTCTGTTCAAGTAGAGAATAGAGTTGGTTCTGTTTTCTGGAAAGGTGTACCTTGTACTCATTAAGCCCATCGTAAATTTCTAGCCACCTATTTAAAATAAACTTTTCATCTACTAACTTTTCAATTTCAACTAGAATTTTTTTAACTTCCTCGTTTTCTTTAATATAGGTATCTATTGGATGGCCTTCTGGTAGTTTTGGCAGAGCATCCTCTACTAAAATATCTCCTACAATTTCTAAAAGCTCTACCATCTTTTCCACAACTAAGTCGTCGCTGTAACCCTCTTCCTTTAGTAGTTGTTCAGTATAGGCAAATTCTTCAGGAGTTAATCTTTCAATATCCCTATTTACCCTCTCCCTTGCCTCTTCTACACTAATGGCACCTTCTAAAAATTCCACCTTTATTTTCATAAGTCCATCTATTTTTTCCTGTGATATATTTAAATTCTCTCTTAAACTACTCATAATTCCCTCCTTTTATTTTCTAGTAATGTCTAAATAAATTCTCCTAATTATATTTTACTAAAATTTAAATGAAAGTCCGTTTCAATTATCACATTTGAAAAATTGCTACAATTGACAATTACTGCACTAAGTGTTAATATTAAGCCTATATTATTCAAGCCACAGTGGCGGAATGGCAGACGCACCAGACTCAAAATCTGGCGAGTAAAATCGTGTGGGTTCAAATCCCACCTGTGGTACCAAAGGAGGACTTATTAGCATTAAAAAAATTACATATATCGGACTTTCAATTGCCCTTGTCTTTATAGCTACTATGATAATTCAAATTCCAACTCCTGGCATTGGGGGCTATATTCATCTTGGTGACTCTGCCATACTCTTGGTAAGTTCAATTTTTGGTGGACCAATTGGTTTTATTGTAGCGGCTCTTGGATCAAGCCTATCTGATATTGTAACAGGCTATTCAATTTGGGCGCCCTTTACCTTTGTAATTAAATGTCTAATGGGTTTTGTAATGGGAATTTTCTCTTTCAATACCACTTCTTTTTTTAAAAAGATTGTGGGAAGTTTATTAAGTATTGTAATAATGGTTGTGGGATATTTTTTAGCTCAGGCTTTTCTTGCAGGAAGTATTGCTGCTGGACTTGCAGAGGTACCTTGGAATATTGTTCAAGGCGTTTGTGGCGTTGCCCTATACCTTGTGGCAGATAATCTAATTGAAAAAATTGGACTAAAGAAGAGAATTAATATTTAATGTGATAAAATAGAGTAGGAGGTATTATGGTATTTTCTAGCTCTATTTTTTTATTGGGATTTTTTCCCCTATACTTTTTAATATACTACCTTCTTCCAAGTAGAAGGATTAAAAATATATTTGCACTTATTGCATCACTATTTTTCTATGGATATGGAGAGCCAATTTTTTCACTACTTATGCTCTTCTCCATAGTTTTAAATTACATAGTTGGGTTATTACTTTTAAAGTACAAGGACAAAAAGAGGACTATTTTAACCTTTGGGGTAATTTGTAATCTAAGTCTATTTTTTATCTTTAAGTACTTGGACTTTGCCATAGTAAATATAAATAACATACTTGGTACATCCATCCCACTTCAAAAAATTCCACTGCCCATTGGAATAAGCTTCTTTACCTTTCAGGCAATGAGTTATGTTTTTGATGTCTATTATGAGGGAGAGGGCACTGTACAAAAAAATCCCTTTAAACTTGGACTGTATATAAGTCTATTTCCACAGCTAATTGCAGGGCCAATAGTAAAGTACTCCGATATTAAGTACGACCTTGACAATAGGACTTTAAAGATAGATGAAATTGTAGAGGGTTTTGAGGATTTTGTTATTGGACTTGTACGAAAGGTATTCATTTCAAATAACCTTGCCATTATTGCAGACTATGCCTTTTCAAATAGTAACGAATTTTCCCTTGCAGCCCTTGGTTCATTTACCTACCTACTGCAAATCTACTTTGACTTTAGTGGGTACTCTATGATGGCAATTGGACTGGGAAAGATGATGGGATTTCACTTCCCATTAAATTTTAACTATCCCCTACTTGCAAAATCTGTTACAGATTTTTGGAGAAGGTGGCATATTTCTCTCTCCTCATGGTTTAGAGATTATGTATATATTCCGTTGGGAGGAAGTAGGAGAGGATTTAGTAGGACAATTTTAAACCTGCTTATAATTTGGCTCCTAACGGGAGTTTGGCATGGTGCAAATTGGACCTTTGTTATCTGGGGACTAATTCACTTTACCCTAGTTGCAATGGAAAAATTCTACACCCATCTAACTGGGAAAAAGGTGGATAATTTACCAAGGTGGTTCACTTTAATCTATATACTAATTACCATGTCCTTTGCCTTTACATGGTTTAGAGCAGAGTCAATTGAAAGTGCAATTGATTATTTTAAAAACTACAGTAGGTTTAATAGGGATGGAATTTCCGCAACTCTATTCTTTATAAAAAACTTTTGGATCTACTACGCCGCTGGAATAATTACAGCCTATGGAGGATTTAAAAAGCTACTTGGAGGTAGCAAAGTACTAAAGCCAATTTTTATCTCCCTTGCCTTTATTCTATGTCTAATATTTATAGTAAAGGGAGGATACAATCCCTTTATATACTTTAATTTCTAGGTGAATATGAAAAAAATCTATATAGTCCCAGTTTTATTGCTGCTTTTACTTTCAACTGGAAGTATTTCTAACCTTGTAGGAAGTGAATTACCTCCCCAAGTTGAAGTAGAGGGTGGAATACTAGAGAGGGATAAAAAAATAAAACAGAATATTTTTGCAATAGAGTCAACATTTAACGAGGGAGTTCCCCATAGAATGGAATTAATTGAAAAGTACGGGTTGTTTCAGCGACTTATTGGAAGTGATTTTGTAGACGATACAGCCCCAGAGAGGCGAGTATTTAAAAAAGACGATTACCTCTACTATATAATTCCAGAAAAAATTGACGTAGAAGGTATTTCGAAATCATTTTTAAATTTTAAAAATGATCTCGATGGAGAGGGAATAGAATTTAAAGTTCTACTTCCACCAGATAAACTAAACGAAAATAATCCGCCATTCCTACCTACAATAGACTATACTCTAGTAAATCATAGGGAACTTTCCGCCGCACTTAATGCAGTGGGAATTAAGGTCCTAGATTTAAACGGAGTATATTATATAGAGGACTTTTATCATACAGATACCCACTGGACAAATAAGGGAGTTCTAAAGGCAGTAGAGCCAGCCTATAATTTTTTAGGCTTGGAATACAAGGACATGGATTTACAAGAGGAAAGCTACGAAAAAATCTACGTAGGGTCAATGGGAAAGCGAACGGGGGATGAATATTTTACGGAGCCCGATTCAATGACCTTCTACTTTCCAAAAAGTCCAACGGAGTATACCTATACAAAGTACAACGAAAATGGAGAGAGTTTACTGGAAAACCATGGGGATTTTAAAGAGGTATTTTTCTATCCAGAATTTCTACAGGGGAATACTTACGACGAAAAATATATTGCCATGATGAATTGGGGACAGTATTTTGAAAAGATAGTAAATAAAAACGCCGCCAACGATAAGAAGATTTTAATAATAAGGGACTCATTTGCACTTCCCCTTTCAGCCTACCTTGCTATGGGAGTGGAGGAATTGGTCCTTGTAGAATATAGACTTAACCCAAAAATTGAGGATCTCAAAAAAATTATTGAATTAGAAAAACCAGATCAAGTAGTATTTATGGGGACGGTAATTTCTGCATACTACTACCCAGAGATGTACAAGCTAGATTAATTAAATAGCTAAATTAAAAAAAGGGCTCCGAAAAATTTGGAGACCTTACTTATTTTTTCCATTACATAATACCAATACACTATCCCCGCGGGTCGGGCGGGGCTCGGCAACCTACCATAAATTACTTTGAAGCAATCGTATTGAATTTCACCATATTCAAAACCATCCGTACATATCAAAAATCAACAAATTTCAAAACCTTCGGTAGGGGCGGATTGTCCTGGGTCCCCCGTTACATTGCCTTCGTGTTTTATTACCTATCCATTCCAAATTACAAATGCATTTTTTTCGACTATTTGTATATGAAAAAATAGGTGTATTTTAAACATTAACACCTTAAATAATAAATCATCAGAAATTGGGAAGATAAAAAATTTTGTAATTGTAATAAAAATAGTTATCTTCGAAATTATTTTAAGGTTTATTTTATAAATTCAGATAAAACATAACTTATGTTAATTGAGTATTAAAATCCTTGTAATGAAACTACGTTCTCAATAGCTTCCCTTTCACTTCTTACACTATTTGCCGGAAAATCCTCATCTGCATATCCCATTGCAATTCCTGCAATAAAAATCTTATCCTCTGGAATATTAAGTAGTTCCCTTGCTGCTTTTTGGTAGTAAATTGCCTGGTACTCTACACAAGTTCCAAGTCCCTTAGTTAAGGCTGCAAGACAAATATTTTGTGCAACTGCTCCCATATCAAAGCGAAATTGCTCTTTATCTAGGGAGGAATCCATAAGTAAAAATACTACAACTGGGGCGTCAAAAAATTTAAAGCCGCGCTCGCTCCACCATTCCCTTCTCTCTTTGTCCTCTCTCTTGATTTCCATCGCTCCTAAAAGTGCCTTGCCAATGGTTCTACTTCTCTCCTTGTAAATTCCATGGATAGGTGCATCTTCGTAGTCTAGTGGCTCATTATTTTTTAGGGAATTTATATTTCGTCTTTTTAATTCCTCTAGTACATCTCCAGTTGCAACTACTATTTCCCACGGCTGAGCATTTACTGCAGAAACTGCCCTCGTTCCAAGTTCAAGTACTTCTAAAATAGTTTCCTTATCCACAGGTTTATTTAAGTATCCACGAACAGATCTTCTCTTTAGTATGCCTTCTCTTAATTCCATATTATCCTCCTTACACTTTTAAAGTCTTTAGGTACTCCTTTTGCTCCTTAGAAATTACTAAACTCTCCCTCGCCTTTTGTATGGATTTATTTTGAGTAAACTTATCTAAGGTTTTTGATTCTATTAATCCAATGGTGTCCTCGTAATTGTAAGTTAATGCCGTTGCAAAATACCATGCCCTCATCATATTTACATAGT
>CAYFUL010000009.1:21532-34161 GCA_964346375.1 uncultured Peptoniphilaceae bacterium
GTTCGTATTCTTCAGATTCTATTTCCCTAACTAAATCAAGGTACTCTGATTTAAAATTTTCTTTCAAAAAAAAGTTCTTTAGTATTCCCACTCCATACCTAATTGTGTAGGTATCCTTAGATTTCATATACCTCTTTGCAATTTCTAACGCCCTACTGGGATATTTTTTAAATATCTTTGGCATTGGAGAGTCGCAGGTCGCCCAATTATCCACATAGGGAATAAATATATCTAACTCTTTTTCCAATAAATCCATATCCTTTATTCCACTTAGTATATTCATGTGGATTAAATCCATTTCGTAGTAGGCATGGGGCAAATCATTTAGAAATTCTTCTACATACTCCCGCTTTCCAAATTCCTTTGAAAAGCTATTTATTACAGGTTTTCTAACTCCAATTACCTTATTTCTGTCTATATTTGGAATTAACTTTGCGTTAAATTCTCCATACTCTATATCTTGAAACTCCAATAGTTCTCTATAAAGATCCCCTTCTCTATACATTATCCACCCCATTTATAAATGAGTACACTCCAAGATCTGTTACTCCATAATTTGAATAGTCCTTTTTCCTAAGTACACCTTCAAATTTTAGTCCAGCCTTTTCCATTACCTTCCCAGATGATGGATTTTCAATAGAGTGCCTTCCTTCAATTCTACTAACTCCAACTTCATCTACAAGGTATTTAATTACAGCTTTTAGTGCTTCAGTGGTAATTCCACTATTCCACCAATTTTTGCCAATGCAGTAGCCGATACTTTTTTCGTTTATCTTTATATTTTCACTCACTACTGAAATTGAACCTATGGGCTCATTTAATTCCTTTAGTTCAATTGCCCATTGGTAAAAATTTTCCTCATGTTAGGAATTTACCCAAGACCTTAGAGTTTCCCTAGTCTCCTCTATATTTTTATTGGCGCTCCAAGTTAAGAACTTGGTTACTTCACTACTGGAGCTCCAATTTTTATACATACTCTCTGCGTCATCTATTGTAAATTTTCTTAGTATTAGTCTCTTAGTTTCTAGCCTTACAGTTCCCATTACTATTTCCTATGTTGTGCCTTTATTTCCTCAAGTTCTTCTTCGTTAAAGTGATACTTTTTATTACAGAAGTAACATACCACTTCAGCCCCTTTATCCTCCTCAATTATTTTTGTTAACTCATCCTCTCCAATGGAGTATAGAGACCCTTCAATTTTTTCTCTATTACAGTCGCACTTAAAGGAAAGTTCTTGAGTATCTAAAAATTCCAACTGAAAGCCTTCTAAAACCCTCTCTGAAATTTCCTCTGGAGTCATCCCATCAGAAACCATTGTGGAAATATTTGGGAGAGTTTTTAAATTCTCCTCAATTTTTACAATGTCCTCTTCTAGGGCATCAGGCATTAATTGCACCATAAATCCACCAGCTGCTTTTATTGTATAGTCCACATCTACAAGTACTCCCAGTCCAAAAACTGATGGCACTTGATCAGAGTGGTAGAGATAATTTGCAAAGTCCTGTCCAATTTCTCCAGAAACTATAGGCATGGAAGTTGAATATGGTTTTTTTAGTCCTAAATCCATTACAACTGTAAAATTTCCCTTGCCTACAATTTTTGCAACGTCTAGCTTTCCGTCTGACTCCCTTATCTCTGCATCTGCAAGGGGATTATCTACATACCCCTTTACAATTCCCTTTGTACCTGCAACTGCAATTATGCGTCCCAGTTCACCATCACCTTTAATATTTACAGTCATGGTGTCTCCATCATTTTTCATATTAGTCGCAAGAAGTAGTGTCCCCGTTAGTGTTCTTCCTAGCGCAGCCGAAGCCGTCTTAGAAGTGTTGTGAATCCTTCTTGCCTCCTCTACAAGTTCAGTCGTTATTGCAGTTACTATTTTTACATGTCCTCTATTGTCTATTCCTCTTACTAGGTAGTTCATTTTCTCCCCTTAAATACCATTCTCTTTGTCTTTTCATTATACGGTCTATTACTATAGCCGTCATATACTTCAATATCCACAAAGCCCACTTTTAAAAGTAGGTCATTAATTTCATTTACAGAGTATGATTTTTCAATATGCTCCTCTGAAAATCTTCTGTATAGTGAATTTTCCTTTAGAAAGAAATCTATATTGTAGTAGTTTAATTTCTCCTCCCCATTGTAAAAATTCTCCCATACATAGAATACATTATCTACTTCGTCCTTGTAGATATTATCCCCAAAATTATTTATAAAGTTGTACTCAGTATTCATATCGAAAATAAATACCCCATCCTCTTTTAAATGATGGTAGACATTTTCAAATACTTTTTCCATTTCATCTATCTCTAAAATATAGTTTAAGCTGTCGCAAATACATAGAACTCCGTCATAAACCTTCCCCATGGAGAATTTTCTCATATCCAGCATGTAGAGATTACACTGTAATTTATTCCTTGCAATACTAAGCATATCCACAGAATTATCAAAGGCGTCTACGTTGTAATCCACTTCAAGTAGAGTAGTTAAATTTCCTGTGCCACATGCCATTTCAAGGACATCCTTCCCCAATAAATTCCTAGAGATAAATTCAAATGCCTCGCTATAATTAAAGTCATACATTAAATTGTCATAGACATTTGAAAATTCACTATACACTTAGTTCCTCCACCTTCTTTAAAATTGCAACTAATGTCTTTCCTATTCTATCGTGGATAACTACCTCTGCCATGGAATCCATATGAGTTGGCTCTCCATTAATAATTACAAACTTCTTCGCATACCTTGGTAAATAGTTTACTGGACTTACTACTAGACTTGAACCAACTACTATTAGTAAATCACAACCATCAATATCATTTGCAGCCCTAGAAAAATCCTCTGGCATCATATCCCCAAACATAACTACATCTGAACGAAGAGTACCTCCACAACTATTACACTTTGGCGGAATTTCTCCTGAGTCAACTTTTTCCACAACTACATCAAAACTTACTCTACTTCCACAATTTAAACAGTGGGCAGTTCTAGTTTGACCGTGGACTTCATAAATATTTTTACTTCCCGCTGCCCTATCTAGTCCATCAATATTTTGAGTAGCAATGCCTTTTAGTAAACCCATACTCTCTAATTTTGCAAGGACCTTGTGGCCGTCATTGGGCTTTTTCTCGTAGAGGTCCTTTAACATTACATATCCCTCTTTATAAAATATCTCCGGTTCGTAGAGCATTCTCTCCCTGGAAAGTGCCTTAGTCGGATCCATCTTAGTATAGTATCCATCCTTACCTCTAAAATCTGGAATACCAGATTCAGTAGAAATTCCCGCTCCCGTTAGTGCGTAGGTACTTTTTGATTCAACTATCATCTTTGCAACTTGTTCAATTTTTTCACTGTTAATATCCATAATATCCTCCCTTCGGATCAATCATCTCAAACATTGGCATTGCAATTGAAATTACAACTCCTCCTACGATTATTGCAAGTATTACTATTAAAATAGGTCCTAGTAGGGCAATAAATCTTTCGCTGGAATTTTCTATATCGTATTCGTAGTAGTCTATTAGAGATTCCAAACTACTTCCAAGGGTATATGTTTCCTCTCCAACCTTTACTACGGAAAGTAGTACCTCATCAAAAAATCCCATTGCCCCAAGTCCATCTCTAAGACTACTACCCTGTTTTAGCTCCATAGAAACTCTCACTAATTTTCTATTGAGTACAGGATTGCCAAGTACCTCTCCAATAATTTCAATTGTATCTAAAATTTGCACTCCATTTTTTAACATTAGGGAAAGGTATGTAACAAATCTATGGTGGTAAATTTTTTTATAGGTCTTATTTTTATTTAGCAGGTAATAAATTCGGTTGTTCTTTTTTATAGCTACTAAAATTATTCCAAAAATAATAACCGTACCAAGGAGTATAAATAAATTATACTTGGTAAAAAAATTTGAAATTCCAATTAAAACCCTAGTTGGTAGAGGTAGTTCCCTTCCCTGAAATACATCTACATACTTTGGAATAATACTTACCATGGTAAAGTTAAGTATTACCACGGTTACTATAATTAAAAATATGGGGTAGGTAATTGCTGAAATTACCTTCTTGTTAAATTTATCCAGGTTTCTATAATGGTTGGATAGGCTTTTAAAAACTACACCTAGGTTTCCCGTATTCTCTCCTACTCGTACCAATTGATGTACTATCTTTGGAAATGCACCAGAAATTTTTAAAGACTCTGAAAGGGAATTTCCCTCCCTTAAACTATTTAATACAGTGGTAAAAATTTTTAGGTAGGTTCTATTTTCACTTCGAAGTATATCTAACATTTCAATAGTATTTACGCCGGCGTTAGTCATTACAGACATTTGCATAAGTAAAATTGACAGCTCTCTATTTGAAAGGGACCTTTTAAAAATTCCGTTAATGGAAATAGACTCCCTCTCTCCTTCAATTTTAATAATGGAGTATCCTCTGCTACGTAAAAATTCTTCTACTTCCCTTTCAGAATTCATCTCCACTACATCTTCAATTACTTCCCCATTTCCAATTACCTTGTACCTGTACTTCATACCTCACCTGCTGAAATATTCTTATACAATTCATCTAAAGAGGTTTCTCCAGAGAGAACTAGCTCCTTAAAGGATTCTATTAGTGGTTTCATTCCCTCCTCTAGGGCAATACTTCGTACCTCGTTTAAATTACATCCATTTACAATTGCACCTTTAATTCTTGGACTTACTCTAAGAATTTCAAATACACCTCTACGACCCTTGTACCCATTATTACATTCTGTACAACCTACCGCCCTATAACTTTCAATTTCCTCTCCAAAAATTTCGCTATACTCCCTTACCTTTACCTTGCACTTTGGGCAGAGTACCCTTGTAAGTCTTTGGGAAATAATTGCAATAATACCAGCGCTAACCATGTAATCCAATGCTCCCATATCCAGTAGTCTAATAATTCCAGAAGGGGAGTCGGCGGTGTGAATAGTAGATAGTACTAACTTACCACTTATTGCAGCTCTAAGGGCAATCTCCGCAGAATCTCCCGTTCTAATTTCACCAATAAGTACAATATCTGGGTCAAGGCGGAGAATGGATTTAAATCCCCTTTCAAAAGTAAGTCCCAATTCCTCATTCACTTGAATTTGATTTACTCCCTCTAATTTATACTCAACGGGATCTTCAATGGTGATAATATTTTTACTCTCCTCCATTAACTCCCGTAGTATTGCATAATTTGTAGAGGTCTTTCCACTTCCAGTAGGGCCAGAAATTAATATCATACCCGACGGCTCTCGCAATAGATTTTTTACAGTAGCAAGTTCACCTTCACTTAGTCCTATGGTTTGAAGATTAAAGTCCATATTTTTACCGTCAAGAATTCTAAGAACAATCTTCTCCCCATTTACAGTAGGCGTAGTTGCAACTCTAATGTCTATACTTCGATTTCTATACCTGTAATTAAATCTACCGTCTTGTGGCAGACGCTTTTGAGAAATATCCAAGTTGGATAGAATTTTTATTCTAGTAGTTATTTTTGAATGGTACTGTTTATTTATGGAGAATAGCTTTTTTAATACACCGTCAATTCGCCCGCGAAATATAACTTCCCTCTCCGTTGGGTCAATATGTAAATCCGATCCTCCCCTTTCGATGCAGTAGTCCATGGCAGATTTAATTGCAGAACTTGCAGGAGAGTTTTCACTTTCAACTTCCTCAACCTCTTCCTCCTTAGAAAAAAGGAAGGAAATATCTACAAACCTATATAGATCCTCCCTTCCTACTTCAAGTTCTTCTTCACTTGCTAAAATCAACCTAACCTCTCTGCCACAGATTAGTTCTAATTTTTCTTTTATCTCTCTATTTACTTCCCTAACTTTAAAATACAATACTCCATTTTCCTCGTGGGAGGGTAGAACTCCCTCCCTTATGGAAAATTCCCTGTCAATAATATTTATTATATGTGAATTAAAATCCATTACTTCCTCTCGCTATAATCACATTTACTATTGGAACACTTTATTAATTCGCCACGTCTATTTACAACCTTAGTTAGAATTTCACCACAAGTTGGACAAATTCTATCTATTGGTTCATTCCAAGTTACAAAGTCGCACTCTGGATAATTGCTACAACCGTAAAATTTTCTTCCCTTTTTACTACGCTTAACTACAATTTTTCCATCGCTACACTTTGGACAGTCTATTCCAATTTCCTCAACTAATGGCTTTGCATTTCTACAATCTGGAAATCCAGGGCAGGCTAAAAATTTTCCAAATCGTCCAATTTTTATTACCATATTTCTGCCGCACTTTTCACAGATAACGTCAGTTTCCTCATCTCGAACTTCAAATTTTTCAGCATCTCTCTCTGCAACTTCTAAGTCCTTCATAAGTCCATTATAAACTCTGGCAATTAAGTTCTTCCATTCATAATCCCCTTCGGAAATTTTATCAAGTTCAGTTTCTAAATCGGCAGTAAATTTTTCGTTGTCTATATCCTTAAAATACTTTAGGAGTAATTCGTTTACAGTTTCTCCAAGTTCCGTAGGTACAAATCGCTTCTCCTCCATTACCACATAGTATCTGGATTGGATGGTGGAAATTATTGGAGAGTAAGTTGAAGGTCTACCTATTCCATTTTCCTCAAGGTACTTTATAAGACCAGCCTCATTATACCTTGCAGGAGGTTGTGTAAAATGTTGAGAGTCAACTAAATCAACTAGCTTTAATAGATCTCCCACTTCCATCTCTGGTAGGATTTCGTCCTTTTCATTTCCAGCTCCATATACTCGTAAAAAACCATCAAAGGTAAGAACTCTACCCTTCGCATTAAACATCTCTGTATTTGAAAGTATATTTACACTTAATTTATCGTACCTTGCGTCGCTCATAAGACTTGCTAAAAATCTATTCCATATAAGATTGTAGAGTTTAAACTCGTCGTTTGTAAGGTGTTCTTTAATACTTATAGGACTCTTTGTAATATCAGTTGGTCTAATACACTCGTGGGCATCTTGAACGGATTTCCCTGCCTTTGCAGCACGACTTCCCTTTACATATTCCTTTCCAAACTCATCTTCAATATACTTTAGGGCAAGATTTTTTGCCTCGTCAGAAATTCTAACGGAGTCCGTTCTCATATAGGTTATTAAGCCCGTAGTACCTACTCCCGGAATATTTATTCCCTCGTATAATTTTTGTGCAACCATCATAGTCTTCTTAGTAGAGAAATTTATCCTCTTAGAAGCCTCCTGTTGCATTGTAGAGGTGGTAAAAGGTTGGTATGGACTTCGCACCGCCTTAGAAGAATTAAGCTCATTTACGACGAAGCTAGACCTATTTATATTACTAAGGGCATTTTCAATTACCTGTCTATCTGTAATTCTCCCCTTGTTTTTTTCAAGCTTACCATTTTTTACGCTGCCAATATACTCTGCCACAAAGGACTTTCTTCCCTTTTTAAGAGTGGCTTCAATACTCCAGTACTCCTCTGGTACAAAGTCTTGAATTTCCCTCTCCCTATCGCAGATGATTTTTAATGCAACAGATTGAACACGGCCGGCAGAAAGACCATTTTTTATCTTCTTCCAAAGTAGAGGACTGATTTTATATCCCACAAGTCTATCTAGTACACGCCTTGCCTGCTGCGCATCTACAAGACCCATATCAATAGCCCTTGGATTTTTTATCTCCTCTTTTACCGTATTCTTAGTAATTTCGTTAAAGGTAACCCTTATTGAATCCTCTGGGTTTAACTCTAAAATATGGGCAAGGTGCCACGCAATAGCCTCTCCCTCTCTATCAGGGTCCGTTGCAAGTAAAACCTTATTTGCCTTTTTTGCCTCTGTCTTTAACTCCTTAATAAGAGGTCCCTTACCGCGAATATTTATATAGTTTGGTTCAAAATTATTCTCCACATCTATTCCAAGTTTGGACTTAGGTAGATCTCTAATATGTCCTACCGAAGCCATTACCTTGTAATTACTACCCAGCATCTTACTAATACTCTTCGCCTTTGTTGGCGACTCCACTATAACTCAGTTTCTAGCCATCAAATCTCCCTATCTTTATTTCAAAGGTATTATATCCTACACTTTCTACTAGCCCTTTTAACTCCATTAGAGTTATAAGTCTATTTAGGTAAGGGATATCCATTCCCAGTTTAATACCTATTAAATCCAACTCCCTTACTCCACTTTTTATTACTTCCATTACTTGATGTTCCTCAAGGGTCAATTCATGTAGTTGATTTTCCACTATATTCTTCTTAAAGTCAATAATATTAGATAAATCTTCTATACAGGTATATGGAATTGCACCGTCTTTTATCAGTCCATTAGTCCCCTTGGAGTAGATTGAATTAATATTTCCGGGAACTGCATATACATCTCTACCCTGTTCTGCTGCAAGCCTTGCAGTAATTAAGGAACCACTTTTCTCCTGAGCCTCTACTACAATTAACGCCTTAGAAAGTCCAGAAATAATTCTATTTCTCTCGGGGAAGTAATGCTTTCTTGCAATTTCCCCTGGTGGATATTCAGATACTATTGCCCCGCCACTACTTAGTATATCTAAATATAGTTTGGAATTACTAGCAGGGTATACAATATCTACTCCATTGCCTAGGACTGCAACAGTAGGCAAGTTATTTTTCAAGGCATTTTTATGAGCCAAGGTATCTATTCCAAATGCCATACCGCTAAAAATTACTGTACCAGTTCCTGCAAGATCTTCTACAATTTTTTTAGTTACAAGCTCTCCGTAGTTAGAGTGTTTTCGCGAACCTACTATTCCAATTCCACTGCCACTTAGTAATTTTACATCTCCCTTTACGTACAAAACCTTTGGACTATTTTCTATGGAGTGAAGTCGAGGTGGATAGTCCTCGTCTAGGTATGTAATGATTTTTATTCCCTCGTTACTACACTTTGTATCTAGCTTTTTAAAATACTCCTCGTCAATTTTTTTAGAGAGTTTTTTTACAGTAGAGGGCAACAACCTCGATGAAATTTCCTCATCTAGTGGGAAAAATGCCTTGGAAAGATCTGGAAAGTACTCCTCTAATATATCTATCTCACTATTTTCAACTCTAAGATGACTTAACCATACTAATTCTCTCATTACCTACTCCAATATTTTGAATCAAGTGTTCTATACCTAATTGCCTCTAGTAAATGTTCCTCTTTAATATTTTTATCCCCTCTTAAATCTGCAATGGTCCTTGCAAGTTTTAGAAGTTTATTATAGGTTCTAGCGCTAAATTTATACTTATTAAAGGCAAGGCTCATCATCTCCTCGCTCTTCTTGTCAATTTCACAGTACTTTTTAATTTTTGAGTCTACTATATCTGAATTATAGGAGAATTTTTCACTTCTAAACCTCTCCTCTTGAATAAGGCGAGCTTCCTCAACCCTCTTTCTAATTTCTTTAGAGGTTTCAGTTTTTTCACTTTCTGAAATACTCTTATAGTCCACTGCCGAAACTTCTATATGAATGTCAATTCTATCTAGTAGTGGCTGTGAAATCTTAGATAGATACCTGTTAATCTGTAACATGGAGCAACTACAGGAGTGATTTTGATCCATATAGTATCCACAGGGGCATGGGTTCATTGAGGCAATAAATTGAAAATTTGCAGGGTATGTAATACTTGCATTTGCCCTTGAAATATTTACACTTCCAGTTTCCATTGGTTGACGCAGTACCTCTAGTACATTCTTATTAAATTCTGGCAATTCGTCTAAGTACAACACTCCATTATGGGCAAGGGAAATCTCTCCCGGTTTTGGAATACTTCCTCCACCAATTAATGCCACTGCTGAAGATGTATGGTGGGGAGCGCGAAATGGTCTACTCTTTACAAGGGAGTTCTCCTCTAATAAACCTGCTACTGAATAGATTTTAGTAGTCTCTACCGATTCCTCAAAGGTTAAATGGGGAAGTATGGTATGAAATCTATGTGCCGCCATACTCTTTCCACTTCCCGGTACCCCTATCATCAGTAGATTATGCCTCCCTGCTGCGGCTACTTCCATGGCACGCTTCATATAATTCTGTCCCTTTATATCTGAAAAATCTACGGAGTATTCCACATCTGTTGTTTCAAATTTCTCAGTGTATCGCTCTAGAATTTCCTCTCCATTGTAAAATTCCACTATATCCCTTAAATTCTTTACTGGATATATTTCCATATCCCTTATTAGGGAACACTCCGACTTATTTTCAAAGGGGATTATACATTTTTTAAAGCCAAATTCCCTTGCCGTTATTATCATTGGAAGGGCTCCCCTTACTCCATTTACCTTTCCATCTAGGGTAAGCTCCCCTAGAACTACATAGTCCTCTAGTGGATTTTCCTCTAATCCAGAATTTGCCGCTATTATTCCCATGGCAATAGGCAGGTCCATTTGAGAGCCATCCTTTTTCATATCTGCCGGCGCAAGATTTACCGTTATCTTATTTAGTGGAAATTGGTATCCAGAATTTTTTATTGCAGATCTTACCCTCTCTGCCGATTCCTTTATAGACTGATCTGCAAGTCCTACTATTGAAAATTTTGGAAGTGATCTAGTTAAATCCACTTCTACATCTACTATACTTCCCTCTAGTCCTTGTAATGTAACTGTCTTAATGCAAGAATACATATTCACCTCAAATTAAATCCGTCCTCTATATGATTTATACTTCCATCTAGCACTTCAATAATATCAAATCTAACCTGTACACCATCTAGCTTCTTCTCAAAAATATATCCATAGGTTGCATTTACTATCCCCTCAATTTTATATGGGGATATTGCTTCTAGGGGCTTTCCATACTTTGTTGAGCTTCTAGTTTTTACCTCAACTACTACAAGTACCCCAAGATGCTCTGCAATTATATCCAGTTCGTTGGATTTATATCTGTAATTTCTCTCAAGGATTCTATATCCCCTTTCCTTTAAAAATAGGCAGGCAATATCCTCCCCTTGCCTACCTATTAATTGATTTTTCATATAAACCTCTTTAAAAAAGTCCTTCTATGTAGTAGGGTAGGACCATTTTTTTCAATCATCTCCATATGGTACTTAGTTCCATATCCCTTGTGTTTTTCTATTCCATATCCTGGGAACAAACTTGCCCATTTTATACATAGCCTATCCCTATAAACCTTTGCAACGATTGATGCGCAGGCGATGGAATAACATAGGGCATCTCCCTTTACTATACTTACCTGTTCAATATTGGTTTCTACCTTTTCTGCATCTATTAGGAGTAAATCAGGCTTGTAAATTTTTCCACTGCCGTCTTTTAAATCCTCTATTGCCTCACACATGGCAAGGTGAGTTGCAACTTTTATATTTACCGTATCTATTATTGATGGTGGAATTTTTCCAATACCTACCGCAAGGGCATTCTCCAGAATTTTATCGTATAGATATGCTCTCTTTTTGTCGGAGAGTTTTTTAGAGTCCATTATTCCCTCAATAGGTTCAGAATTACTTGGCATAATAACTGCCGCAGCTACTACATCTCCAAAAAGACAACCCCTACCTACTTCGTCTATCCCCGCTATTAGCTTATAACCCTTTTCCCTATAGATTCCTTCAAAGTTCTCCATTGTACTTCTCCAAAGTTATTCGTCCTAGGACTCCCTTTCTAAATTCGTCTATTACAATATTTGCCGTCTTAGTATAATCTATTTCATTCCCCTTTAAAATTGGCTCTAGTGGAGTGCTTTCATCTACTCCATACCTATTGTCTAAAATGGATCTATTAATAGAATCCAGCCTTTCAATTAATTTAAGTCCAAGGGTTTCAATATCCATAATCTCGTCTTTAATTGCACCAGTAAAGGCAAGGTTAAGTCCCTGCTCCTCCGTTTCAATTTTAGGCCAAAGTAATCCTGGAGTATCTAGTAAATTCAGCTTCTTATTAATTCTAACCCACTGGTTGGTTTTAGTTACTCCTGGTCTATTTCCCGTCTTTGCAGATTTTCTTCCGGAAATATTATTTATAAAGGTACTCTTTCCCACATTGGGTATTCCCACAATCATTGTGTTATAGGAGTTAAAATTTATTCCCCTATCCTCTGCTTTTTTTACCTCGTCTCTCATAAGTCTGTCCGCTGCGTCCTCAATCTTCTTTACATTTTTCCCTTCAAGGGAATTGTAGAGGATGGCAATGGATTTTTCCCTAGTCAAAAAATTTATCCACTTGGAATTTTCTTCCTCATCTGCTAAATCCGACTTGTTCATAATATAGAGTACCTTCTCATTAGAAAGTACTTCCCGTAGTAGAGGGTTTTGGCTACTAAGGGGAATTCTTGCGTCGATTAACTCTATTACAAAGTCCACTTCCTTTAATTTCTTCTGAATACTCTCCACAGTCTTTTTCATATGGCCTGGATACCAATTAATATTCATCTTTTCCAAAATATCCCTCCTATTTAATAAGATATTAGCACAAATAAGAAAAAATTAAAATTAAAAAAGCCACTTACTTTTTCACAGTAAATGGCTTTAAATTTATTTACCTAAATTTCTAATTGCCTCTAGTGCAATTTCCATCATGGCAGTAAATTAAATAACGTTCGTTTTTTTATACCTATACGTTTCGCTATACCCATACTATCCCCTCGGTTCGGTCGGGGACGACCGACCCCTACCATGAAT
>CAYFUL010000010.1:0-33999 GCA_964346375.1 uncultured Peptoniphilaceae bacterium
TATTCTTTTCATTTAAAAACCCCCTAATCCGTGTCCGGATTTAGGGGGCACTACAAGGGGTTATGGGGGTGAAGGGGGACCTAAGGGGAATCTCTCGTTATTTCTCCCCTGGTCCCCCTTCATTTAAATAAAAAAGTATTTTTACTAACTTCGTAAATTTCTATACTCTACATTTTATGAAACTTTATAAAAAGTTAGACTAGAGCACAAGCTCTAGTCTAATATGTAACCATGCCCCGCAGTTGAAAGATAACCACATACGGTACCCGAATAGTTAACTCAAATAAGGTTTACCTACGGCACATAGATGATCCGACTTAGTGCTGCTTCCGTCAAGACCTGACACGGTTCGCCGGTACCTATTGCGTAGGGCCCTATTCTCAACGCCACTTTTTCGGGGCAGACTACACAGTTATAATCCTTCTACGGGTATTCAGTCCTGCTACAGCGGATTGCAAGCTACAGGGCACCGCTAATTCCCCACCTAGCATGGAAATTTTATCCTGGCGGAGCGTAGTGGGACTCGAACCCACGACACTCCATAATTCATGAAGATTATATTACCACGACTAAAAAAAAATTGCAAGTTATAGTAGTTGTGAAAATCAATAACAGTTGGATAACATTTATAAACTAAAAATAGAGCAAGGAATTCCCCTGCTCTTTTTTATCAATCATTATTATCCCAATCATTATCATCGTCGTTATTGTTGTTGTCGTTCCAGTCATTATCATTATTGTCGTTATCGTCGTCCCAGTCATCCCAATCATCATCGTCATCATCATATTTATAAACTCTTTGTGGTTGTGGTTTTTGAGGTTGAGGCTGAACTACTTGGGTAGGTACTGGTTGAACTACTTGAGTTGGCTGATTAGATTGATTAATTTTATTATCGTCTAGATAATCAAAATCGTCGTCGTATAAATCGTCTAAATCATCATCGTATAAATCATCCAAGTCGTCATCTAAATCGTCGTCGTATAAATCATCATAGTCATCAAAAATATCGTCTAGATCTCTATTTTGACTCTTTAAAATATTTACCAGCTCTAAAATACTTAGATTTTTAAGTTCACTTGCCGAACGAGTCCTATCATTTTCTAAAATCTCCTCAATTAATTCAAGCTTTGCCGCAGAAATTTCCATCTCCTCTAAAGCCTTTCTATCGTGATTTTTATCGGTGGACTTTGTAGCAACTTTAGTATTTAATTTTCTTCTTAGTACATATTCATCAATTTTACCCTTTAAATTTTTTAATTCCTCGTCAGTCTTTCCCTCTTGAGAAAGCATGATAAAATTCTCAGTGTCCTCTTTTAAATATCCTCTACTAATTGCAGCGTCAACTAAATCCTCTACAACATCGTCTAAATCGTCATCGTCAAAATTCACAACGGCAAGTAGAGCCTTTGCATCGTCGTTAAGTCCTTCAACCTTTCTTACCTTTCCTCTACGATTAGTAGTAATTCTTACACTTGGATTAATATCCACAAAGTAGTTACCGTGGGGCATAATATTGAAAAATTAAAATGCACCTATTGCAAGTATTCCTAAAGTAATAATCGAAATTGAAATTGTTCTTTTTGTATTCATCATCTCTCTCCTTTTTATTTATTCAATACTATAACAAGGGAGGGGTGGATTTTATTGCATGAAAAATAAAATTTTTAGTTATTATTTTCCTCAAAATTATTATCGTCGTTATTATCATTATTGTCGTCGTCGTACTCATAGTAATCGTAATCATTATTATCGTAGTTATTATCATTATAATCATCTTCGTAATAATCGTCATCATTGTCGTCATCGTCATCTCGAATAACAGGTGGAACTACCTTAGGAGGAGTTGGTGCAGGTGGAGTAACTTTTACAGGAGGAGTTACTACTGGTGGAACTACTTCAGGAGATTTTTCCTCAATAATCTCTTCAATAACTTCCTCAACAGGTTCTACCTTTGGCGGAATATAATTCCCCTCAACTTCAACAAACTCACTAACTTCAATACTATTTTCATGAAGATAGTTAATAAGCTCCCTTATACTCATATTAAAAATTAAAGATCTATCTAAATTAGGATACTTCTCTAAAATTTCCTCCTTTAGATTATTAAGTCCACCACTACTTTCTAAATTATCAGTATGTCTTTTTAAAACGAGAATATTTTCCTTAGAAGAGTTAGTAATAATTTTAGAAATCCTGTCTAAATTGTCCTTATCTAAATTTTCTATTAGAATATAATTATTTTCCTCAATGAAATATCCAGCTTCCTCTACCTTACTAACAATTTTTAAAATCGCATTCTCATATTCCATTCCAACTAAATCTAAGTCGCGAATAAGAAGATATCCATCATCATTGGCTCTAAAATACTTAACCTTACCATTTCGTCTAACTCCAAGACTTACAGATGGATTAATATCCATGGAATAAACATCTACTAACATTCTCTGATAGTAATTTAGACTAAATATGGTAATAAATAACACAGCAGCAATGGCAAAAATACCCCTGTAGGATTTTGACTGTCTAGTATATTCATCGTGACTAAGTAATTTTTCAACATCAGTAGATTTAAGGGTACTAAGTAAATCAATAGGGGCAGAGTTCACCGCTCTTTTTAATCTATTTTCTATTTCTCTATTGTTCATAATTCCTCCAAATGACTTCTTAATTTTTTAAGTGCTCTATTGTACTTTGATGTAACCGTTCCAATGGACAAGTTTAAATCCTTGGCAATCTCCCTATGTTTTAAACCATTTACAACATAGAGAAGTACAATTTTTAATTCCTCTTCCGAAAGAATTTTAAAGGCACTTTCAAGGACAAGTTTATCAATAGGATCGGAGACATAAGAAAATTCAATAGACTCCTCGTAATATTCAGGTAAATCAGTATGGCGATTTTTCTTTACAAACATATTCTTAGAAAGATTCTTCGCTATGGTAAACATCCATGCTAGTGGCTTGCCCATAGGTTTATATAAATGGGCAGAGGCTTTAACCTTTAAATAGGTATCGTGGATAATATCTAAAGCGTCCTCATGATTTTTTACAATGGAAAGAGTATAGGAATATAAAATTCTCTCCGTCATTAGATATAAATTTTCAAAGGCATCTTCATTTCCATTGCCTAGCTCCTTTATATACCTTTCAATTTCAGCATTGGGATATTCAATAGTAATTGGGGTAATATTCCCCATAATAATTGGTGATAACATTTTCCCTCCACCAATATAACAATCCAAAGTTAGATTTTATTGCATATTCTATTTTACTTTATTAATAGAATATTTGTTAGTAGAAGATTTTGATATAATGAATTATTATATTACGAGAGAATATGGTAATTGATTATATGAAGAATTTAAAAAAGTACAATAGGAAAAAAATAATTATAATGGATAATTTTAGGAATACCTATAGTGGCACTGCATATTTTTGCAACAAGGATGACTATGCGCTTCGGAAGATGGTATCGAAATAATAGTAGATGGCAAAATATGGATATTTTATGAATCAGATATTGTATCCATTAAAATAATCTAGTATAAACGAAGTAGACAGAGAAATAGAGATTTAAAAATCAACCCATTTATTTTAAGCATAAAAAAACGCCTTATTAAAAGGCGATAAAATGGCGGAGAGAGGGGGATTCGAACCCCCGATACGATTTCTCGTATACACGCTTTCCAGGCGTGCACCTTCAACCTCTCGGTCATCTCTCCACAGGGTCATTATGAGATTATAGTATATTTAAAAAAGGAAGTCAAGAAATGAATAACAAAAGTAAAGTACTAAGCCTACTTGAAAATAGCAAAGGTGAATTTTTATCTGGTCAAGGAATTGCAGATATGTTAAATATTTCAAGGGCAGGAGTTTGGAAGATAATTGAAAATTTACGCAGGGAAGGATACTCTATTCTATCTGATCGAAAGGGATATTCCCTTGAAGGCGAGAATAATATTCTCTCAAAGGAGGGCATACTGGCAAACCTCCCCTTAAATTTACAGGATATGGAAATCTTTTACTTTGATGAAATTGACTCTACTAATAACGAGGCTAAAAGGAGTGGAAGTATTCATAACTCCCTTTACATTTCTCCAAAGCAAATCTCTGGCAGAGGAAGATTTGGAAGGACTTTTGAATCTCCAAAGGGAATTTATTTTTCTCTCTTCTACAAAATGGACCTTCTTGAATTTTCAGATATACTTACTATTCGTGCCGTCCTAGCCGTTGTACGGGGGTTAAAAGAGGCGAATTTAAATCCAGAGGTAAAATGGGTCAATGATGTTTTTTTAGGCGGTAAAAAGGTCTGCGGAATATTAACTGAGGCTACTATGAATATGGAGTCTGGTACAATTTCTGATGTTATTATTGGAATTGGTCTTAATATTGGTACTGAATTAGAGGATTTCTCTGGAGAAGTTTCTAAAATTGCTGGAGTTATTTCTAAGGACATTAATAAAAATCTCCTAGTTGGAAATATTTTAAAGGAGATGGATATTTTACTTAAAACCCCTACTAGAGACGTTATTAACGAGTACAGAGATTATCTATTTATTTTAGAGAAGAAAGTTACCTATACTACTGATGGGGAAGAAAAGGAAGGTAGAGTTTTAGATATAGATGATGAAGGAGCGTTAATCGTTTTAGAGGATGGAAATATTAGAAAATTAAACAGTGGGGAAATTTCCATAAAAATATAAAGGAGCAACTCCTTTATATCCACGTAAAACACTTGTAATTTTCTAAATTATAGAATTAATCTATACCTAGTCTATTTAATTGAAGGGGGACCAGGGGAGAAATAACGAGAGATTCCCCTTAGGTCCCCCTTCAACCCCCATAACCCCTCTCGCTTGCGGAATGAAACCTTTCTCGGCAAAGGCTGTGTGGGTTGGTAATTTTATTATATTTTCTGTAATTTATATCCTCCAAAGCTTTTTTAATAGGTTATAAAATTACTCTTTCATTCCTAAATATTTTTAATTGCCTCTGTTAATTCTGGCACTATTTCAAATAGATCTCCTACCATTGCGTAGTGTGCATTTTGAAATATTGGTGCTTCCTTGTCATTATTTATGGCAATTATTAAATTTGACTTTTTCATTCCTGCTACGTGTTGTAGTGAACCGGATATTCCCACGGCTATATATATTTTTGGACTTACCCTAGCTCCACTTGAACCTACCTGCATTGATTTATCAAACCAGCCATTATCTACTAATGGTTTTGTACAAGCTGTTGCCGCTCCTAGTGCCTCTGCTAATTCGTCTATTAAGTGCCAGTTTTCCTTTGAACCTAGTCCTAATCCACCTGCTACTACTATTTCCGCATCTTGCAAATTGTTTGATTTTTTCGTCTCTGATTTTATAAACTCAAGTATTTTTGTCCCTATATCCTCGGCATTAAAGTCGATATTTTCCTCTATTACTTCTCCACTGCGAGATTCGTCCTTTTTATTTCCCTTAAATACCTTTGAGCCTACTGTTCCAATTTCTGGTGTAGTGGTTATTCTAATGTTGGAGAATAATTTTCCGTCAAAGGATGGTCGTACCCAGTCAATTTTCTTATCAACACTGCTGTAAACTATATCTACGCAGTCTGCTACAAGTCCTAGATTTTTTCTCGCACATATTCTTCCACCAAGATCTCTTCCATTATGTGTTGCTGGAATTAATATTGCATAGGGATTGTACTTGTCTATTAGTTCACTTAGTACATGGGTGTATCCTTCTGTACTATATTCCTCGTAGACTTTACTATCTACTGAAATTACCTTACTTGCTCCGTAGTAAAATGCCTCTTTATTTATTTTCTCGTTTTCAAATCCTATTACTACTCCAACTACCTCTTCATTCATTTCGCGACCTAGTTCTGCTGCCTTGCCTAGTAGCTCAATTGAATGAGGGTGCACTGAATTTTCATCTCTATTTAAAACTACCCAAATATTTTTATTTTCCATTTTGCACCTACCCTATTAACTTCTTACTTAGTAGAATCTCTACCATTTCAGCTACCATTTCCTTTGGAGTACCCTCTAAAAAAGTACCTAGCTTTACTTCCTCTGGCGAGAAGGTAGATGAAACTACTGTAGGTGAACCGGCATTTCCAATTCTATTATCATCAAGGCCTAGTTTTTCTGCACTTAGTTCTTCTATTTCTGCCTCTACCTTTTCTATATCCTCTTTGGAAACCTTTTCAACTTGTCCCTTAACTACAGATATTAGTGCAGGAAGTTTTACCTCTATCTTTTCAATACCCTCTTCCTGTACTTTTTCAACTAATAGTACTTCTCCATCTAGGTCTACATTTTTTACATAGGTTACTTGATTTATTCCAAGGCGCTCTCCAATTTCTGGTCCAACTTGTCCAGTATCTCCGTCTAGTGTTTGAGTTCCTGTAAATACTATGTCAAACTCCCCAATATATTTTATTGCCATTGCAAGGGTATAAGATGTTGCAAGGGTATCTGATCCTCTAAACTTTCCATCGATTACTAGGTATCCCCTATCTGCTCCTCTTAGAATACACTCCTTAATTGCATCCTTTGCCCCTGGAGGACTCATTGAAACTACAGTTACTCTTCCCCCAGTTTTTTCCTTTAGCTTTACTGCCTCTGTTAATGCGCTTAAATCCTGTGGGTTAATTATTCCCGGCACACCATCTCTAATTAAGTTACCTGTTTCGTAGTCTATTTTTATTTTAGAAACTTCAGGAACTTGTTTAATACATACTAATATCTCCATTTATTCCCTCCTTACATAAAAAAAGAGGAGAAAATCTCCCCTTTGTTTTTATAGAACTGCCTGTGCTGCCGTAATAATAGCAAGTGAAATTACTTCATCTTCTACACAGCCACGACTTAAATCATTTACAGGCTTATTTAAACCTTGAAGAATTGGCCCGATAGCTTCAAATCCACCAAATCTTTGTGCAAGTTTATAACCAATATTTCCAGCTTCAAGACTTGGAAAGATAAATACATTAGCTTGTCCTGCAACTGGAGAACAAGGCGCCTTTTTGTTTCCTACTTCTGGTACAAAAGCTGCATCAAATTGTAATTCACCATCTATTAGCATATTAGGATTTAATTCCTTTGCAATTCTAGTAGCTTCTGTAACTTTATCAACTAGAGGATGTTCTGCAGAACCCTTAGTTGAGAAGGATAACATTGCAACTTTTGGATCCATACCAAATTGTCTAGCAGTCTCTTCACTAATTACAGCAGTCTCTGCAAGACCTTGTGCATCTAGTTCAATATTAATAGCACAGTCTGCCATGTAGTACATCTCGTCGTCTCTTAACATTATAAAAGATCCACTAGTTCTACTTACGCCTTCCTTAGTCTTAATAATTTGTAAAGCTGGTCTTACAGTATCTCCTGTAGTTCCTACAGCTCCAGAAACCATTCCATCCGCCTTGCCTGTATATACAAGCATTGTACCTAGGTAGTTAGGAACTTTAATTAGTTCTCTAGCTTGTTCATCACTTAGCTTTCCTTTTCTTCTCTCAACTAATTTTGCAACTAGCTCGTCAACTTCTGGATATTCATCAACGTCAATAAAGTTAATCTTACTTAGATCAACTCCTTCTGCCTCAGCAGTTTTTTTAACTTCCTCAGTCTGTCCCAGTACTAATGGCTTAATTATTCCCTCTTCAGTCATTCTTGCACAAGCTCTTAAAATTCTTCTATCCTCTCCCTCTGGGAAAACAATAGTAGGTTGACTCTTGCGTATCTTCTCTTTTAATTCTTCAATTAGTGACATTTTTTTCTCTCCTTAGTTTTCAGTAAATGAGTATAGCGCAATACCATTCTCTTGTACTTCTTCCTTAACCTCGCCATGAGAAATAAGGTATTCAAGATGGGCTTGGGCTTCACCTACAGCAAACCATTTTTGAGAATCTGGAAAATCATTCCAATCCTTCGCTCTAATATCCCAGTTAAGATGTTTAGTTACCTCTAGTGCAGTAACCTTACCATATTTTTTAATAGTCTCTCTAGCCTCATCAAGTCTCTTTGCATGGTGGGCCTTTAGTTCCTCAACTCTAGCTGGAATATCAGTAATTAAAAATCTATGAGAACTTAGTAGATGATCGATTTCAAAATCCTTCATCTTTTCAAGATTCTTTAGGTATGTTCCCAAACTATCTCCAACACTCTCATGCCAGAAAGTAATATTCGGTGTGATTTTACCAAGGATATGATCTCCACAGAAAAACACCTTAACATTTGGCTCATATAGTCCAACCATACCAGGAGTATGTCCTGCTAAATCAATAGCCTCAAATTTAAAATCACCTACTTCAATTATATCACCAGGGTTAACTGGAGTATAGTCAAAGTGCTCAGTAGGTCTAAATTTAAAACCTGGGTGGTCTTCAATTTTTAGTCCCTCTTCTAGAAGTCCTTGCTTATATGCTCCGTCAATTAATCTTTGCCAGTGTTCTCCTTCTTTTGTAAATCCATTCTCAACCCACCAAGCGTCAACTTCACTTAGCAGTACCTCATACCCTTTTTTATTTAAATAAGCTGCAAGTCCTAAATGGTCTGAGTGTAAATGAGTACAGTATAAAATAGTCTTATCAGGAGTAAGATCTAACTCTTTAATAATTCCATCCATGTATCCACGAATTTCTTCAGTGTTAAATCCAGTATCCACAATCATATTCTTCTCAGGTGTTTTAACTACATAGATATTAATCATCTTTAACGGATTACCTCTTAGAGGTACTTCTGTCATATAAATTCCCTTCACTACTTCGTTAATTTCATTAAGTTTAATTTCCTCAGTCATGCCTAATCCCCCTTATTAAAAGTAAAATTGTATTTATACGGTACAATTATATAATATATACAATATTTTTGCCACCCTTTATAAAAATTGTTATCAGTAAATAATTTATATTAATGAACTTTGATTAATGAACTTTGATTTTACCTGTCTAAAGTTGTATTATAGTTTAAGGAGGTATCTATGAAAAAACAACTCCCAATAATTTTAATACTGCTCTTAACTCTTACCGATAGTATATATGCCCAAAATTTAATAGATATAAAAGACCACTGGGCAAAATCGTCAATAGAGTATGTAGAAAAAAAGGAAATAATGACAGGCTATGGAAATAATCTTTTTATGCCAGATAGAAAGATGACCAATTCAGAATTTATTCGTGTAGTAAATTCCATAATAGGAAGTAAGGAGACTAGGGATATAGATTTTTTAGACGTAGAAAAAAATTCCTGGTACTACAATCAATATAGAATCGCTGCTGCAAATAATATACTTGAAAAAATAGACAGGGTTTATCCCGAAGAGTACACCAGTAGAAAAAATGTAGCAAAAATAATTTCAAAGGTATACGCTTTAAGCCCAAAGGGCGTAAATGTATTTAAGGATATAGTAAATTTAGATAAGGAAGAGCGGGATGGAATAGTCGCCCTCTACGAAGCTAAAATAATTGTAGGATTTGAAGACGGAACATTTCGCCCAAAGGACAGTTTAACAAGGGCGCAAATGGCAAGCATTACTAAAAATCTAATAGAAACCCTCGGCTATCCAGAGGATTTAAAAAATAATAGTACTCCCTTGGAAATAGAGAAGGAAAAATTAAAAGGGGCAATAAAAAGTGCAGAGGAGAAATTGATAAATATACCAGATAGAGAATTAGAAAGGCTAGTCTCACGAGGAAAGTACGCCTACGAAAACTCCACTACCCTTCAAGAGATTATAGAAATTTACGAGGAGCTAGTACTTAAAATAGACTCCAATGTAAATAATAGCCAAGGGGGAATATTAAATCTAAATATAATCGATGAAGATGGAAATAGCCTTAACAACTTAAACCCAAAAATAACTGCAAATGGAATGAGTATAAGAAATGGAGATAGATTAAATCCCGGGAATTACATGGTAAAGGTATCCCTAGAAGGCTTCAAGGAAAACTCAACCCTAGTAAGTATTTCAAAGGAGCGAAAGGAAATTACTATCCAACTTGCCAGAGAGAATACCAATAGATTTAGACTTACCCTTGGAGAATACCTAGTTGCAGATACAGATGAACAGTACCTACAAAATTCACAGAGAGTCGAAATATCTGTAGATGATCCAATGGGAAGAGATATAAAACACTTCCTAGTAAATGGAGAGGCGCGCCTAGGTTCTGGTGGAAAATATATTTTTAAAATAAAAGAGGATACCACTGTAGAAGTGGTATTTAAATAGAAAAATCCCCTAGTTTTTTAACTAGGGGAAATTTTTTATAGATTTGCTTCAACTGTTACATATACATCTGCTAAATCAATATAGTTGTCAAATAAATCTGTTACTGAAATTGAAAGGCTACCAACTACATCTGGAATTTCAACTTCAAGTCTACCAAGTCCATTTTCATCAGTAGTTATTACGCCAAGTTTTCCATAACCTCTTAGGTATATATTGTAGCTTGTATTTGCCTTTAAGTTCTTAACAAATACTACAATCTTTTCGCCTTTTTTTACTATATTTCTACTTAGGGTTATTATTCCAGTTTCACTTTCAACAAATTCTCCACTTGAACTTACGCCAATTTCTATTGGTGAAACAGGTTTAACAGGCTCTACTGGAATAACTGGGTCAACTGGGTCAACTGGCTCTACTGGATCAACTGGGTCTACAGGTTCTACTGGAATTTCTTCTTCAATTTCAACTACTACAGAATCTGTAAATGTAAATGTATTTCCAAATTTATTTTCTGCCTTTACATTTACTGTAACTACGTCTTCATTTTTAAGGTTTTCCTTAATTTCAGCAAGGACATTTGCAAGTTCATCTATAGTTGTAGAAGATACCACTTCTCCATTTAGAATAATCTCAACTTCAGTTACCTCGTATCCTTCAGTATTAGAATTAACTCCTAATCCATCTTCTTCATTAAAATCAACTGCTACTGCATCCTTATTAGATGGAGCAACTGTACTTACAAAATTTCCATTTCCATCTGGGTGGTAGGCGAATTTATACCCATCTACAAATTCATTAGTCATACCATCTACTGCATTTATTCCAAGTTCATTTAGAGTACTTCTCCAAGAATTGATGCAAGTGAATTAAGCTGGTCTGTAATTACATTAATTCCTAGGAAAGTTTCAACTAAGTCCATAATTGCAACTTTCTCTTTAGTTGTATCTTTTCCATAGATAGCTTTTACTATGGTTTCGTTACTTAGAGTTTCATCAATATTTTCTCCTGTAAAACCAGGTAGTAATCCTGTAGCAAGTCTTGCCATTCCATTATCAGGATATTCTGCTTCAATTAGATTTCTAATAAATGTTCCATGGAAATTTTCTTCACTGTCATCTCCAATTAGACGATATTCAATTAGCTTACTAATTTCCTCAAATACTTCATTAACAGTTGGAGCGGCAAATTTTACCATATCCACTACTAAATCAGCGCCCGGTTCTCTGTACTTATTAATAAAAGTTGTAATATATTCAGGTTGAACTTCATCTCCCCTTAAATAAGCTCTATAGGCATCATTTGCAACATCAGTTAGAGTTTTAGTTTCGTTAAGATTTTCAGATTCTTCAACTGGCATTGCCATCATCTTCTCAACTATTTTATAAATCCACTTACTTACATTTTCTCTAGTTACAACTTTTGAATCTACTTGAGCAAGTATAGAATCTATGGATTTTTCTATATTTACCCCTCTAATTAATAGTTCAGCTGGTCCAAACATAGTATCAGCTTTAATACCAATTTTCTTTCCTTTACCATAAAGATCTTTATTTTGAATATCTCCTAGGCCAATAGTAACTTTCGTTACCATAGTATCCCCAGTATTAATTACCTTGCCATCTTCTCCAAGAAGTCCACCAATTACAGGAATTAGTAGTTCACCGTATCCCTCTTTTGGAATTACCAATCCTGTCTTATCCTCTACAAGTCCAAGAATTAATTCCTTAGAATTAAATCCATTAATATACTTTCCTAAATATCCATTAGCTAAATTACTTACAAGTTCTGGAGTAAGTTGGTTTCCACTAGCGTACTCTAGTGCATCTTCAACAGTAACCTCTTCTCCAGTTTTAGGGTCTATAAAAGTAAAACTTTCAATTAAATCTGTATTCATTTCAAGGGTAAAGCCTGGCTCTTCACTTGAAATATTATTAGTAATGGTAATATGATGAATTGGTAGAGGGTACGTTACCGTAGAACCAGTTTGAATGTCAAAGAACTCATTACCATTTTTACTTACAAATTTTGCAACATCGTGGGCGTGTAAATGACCTGTAAATAGAAATTTAACTCCCATATCTGCAAAAATCTCAGCTGGAGTTTTACCATTAATTCTCTCATCAGAGTCGGAAAGTTTTTTATCCCATTCGTTAATAATATATGGACTTAAAAATTTCTCTTGATTTTCAAAATGAGGAACAAAAGCATGGTGGCTCATAAGGGCAACAACGTCATTTCTCTTATTCGCCTTCTCAACTTCATCAACTACCCATTTAATTAATGCATTAGTAATTCTACCATTAGTCTCTTGGTGACCATCTTTTCCATCAGAAGTAGAATCAGCAGTATAAATAGCAGTATCAAGTCCAATTAAAGTTGCTCCATCACTTTCCTTATCTCCATTAGAAACTCTTGCCGTAAAGGAAGTATATCCTTGAGCATATTTTTCAAATTCAGGATCTCTATTTATCGTTCCATTAACTGCCTCAAGATAAGCCTTGTAA
The DNA here is from genome assembly GCA_964346375.1 of uncultured Peptoniphilaceae bacterium. GTDB lineage: Bacteria > Bacillota > Clostridia > Tissierellales > Peptoniphilaceae > CAYFUL01. The sequence goes on from CAYFUL010000010.1 coordinate 12,725, forward strand.
ATTGGAGAGTCCTTGTATAGGGAAATAATACTATTGTCACTAAATACAAGGTTGCCATAAATTTCCATAAATTCATCAGGATTAGTTCTCTCTGCAGGAGTTTTACCCTCGCCACTATAATCGTAGGCATGGTGATTATTAATATCATGGTTTCCAGGAACTACAAAAACCTTTCTACCCTCTTCCTTATCCTTTCAAGCCTGTAAAACTTCGGCAACTTTTTCGTGAGCAACTTTTTCTCCGTCCTTAGTTAGGTCTCCAGTAATAAATAGATACTTAGAACCATTTTGCTCAATAATTTTTATAGCCTCTTCAAAAAGACCAAGGCTCTCAGTAAATAATTTTCTGTCAGAATTTTGAGCTGCATCATAGTCCTTATTGTCCCCAATAAGTTCAGTAGGAAGAACATGAGTATCAGTAATAGTAGAAAACTCGAAGGAATTTTCTTCAGTTTCTTCAGTAACTTCATCAGAAGAATCATCAACATTTTCTTCTACTACTTCATCATTATTTTCTTCAACTACATCAGAATTTTCTTCCACAACTTCACTAGATTCTTTAGTAGTTTCAGAAGTGCTATCCTCCTTCGCTACATCAGAATTTTCTTCAGCAACATCTTGAGAAGACTCATCTAAATTAATCGTCTCATCATCACTACTACCATTTACATCTTCCTCAGAATCTGTACTATTTTCCACAGACTCATTAGAAATAGCATTACTCATCATAGAAATTTCAGAATCCTCTACATCACTACCAACAGTTTCATCTTCCTTTACTTCCTCTACAATACTAATTTCCTCTCCAGTAGGTAGATCCTCCACCTCTCCAGCAAAAACCCCCATAGGAATTAAAAGTAGGATAATTAAAATAAGTAGTGGAATTTTTTGTAAAATGTTTTTCATACTAACTCCTTTACATTATTTTTCATCGATACTATAGCAGTAAATTGTTATTTGTTTTAGAAAGTATTCTAAATAAACCTTTAATAATGGGCGGGCAATATAAAAGAAATTTTACAAAGAGATGTAAAATAATAGCAGTAGTTAAATTTAATCTTTATAAAAAAATACTATAATAAAAAACCCACCAAGAGTTGGTGGGTTAGTGGATTAATATTAATTTACTTCGCTGCACTCCAGCCGCCATCTATTGGTAGGATTGCACCTGTTACATATGAACTCTCCTCTGCTCCAAGGAAAATTGCTCCAGAGTTTAATTCTCCTTCTGCACCTGGCCTTGCCATAGGTACTGTTAAGCCCATGTACGCTTTAAAATCGTCTGTCTCAAGTGTTTCAACTGTAAGTTCTGTTGTGAAAAATCCTGGACAAATTGCATTAACTGTAATTCCATATGGAGCAAGTTCAGAAGCCGCCGCTCTAGTATAGTTTATTACTCCAGCCTTTGAAGCGTGGTATGCAGAAGCATTTTGATTTGTCCCTAATATTCCATACATAGAAGCAATATTTATTACTCTACCATACTTCTTCTCCATCATCACCTTTGAAACTGCCCTTGTAACTTTAAATACACTTGTAAGGTCAACGTCCATAGTAAATTGCCAGTCTTCGTCAGTCATATTGTAGACAGCCCCTGGTTTACTTGAACCTGCACAATTTACAAGTACATCAATTTTTCCAAACTCCTCAACTGCTTTATCTACTGCATTTTGAATTTGCTCAGTAGAAGTTACGTCACATCCTATTGGAAGAGCCTTTACTCCTAATCCCTCTAACTCCTTTGCAAATTCTTCAAGCCTTTCAACACGCCTTGCCATTAAAACTAAATCTGCACCTTGCTTTGCAAAACCCCTTGCCATTTGTACTCCAAGTCCAGATGAAGCACCAGTTACCATAACTACTCTACCTTTATAATCAAACATAACAATCCTCCTTTAATTTTTTTGTCAATGGTCTTATACCCCTTTTAATCTAAAATAACATAAAAAAAATATATGTTTATTCTTTCACAGTTATACTACTTCAAACATTTGTAATAAATAACGAAAAAGTAAACTTCGAAAAACTATAAAAATTGGAATTTATATCATCGAAAACTAAACCAACTTTTATTGAAGAATCAAACTTATTTCCGATATTTATCCTAAAAAAGAATCAATATTTTCTCATAAAAAAGACGAGGAACTCTAATTTCCTCGTCTTTTTATTGTGGATTTAATAAAACCCCTATTTCTTTAATTTCTTCTTTATCAAATTTACTATATCCTTTACTTCCCTTACCCCTAGTAGGTACATACATACTCCGTAGATTAGTAGTGCCAGTGCAACTATTACTAGCATTAATAATAATTTAAATAGGGTTATAATTCTCCCGCTATTTAAATATGGCAGTACTGCTTTTTCTATTGGGAAGTAGACTAAACAGAAGCCTCCCATTACTATTGAAGATATTAATGTTTTTACTATCGCCTTTAGTATTGACTTTGATCCTAAATTTCCTATCTTCTTTTTTAGCAAGTAGAAGGATATTAATACTGCTACTGTTGTTGCTATTGATACGCTCGCTGCCAGTCCCGGCGTTCCAAATTTATGGGACACTAGTATATTTAGTCCTATATTTATTACTACGTTTATTACTCCCACTACAAATGGTGTCTTTGTATCTGATAGGGAGTAGTACACTCTATTTAATACGTTTGATACAGACATTGATATTAGCGCCAATGTATAGCATCTTAATGTTGCCGTTGTTCTTACCGCGTCCTCTGGTGTAAATGCTCCTCGAAGGTAGGCTATTTCTACAAAGGGCCTTGCAAATATTATTAGTCCTATTGTAGCTGGTATGGTTAGAAATAATACGCTCTTTACCGATGCGTTCATTACTGCCTTACCTCTTTTTGTATTCCCCGTTCCAAATTCTCTACTTAGTATGGGAAATACTACTGCCGTTATTGCCGTAATAAATATCCCCAATATCATTAGGTTTAATTTGTTTGCATAGTCTAATATTGACGGTGCAGATGGATCCATTCCCGATGCCAGCGTCTTATTTACTATGACATTTAAATCGTTTATTGATACTGAAACCAGTACTGGCAGTGAAAGTATCATCGCCTCTTTTACAAATCTATCTTTAAAATCCAGTACCGGCATATATCTATACCCTGCCTTAAAAGCTGATGGTAGTAAAAATAATACTTGGGCTAGTATTCCAAGTACTGACGCTATACTTAATCCCACTATTCCTAGATGATGTGTAAATAATACTAGGTATAGTATATAGACGGTGTTTAGTGGTATTGCTACAGCTCCTGCCGCTGCAAATCTTCCCTGGTATTGCAAAAATCCTGTTAATACTCCTACCCATGAGGAGAATATTATTACTGGCATTCCCACTCGCGTAAGTTGTACTACTAATTCAAATACCTCTGGTTTTGCAAGGTAGGCTGTTAAATATGATACCTGTCTTGCAAATAGTATCCCCAGTACAACCATTACAAGGGATACTATGGTCACTATTGATAGCATATTATTTGTATATCGTAATTTTTTATCCTCTCCAAGTTCCAACTCTACCTTTTGAATTGCAGGGATAAATGTGGTTGCTATTGCCGTTGTTATTAGAGCTGATATTAATCCTGTGGCAGATTGACTTAGTACAAAGGCACTCTTTTCTATTCCAGCGCCAAATTTTGCCGCTATTAAACTCTCTCTTAAAAACCCGAACAGCTTACCTAGTAGGGCAAAAATTACTATGGCAGCTGTCGACTTTGCAAGTTCTTTTGATTTTTCCATATAGTCCTCCAAATCAATAAAAGTATATGTTTAATAGGGGAATTTGTCAAATAAAATGGCTGTGGTATAATTTCATATATGAATAAAAGAAGGAGGAAAGATGAAAAATAAAAGACTTATTGGTAGGGTTATTCCCTACTTTGCAAAATATAAAAACATTCTATTTTTAGACCTATTCTGTGCAGCTCTAACTACTGCTTCAGAAATGCTCTTGCCTATTATTTTAAGGTACCTTTCCAATGTTGGGCTATATAGCCCCGAAAGACTTGGAGTACCTTTAATTTTTAAGCTAACCTTTATTTTTATTGTAATAAAAATCGTCGACCTAGTTAGTGCCTACTACATGGCAAGTATTGGACATATTATGGGTGCTAGAATTGAAAGGGATATGAGAAGTGATCTATACACTCATTTACAAGGACTATCCGATTCTTTTTACAATGAAACTAAAGTTGGACAACTTATGAGTAGAATTACCAATGATCTCTTCGACATTACGGAATTTTCTCACCACTGTCCCGAGGAATACTTTATTGGATTTATTAAGATATTCGTATCTCTAATTGTATTACTAAATGTAAATGTTCCCATGACTATTTTAATCTACTCTATGATTCCACTAATGATTTACTTTGCAGGAAAGTATAGAACTTCTATGAAAAATGCCCAAAGTAAACAGAGGGTTCAAATTGGAAATATTAACTCCTCCATTGAGGACACCCTACTTGGAATAAAAGTGGTTAAGAGTTTTGCCAATGAGGACATTGAACACGAAAAGTTTGAATACGAAAACACCAAGTTTTTAAATATTAAGAAGATCTACTACAAAAATATGGCAATGTTTACTACTGTTACTAGATTTTTTGAAGGACTTATGTACCTACTTGTAATTATTACTGGTGGATTTTTTATGATGAACGGTGGAATACTACCTACTGATTTAATTATCTATGTAATGTATGTTTCTTCTATGATTGCTACAGTTAGACGTGTTGTAGAATTTACAGAGCAATTTCAAAAGGGGATTACTGGTATTGAACGCTTTGTAGAAATTATGGACGAGGAGCCTGAAATTGTTAATGTAGAAAATCCAATTGTACCTTCTAAAATTCATGGGGAAGTTGTCTTTGAAGACGTAATGTTTAAATACGAAAGGGATACAGAGCCTGTATTTGAAAATTTAAATCTAAAGATTAATTTTGGAGAGAACCTTGCCATAGTTGGACCATCTGGTTCTGGAAAGACTACTATTTGTAATTTAATCCCTAGATTTTACGATGTTAATTCTGGCGCAATTAAGGTTGATGGAATTGATATTAGACAGATGGATATAAAAACCCTTAGGGAAAATATTGGCATAGTTCAGCAGGACGTATATCTATTCTCCGGCTCCATAAGGGACAATATTCTATATGGTAAACCCGGAGCCACTGATGAGGAAATTGAACACGCAGCTAGTCTTGCAGGAGCTACTGAATTTATTGAAGACCTGCCAAATGGATTTGATACCTATGTTGGTGAAAGGGGAGTAAAACTTTCCGGAGGACAGAAGCAGAGAATTTCCATTGCAAGGGTATTTTTAAAGAACCCGCCAATACTAATACTAGACGAGGCAACTTCTGCCCTTGATAATAAAAGCGAATTAATTGTGCAGGAATCCCTTGAGGAACTTGCAAAGGGTAGAACAACTCTTACCATCGCCCACAGACTAACTACTGTACAAAATGCAGATAGAATTTTAGTTATGAAGGACGGGGAAATAATTGAAGAAGGAAACCATCATTTCCTTATGGAGAAAAAGGGATACTATTACAGCCTATATACTAAGGGCGGTTCACTAGAATTATAAAAAAAGGACTTGGCGAAATTATTTACTTAATTTCCCAAGTCTTTATTTTTTTAATAATCTCCAATTACTACACTCTCTCCCTCGGCAAATACTATTCTCCATCCGGGGATTGCCCTTCCGCTAAGTGCCTTTGTAATATCTTCAATATACCCTTGCGCCTCTGGGTCAAAGTAGTAACATGGGCGTATATCTATAATTTTTCTTACTCCAACTTCCTGCTGTTCCTCATTTAATAATCCAAGTAGTGCCTTTGAAGCAGATGAGATGGAAAATTTATTCTCCGACTCCTCCTTTATCTCTACCCAAAGTCTATCCATCTGTTTTATCCCATTTGAGTCTAGGATAAAATTTGTAAATGCCTTTTCCACAAGGTACTTCCCGTGAAGTTTTGAATACTCTACGTGGTAGAGTCCATTTTTTTCGTAGATCATACTTAGTTCCATATCAGAGGTTGAAAATCCTCTCTCCTCTAAAAAATTCTGGCAGTATTCTAGGGCAGTTTCCATATTTAAATTTTCTATTACCCTTTTTGTGCCAGTGCTTTCATAGAGTAGCCTTCTGGAGTTAATTATATTTATATGCTCCTCATTGTAATTTAATTGGACTACATTTAATGATGTAGCGTCAATTTCTCCATTTCCTTGGAAAAACATATCGTTTAATCTATTTGGTGCATAGCTTTCAAATTCTACACTTAATGTATTTAGCCTTGGACTTCTACTAGGTATTTCACAATCCACTAAAATATTGTTACTCTCTAAAATCGTCCTAGTCTTTTCTCTAAAGTCCTTTGAATTTGTTCTATCGTAGGTTTTGTACTGACTAGAGATAATAAAACCAAGGAGTATTAAATTCGTAATTAGTAGACTTACAATAAGTATTCTCTTCGCCTTAGACCAATCCATTTTTTCTCTCCATTACCAGTTCTCCCGACTCTATATCAAAGTAGTAATCAGTCCCTGCCATTCTTAGAATTGTACATACCTTTAAGGGAGTAGACTCTATAGCAGTATCCACATAGCAAATTCCTATATCATCTATTCTATTTAAAAACTCTGTAAAAAATTCTCCCTCAATTCCAACGGCAATAATTCCTCTAAAATATTCCCTGTTTAATTTATAAATTTCCTCAAGGGAAACTATACTCTTTGATTTTTCTGGATAGTTTTCTCCAACCTTAGTTCTATAAACTCTGCGATATGTTTTTACAACATTGTCCTTAGTCTCAACCTCTATATAGTTTTCACCATTTCCCAGTACAAGGGGAAGATTTTGCTCCCTGTGGTTAAAGATAAATTTATATCCGTCCTCTGTTTTAATAATATTAAATAGAATTAAATTATCTCCCGTAGCGGTGTTATTGTAAATAAAATTCATAGTGGACTCTATGGACTTAAATAGATTTGCCTCTTGGGGTACTCCCTCACGTCTATCCTCGTAGGTAATTACCCCATCTTCAAAAAATTTTAATATCCTATTGTCGTAGACATAGGTTGTAGAATTTTGCTGAGCTATTTCCATAATATAGTCTATATCCTGTTTTAAATACAGTGATGCTAGAGTATTCTTCTGTAGTGAATCCATTCCCCCTAGGGCATTTTCAAAGATTATATTTTCGTAGACAAGTATATTATCCGATGGATAGTAGATATTTTTTTCCACTCCATATAGTTCCCAAAGGTTTTTAAAATTGGTGTAGGACTCTGAACTAAATCCATCTAGTGCTAAATCCACGTTAAACTTATTTTCAACAGAGGTTTTAAAAATTCCATAGGAGTTTTTTATTACAACTTGTCCGTCTCTTGAAAGGTATAGCTCCCTTATGGCAACTTTATCTACCCTTTCATTTTCATTGTTCCAAAAATTTGCAAGTAAATTTGAATTATACTCCCTTTGAAAACCAAGTATAATAGACGGTTTATTACATAGGCTTATATATTCCGCCTCTGTAATTCCTGTAAGAGCGCCTACTTCTAACTGTGCAAGTACATTTCTAATTCCGCTGTGGTTTAATTTCCAAAAGTAATTTAAATCTCTAACTACCTTGTGGGAATTTTCTCCATAGTTTATAGTCATCTTCTCTGGGGCAAATAGTAGGGGATAATTTTGAGTTCCGTCGAAACTACTTACCCTCTCCTTGTCTCTCTTTGGAAAAGTTATCCATACAAAACTTGCAAGGACTATTGCACTTACAAGAAGTAGTACTAGTGTAAATGTTGAATTAAATAATCTCTTCATCACATTCCGCCTTAAATACCACTGTGGCAATTGTACCTATATCTATTTCAGACTCTATGGTTATATCTCCTCCCATTGCCCTTGTAAATTCCCTTGCAATGGAAAGACCAAGACCTGTTCCTCCCATGGATCTACTTCTGGATTTTTCTACTCTATAAAATCTCTCAAAGATTCTATCTAAATCCCTTCGTGGAATTCCAATTCCATTATCTGTAATCTTTATCTTTACAAATCCGTCCTCATCCTTTGCAGAGATCTTTATTTTTCCACCCTCCTTGGTGTACTTTATAGAGTTTGAAAGAATATTTATAAGTATTTGACTTGCAACATGGTAGTCCACATAAATATTTGGAATATTCTCCGGAATGGAAAGCTCAATTTTATGTCCCTTCTCCTTAATCATAAGGTTTACTCCCTCAAGGGAGGATAGAATTAATTCGTAGGTGTCTACGGATTTTAACTTGTACTCCATATTTCCATAGTCCATTTTTGAAAGCTGTAGTAGATCTCGTACAAGTCTTTCCATTCGCTCGTTCTCTTTTAAAATTATTCCCAAAAATCTCTTTGTAGCAGGTCTATCTAAATCTGTTGAAAGCAGAGTTTCCGTATAGGATTTTACCGTAGTAATTGGAGTCTTTAATTCGTGGCTTACATTTGCTACAAATTCCCTTCTCATCATATCAAGGTTGTGTTCCTTAGTTATATCTTGAAACACTGCAATAATTCCCGACTCCTTATTGTTATCTCCTTTAAATGGAGCGTATACTACATTGTAAAACTTCCCCTTTAAATCCAACTGCTCCGATCCACTAAGGGTAATAATATTATTGTAGTCCAGGTTTTCTATTCCAATATTCTCTAAATTAAATTCCACTCCCATATCCGTCTGGGATAGATTTAATAATGACCTTGCAATTGGATTTGCGTGGATTAGTTTTCCACTTCTATCCACTGCAATAATTCCCTCTGCCATGTACTGAAATATGGTATCCAGTTTAGATTTTTCCAAGTCCATTTTTTCAATGGTGAGTTTTAATTCCTCTGTAAGGTAGTTAAACATACTTCCCAGTCTACCAATTTCATCATTACTTCTAACCTGTACCCTTTGGTCAAAATCCCCCTCTGCCATTAACTTTGCCTTTTGGGTAAGATTTCTAATGGGAACTGTAATTCCACTTGCCATTAAGTAGCCGAGAAAAGTTGTAATAATAAGGGCGATAATAGTTGCGTAGGTTAAAATTACCTTTGCATCTCTAACTACACTAAAGACAGAATTTAAACTGCCACTTAGATAAAATACTCCGTTTATATCTCCGTCTGGTGAATAGATGGGCTGTACAATATGTTTTTCAATACTACCTGCATTTTCGTTAGTAACTGTTGCATCAGCCTTCTTCCCATGAAAACCCTCTAGTACTAAATCCGGTCTTAGATTTCTTTGAGAGAGGGCATTTTTCCCCATCATAATATCTCCAGTATTTGCAGTAGAGGAGATTATTTTATAGTCGTCCCTTGAAATTAAGTAGGCAGTTTCATTTCCCGATAGACGCCATTTTTTTATAGTTTCGTTTATCTTAGCTCCATTTACTCGCCAGTCTCCTGAAAAGTCCTCGCTAGATGCCACTATTGACTCTATGGTCCCATACATCTGGGCAGTGGTATTGTCTATCTGCCTGTCTCTTAAATTATTAATAATAACAGTTCCTACAATACTCATTACCATTAGGACTAGAATAAAGTAAATACTGACAAATCTCCATTTTATACTACTAAACATTTTTCCTCTCAGTCCGTTCCAAAATAGTAGCCTACGCCCCTCTTAGTTAAAATATATCTAAAGTCCTTATTTTTATCCTCGACTTTTTCCCTAAGTCTCTTTACCGTTACGTCTACCGTTCTAATATCGCCGTAGTATTCGTAGCCCCATACCTCCTCTAGTAATTCCTCCCTAGAGAAAACTTGGTTGGGAGCTTGTGCCAAAAAAGATAGAAGTTCATATTCCCTAAGGGTTAAATCTAAAATCTCACCCTTTTTCGTAACCTCATACTTGTCTAAATCAATTAGAAGATCTCCACAGCTAATAATTTCATTTTCCTTAATAGCCTCTTCAACAAAATCATTACGGCGTAAATTTGCCTTTACCCTTGCAATTAATTCCCTCATGGAAAAAGGCTTTACTACATAGTCATCTGCTCCCAGTTCAAGTCCAAGAATTTTATCCACTTCCTCTTCCTTTGCCGTAAGCATAATTACGGGAGTTCTATGTTCCTTTCTAATTTCACGTAGAGTTTCAAATCCATCTAATTTTGGCATCATAATATCTAGAAGAATTAAATCAAAATGTTTCTCTCCAATTTTTTTAAGGCATTCCATTCCATCAGATGCAGTCTCTACTTCAAAGCCTTCGTTTTGTAAATTATACATAATAATTTCAGCAATGGCAGCTTCATCGTCAACTATTAAAATTCTATTCATACCTCACCTAATAATTCCTTCCTAATCATCTTGCCAGTTTTAGTTCCAGCAAGTCCACCAAGACCAGTTTCCCTTAGGGTTTCGTCCATAAGTTCTCCAACTTCCTTCATAGCCATAGTAACCTCTTCGAAGGGTACTACAGATTTAATTCCAGCAAGAGCCATATCAGCGCAGATTAATGCGTTCATAACTCCACTTGCATTTCTAAAGGCACAAGGATATTCTACAAGGCCTGCAATAGGATCGCATACAAGTCCCATTACATTTACTAGGGTAATACTTGCAGCGTTAAGTGCTTCTCTAGGAGAGCCTCCTAACATTTCAACAACTGCCGCCGCAGCCATTGCCGCCGCCGAACCACACTCCGCTTGACATCCACCCTCTGCTCCAGAAAATGTAGCATACTTTCCAATTATTTGACCTATTCCAATTGAAGTAAGTAGTCCATTGTATAGAGTTCTCTTTGGTAAATCATATTTTTTTGCAATTGCCATAAAAACTCCTGGCATAATTCCAGAGCTTCCTGCCGTAGGAGCAGCGGCGATTTTTCCCATAGCTGCATTACATTCAGAAGTGGAAAGTCCATAACTCATTGCGTCAATTAAAAAACTACCTACAACAGATTCTCCCTTAGAATATTCGTGAAGCCTATTTGCAAAACCATCTATCATTTTAAAACGAGTGTCTATTGGTTTTTTTAGAGTATCCTTTGCAGAATTTCCCATTACGATTAAAATTCTATCTAGCATATTGAAAATCTCCTCTTGAGATTTGCCAGTAGTTTTCATCTCCTCCTCTAGTACAATATCGTAAATATGTAGATTATTTTCACTACAGTAATCTATAATTTCCTTTTCAGTATTTAACATCCTACACCCCCACGTACTTATGATTAATAAAGTAGTCCTCTGATGAAATTTCATCACGAACAAATTCCTCTACGTCCCTATCAGTTTCAATAGTAAGGGTAACAATTCCAGATAGCTTGTCCTTTTTCGTATTAATGGACTCAATATTGTACCCATGTTTAGATAGAACACCAGATACCTTTGAAATAACTCCCTGTCTATCTACATATTGAAGTAGAATTGTAGGGTACTCTCCCCTGTACTCCAACTCCATTCCAGAGATATTTACTATTACAATACTTCCTCCACCAATGGAAGAACCTATTACATATTCGTCGGGAGCGTCCTCATATTTAAAGACAATTTTAACAGTGTTGGGATGAACATCTCCTAGGTCCTCTATTTTAATCTTGTAATTTAATTCCTCTCTCATTGCAATCATAAAGGCGTCTTTAATTGAAGGGTCCTCTGGAGAAAATCCAAGAGCGCCTCCCACAAGAGCCTTGTCCGTTCCATGACCAACATAGGTTGCGGCGAAGGATCCATGTAGATGAAAATCAACTCTATAAAAACCATCCTTTGCAATTTTTCTTGCAACCCTTGCGATTTTACAAGCCCCTGCAGTATGGGAGCTTGATGGACCTACCATAATAGGACCAAGTATATCAAATGCGTTGTAATCTCTCAAAATATCCCTCCTTTAAGGTTAGTATTAGTTTATCACGAAAGCTATTTAAAATGAATTAAAAGCCTAAATTTTTAACTACTACATAAAAAATAATAATAGTCTCATATTTAATAAATAATGGTATAAGTATTATAGGAAAGAGTAAATTTTATAGATTAAAAAGAATTTGTAATTTTAAATTGAAAGGTGGTTCATATGAAAAAACTGTATTTTATAAATTTACTTGGATTAATATTTCTAATTTCCTGCAATGCCAACGAAAAAAAATTATTGAAGATTATTTAGAAACAAGTTCCAAACTATATACATATTCTGGAGAACTAAAGGATTTAATGAGTTTTACTAATATTTCTGGGGAGACAATAGTTGCCAACGAGGAATCCATTGACGAGGAACTGGAAAATATTTTAAATGAGCTTAAAAATTATTTTGACGAGGATGTTTTTAATAGACTGGTAAAGGACAGAATAATTTTTGACGGAGAACTTATTAGCGGAGATTACAACCGCAGAGAAATTGAAAAGTTGTCTATTGAAAAAATAGAAGAAGATGGAAATAAAACTACTTACAAAGTAAGTTATGGGGAAATTTTATACAGTGACAGTGATAAAAAAACTCTGAATAAATCCCGCAGCTTCACTTTGGAAAATAATGGCGAGTTGAAAATAAAAGACATTGAAAATATAAAGTGAATTTTCGTGATACTTGCAACAGCAGAGGGGGGGAATTTTCTATATAATGCAAATAAAATATTGTGGGAAAAATAAGGAGGACTATATGTTTTGTTTTCAATGCCAAGAGACAGCAAAAAACCAAGGTTGTACCGTTAGAGGAGTCTGCGGAAAAACTGATGATGTAGCAAATTTACAAGACGTACTTATTTGGGCTACTAAGGGACTTAGTAATGTACTTACACTTCTTCGTAAAGAGGGAAAGGAAGTTTCAAAAGAGGAAAACCATGTAGTTACATACAATCTTTTTGTAACTATTACAAACGCAAATTTCGATTATGATTTTATACTAGATAGAGTAAATAAAACTGTAGAGGTAAAAAATTCTGCACTAGCTAGACTCGAAAATAAGGAAGGCTTAACAGAAGCTGCCCTTTGGGACGGAAGTGACTTAGAAGTTGCAAAGGAAAAGGGATCTGTACTTGCAACAGAAAATGAGGACGTAAGAAGTTTAAGAGAGCTTACAGTTTATGGACTTAAAGGACTTGCTGCCTATACTAAACATGCAAATGCACTACTTGAAGAAAATGAAGAGATAGACGCATTTATTCAAGAGGCACTTACAAAAACTATGGACGATTCCCTTTCAGTAGACGAATTAATTTCCCTAGTTCTTGAAACTGGATCCCATGGAGTAAAGGGAATGGAAATGCTAGACAGAGCAAATACTAAAGCCTATGGAAATCCAGAGATAACTGAAGTAAATATTGGAGTAGGTACAAATCCTGGAATACTAATTTCTGGCCACGACCTTAGAGATTTAGAAATGCTTCTTGAACAGACTAAGGGAACTGGAGTAGATGTATATACCCATTCAGAAATGCTACCTGCAAATTCCTACCCATTCTTTAAAAAGTACGACAACCTAAGAGGAAATTACGGAAACGCATGGTGGAAACAAAAGGAAGAGTTTGAAACATTTAACGGACCTGTACTATTTACAACTAACTGTATCGTTCCACCAACAGATTCCTACAAGGGTAAGATCTTTACCACTGGCGCAGCTGCATTCCCAGGATGTAAACATATCCCAGGGGATATTGGGGAAGAAAAAGACTTCTCTGAAATTATTGAACTTGCAAAAACTTGTAAGCCACCAGTTGAAATAGAATCAGGTACAATTTTCGGTGGATTTGCTCACAATCAAGTTACAGAACTTGCAGATAAAATTGTAGATGCAGTAAAATCTGGAGCAATAAAGAAATTTGTAGTAATGAGTGGTTGTGACGGAAGACATAAGGACAGAAGTTACTATACAGAATTTGCAGAGGCACTTCCAAAGGACGCAGTAATTTTAACATCAGGTTGTGCAAAGTATAGATACAATAAGTTAAATCTAGGAGATATTGGAGGAATTCCAAGAGTACTAGACGCAGGACAATGTAACGATTCATATTCATGGGTTGTAATTGCACTAAAACTAGCAGAAATTTTTGGAGTAGAGAGTGTAAATGATCTACCACTTATATTTAACATAGCATGGTATGAGCAAAAGGCAGTAATTGTACTACTAGCACTACTTTCACTAGGCGTAAAGAATATTCACCTAGGACCAACAATTCCTGCATTTTTATCACCAAATGTAGTAAATGTACTTGTTGAGAATTTTGGAATAGCACCAAATGCAACAGTAGAAGAGGATTTAGCATTATTTTTCAATTAAGGGGTTGAACTTTTAAAAAAAGTTTTACAAAATTAAGTTTGAGATTTGGAAAAGTATTTTTGGGATCGATTGGTTCTAAAAATACTTTTTTTAATAATTAAGGGGGACCAGGGGATGGCTGCATAGGTACGGGAGCAAATTCGAAGAATTTGCGGGAGTACCGATAACCATCCCCTGGTCCCCTTTTATTTTAAAAAATAAAAAAGTATTTTTAAGACCTTTCGACCTCGAAAATACTTCCCAAAAAAACACATCAATATTTTGCGAACCTTTTATATAAAAGTTTCCCACCCTCCCCTACACTATCAGTTTGTGGTAGTAACATTTATCCTTAACCTTAACTTGTGAACCTTTGGGGGATAACATTAAATTAATTGCCCCTCCCCAAGAGCCCAGGTAAAGATCTTTTTTGTTCAAACTCGCCTAGTGTTCCCAACTTTTATATTAAGTCTACTTTCCAGTTATACTCCTGAATTTTTATATCCAGTAATCTATACTCCTTAGAAAGTCTATCTATTTCCTTCTGTAATTCTTCCACATTAATATTTGGAAGCTTCTTTATCTCCGCAAGAGAATATCTATCAGAAATTGCACTTGCCTCATTTACAAATTGTTCCAGTGAATTTCTAAGACTCATAATTCCATCCCTCTTAGCAATTCCTTGGGTAAGAGTAAGTCCTTCCTCTAAATATGAATTTGCATTGGTACTGTTAATTCTTCCAATAAGTTCTGTAAGTTCTCTATTTACATTTTTTAACTCTCCAATTAATTTAACTGGATCCTCTGGTGATACTTCTCCCTCTTGAACAACAAGATTATTTCTAACCCTAGCTTCTAATTTATGGTACTTCGTCTGTAATTCTGCTCTAATAATTAGTGCCTCTGCTAATTTCATAAACTCACCTCGTTTTCATAATACCACACCATTAATTCCACTACCAGTTATCCTTAAGCCCCATTTACAAATATTTTACACAAAAGGACATAGTTTTTAATATTTTGTTACTAATATGATTGTGAAATAATATTAGGGGGATACATATGAAAAAATTTAAAAAATTTATCTCCATAGCACTTGTTGCAACAATGGCTTTTCCTGTTAGCCTTTTCGCAAAAAATGACTATGGAACTGCAAAGAACATTATTATGATGATTCCAGACGGAACTAGTGTAGAGACTACTACTCTTGCAAGATGGTACACCGAGGATTTAACTCTTGAAGTTGACTCCTTCCTAACTGGTATGGTAAGTGTAAATAACTCTTCTACTCCAATTGCAGACTCTGCTCCATCAGGAACTGCTCTTGCAACTGGAACAAAGACAGATACTCCATTTATTGCTTCTTATCCAGCACAGGATATTGAACTTCCGGGAGCAGATAAATTTGAAGCAAAGAGAGCAAAAATGCCACTAGCTACTATTCTTGAAGCTGCTAAGACTCTTGATAAGTCTACTGGAATTATTTCAACTTCAAATGTTCAACACGCAACTCCAGCAGATTTTTCTTCTCACTATCCTGATAGAAACGAGTACCAAATCCTTAGAGAACAACAAGTTTACAACGGAATGGACGTAGTTCTTGGAGCGGGAAGTAAACATTTAGAAGCTTCTGAAAGAAAAGACGGCGAGGATCTAATTGCTGAAATTAAAGCCCTAGGTTATGACTATGTAACTGATACTGCTGGACTAAAAAATTCTAAGGCAGATAAAATCTGGGGAATGTTTGATGAATCTGCAATGACTTACGACATTGACAGAGACCCTGCAAAGGAACCTGCTCTTGCAGAAATGACTTCTAAGGCAATTGAAGTACTTTCTAAAAACGATAAGGGATTTTTCCTAATGGTAGAGGGTTCTGAAGTAGACTGGGCTAACCACGCAAACGACCCTGTTGCTGCAATTTATGACTACCTTGCATTTGATAAGGCTGTAAAAGTTGCGAAGGACTTTGCTGAAAAAACTCCAGGCACTGTACTAATTGTAGTTTCTGACCACGGAACTGGTGGATTAACTCTTGGTAACCCAACTATTACTAAGGGATATGACAAGGTAAAACTCGAAGAAGTTACTAGAGTTATTAAAGCTGCAAAGATGACTTCTGAAAAAGCCGCTACTCTTGTTGCAGAAGATAGAAGTAATATTGCACAAGTTATGGCTGATAATTACGGAATAACTAAGTTTAACGAGGGAGAACTTGAAGCATTAAAGGCTCTTGATAGTAAATAACTTGCAGCTGAAATTGCAAAAGTAGTAAGCACTCATTCATACGTTGGTTGGTCAACTGGTGGACACGTTGGGGGAGACGTTGCTCTATACGTTTATACTAATGGAGATGGAATTAAACCTCTTACTGGAAAACAACATCACAACGAAGTTGGTAAGTACATGGGAAGTCTATTTGGAGTTAATTTAAGAGAACTTACTGATAAACTATTCATCCCTGCAAGAGATGCATACACTGCAATTGGAGCAGAGATTGTATTTACAAACGAAGGAAATAATCCAGAGCTTACTGTAACTAAAGGGGACAAGAAAATTGTACTTCCAATGTATAAAAACTATGCTATAGTTGGGGACAAGAAAGTAGATCTTGGTTCTGTAACAGTATTTAACGGTGAGAAGGTATTCGTTCCACAAACTGCTATTGACCTTGTAAAATAATAGATACAAATTAGAATTTCATAATACCTAGAGAAGATTGCTTGCCTTGCTTACAATCTTTTCTTTAATCTGGGACAATTAAGTTAAATATCAATAGAAAGGCAAATTATGAACGAAAAAAATATAAGAAGCGCCGCAAAATATGCCGCCCTTTTAATTCTACTTACATTTATTCTATATAGGTTCGAGGCAGTAAATGGACTTGCAAGAAATCTACTAGGAATATTATTTCCCTTTATTGCCGGTGCAGGAATGGCACTTTTTATAAATGTGCTAAGTAATACTATTACGAAAGTAATTTTTAAAACTCCCCTAAAGGCAATTAGCAATAAGGTAATTTGGACAGTGTCTATCCTAATTTCATTTATCGTAATTATTCTAGTAGTTGTAGTGGTTTTGGATCAGTAATACCAGATGTAACTGCGTCACTAATCTCTGCATTTGAACAGTTTCCAATTTTTGTAAACAGGCTGATAAATTTCTTTGAAAATTTTGACTTTGCAAAATTTAATTTTAGCGAGGATATACTATTAAAAATCGAGGACTTTTTAACGGAGTTTGGAAATCAAATACTGGTATGGTTAAAAACCACCTCAACAAATTTAATTTACTCCAGCGTTAAAATAGTTTCAAATGTTGTGGGACTAATTATAAATGGATTTTTAGCCCTTACATTTTGTATCTATCTTTTGTTATACAAAAGGGAGCTTACAGGACAGAGCCATAGATTTGTGCGAGCATTTTTCCCAGAGGAGAGGGGAAAGAGTTTAATACTATTAGTTAGAATGTTAAGTTCATCCTTTACAAATTTCCTATCTGGCGTCGCCATAGAGGCAGTTATTTTTGGCGTAATGAGTTTTGTAGTGATGAAGGTTGCCAAACTTCCTTTCGCTTCTTCTATAGCCCTTATAAACGCTCTGGCAACATTTATTCCATACTTCGGTGCCTTTATAGGAGGAGCAATTGGATTTGTACTTATTATGACCATTAGTATAAAAAAGGCATTTCTATTTCTATTTTTAATAATACTAATGCAACAAATCGAGGGCAATATAATCTATCCAAAGGTAGTTGGAGATAAGGTAGGTCTGCCGGGAATTTGGGTAATGGTTTCCGTATCAATAGGCGGAGCAATATTTGGTCTTGTAGGAATGGTATTTGCAGTTCCCGTCGCAACATTTATATTTAATACAGTATCGGCAATAGTGGATTATAGAATTAGGAGAAAAGAAGGAGAAAATGTACAATTTTCTGATGTGTTGATTAAGTTGAAGAAAAATCGGGAAGAAGCAGCATAAAAAATGTAGGGGTTGTAAAATAAATTTGATTTGTTCAATGTGCGGCTGATTTTGAATATGGTGAAATTCAATGTGTTGGTATAAAAATAACCCATGGTAGGTTGCGTCGAGCCCTCGCCCGACCCGCGGAGAGAAGGCATCGGTACAATGGAATGGATTTGCGTTTAAAATATTATTTCAAATACCAATTTTATAAAATTACATAGCATTGTAACGGGCGCCTCGGGACGTGGCGCCCCTACCGGCGGTTGTGAAAAAGGTAGGGGAATCGCCCCTACCTTTATTTTAATTTCCTAACCAACCCCTGCTCCAATGCCTTACTTGCTACGCTTTTTGCTACTGCTTCTGCTACTTTTTCGTCAAATGGTGATGGTATTACATACTCCTCTTGTAGTTCCTCATCTGTAATCAATCCTGCAAGGGCAACTGCCGCCGCCATTTTCATCTCCTCTGAAATTTTAGTTGCATGTACTGAAAGGGCGCCTTTAAATAGTCCTGGAAATGCAAGTACATTGTTTACCTGATTTGGATAGTCGCTTCTTCCAGTTCCTACTACAAATGCCCCTGCTTCCCTTGCAAGGTCGTAGTCTATTTCTGGGTCAGGGTTTGCCATTGCAAATATTATTGGCTTTTCCTTCATACTCTTTACCATTTCAGCATTAATCTTATCCTTTACACTTACTCCAATAAATATATCAGCCTTTGCCATGGCTTCCTCTAGTGTTAAATTTTCCCTTTCTGGATTGGTAATCTTTGCAAGTTCATTATAAAGTGGGTTGGAATATTCCTCATCCCCATTTAAAATTCCCTTACTGTTAAATCCGTATACAGTTTTTATTCCAAGGTCCATTATCATACGAATTATAGATGAGCCAGCAGCCCCTACTCCCGATACTACAACTGTACAGTCCTCTGGTTTTTTCCTTGCAAGTTTTAGGGCATTTATTAGTCCAGCAGTAACTACTATTGCAGTTCCATGTTGGTCGTCGTGAAAAACTGGTATATCTAATTCCTCTTTAAGTCGTCTTTCAATCTCAATACATCTTGGAGCAGAAATGTCCTCAAGATTTATTCCACCAAAAGTTGGAGAGATATTTTTTACAAGGTCAATTATCTCCTCTGTATCCTTAGTATCTACAACTATTGGCACAGCATTTACTCCGGCAAACTGTTTAAATAGAGTACATTTCCCCTCCATTACAGGAAGTGCCGCCTCGGGGCCTATATCTCCCAGTCCAAGTACAGCAGTTCCATCAGATACTACTGCAATTACATTTCCCTTCCATGTGTACTCGTATACAAGGTCCTTGTCCTTTGCAATTTCACGACAAGGCTCTGCTACTCCTGGAGAATATAGTAGAGATAGATCCTCTTTAGTTTCTAATTTTCCAGTTAACTCTGTAGAAATTTTTTTTTTTTTTTCTCTATGAAGTTCTAATGACTTCTCACATACATTTGACATTTTTTCCTCTTACTTCTTTATCCGAAGAATATTGGCACCAATACTGACGCCAAAAATATTATAAACGCTCCACCTAGACGAGATGAAATCTGCGCAAAGGGCATTAGCTCCATACGATTTGATGCAGTTAGTACAGCAACATCTCCTGTACCGCCCATATTTGCCATACAAAGGCCTGCAGTAATTGTCGCTTCAATTGGATAGAATCCAAGTACCTTTCCCATAAGGGCAGTACCAATTATGGCACCAAGAACTACCACTAAACATAGTACAAAGTATTGTGGCGTAAATGCCTTAATAATATCTCCAAGATTTGTATAGGAAATTTCAATTCCAAGCATTAATGCACTTGTAAAATTTCCAGATACAAATTTATACCAGCCTGAAGTTGCACGAGTAACCATTTGAGGCATAATATTTAGTGCCTTTATTATTGCAACAGATACTATCATGTATGCATAGCTGTGTAATTCAAGTCCAAAGGCATTTTCTACAGCCTTAGCTAAAATTGTACCAAGGGTAAAAAATCCAGTGGCAATTACTATTCCAACCATGTAGTCCTTTACTCCAAGGGAATCTGTATCGTCCTTTGGTACTTCAAAATTTCCAGTGGACATCATCTGTCCATTACCAGTTAGTTCTGGCTTAACCTTACCCAGTTTATCTAATAGTCCTCCACTAACTATTGCAATGGAATTTCCAAGGGCAACTGCCGGTACAAGGCGAGATAGAATTTGATCCGATGGAATACCTAGTGCAGTTTCAAAAACCTGGGCAATAGGTACTTCTCCTGCTCCCATTCCACCTCCCATAATGGGAATACCTACGTAGGCAATAGCCTCTCCCGGAGTAAAACCCACTAATGGAGAAATTGCCGCAACAAAAACTAATGCAACTCCAACTCCTGCAATAATAGTAGGTAAAAATCTAATGGCAGACTTAATTAGCAAGTCCCTATTCATACCAAGAATAGACCCAGTAATAAGGGCGGCAATATAGAAATCTAAAAATCCTCCAGGATTTTTCATAAAGTTATCTATGGTTTCAACAGTTGCCTCGTTTAAAATTCCATAGTAAACTAGGGCAGCCCCTCCAAAAATTACAACAATAGGTCCGCCGCCAAAGTAGGTCTTAATAATTGGGAAGTTGTTCCCAATTAAATTTAAAAGTTCTCCCACAACAATTAGGAATAAAAATGCACCAATCATATTTTTTGGTAGAACTCCCATGTAGATTGCAAGTACAAGCACTGCAAATACAATACAGTAAAGGGGCAATCTAAGTCCCGCAATTTTCAAATCTTTCATAAATCCTCCTTTATCTCACTTCTACAATAAATTTTTCAAAATACAGTAGAAAAATTTTTAATGTTAGAAAAAATTATTACCCAGCTGTAGAAAAATTATTCTAATTAATTTTAAGCAAAAAAAATCTGTTGAGAATTTTCCCAACAGAATTAAATTAAACAAATTTTATTTTTCATTCCATCTCAATTTTCGGAGATGAAAATTTTTATTATTGTAATAACATCTCCCTCCCACACAGCTTTTTCGGTAAAGGCGTTAAGAAAATTCCATGTCTGAGCCTGAAAGGCGAGTTTGGAATTT
>CAYFUL010000011.1:0-23716 GCA_964346375.1 uncultured Peptoniphilaceae bacterium
GAGCATCGCCTTGCCAAGGCGAGGGTCGCGAGTTCGAATCTCGTCTTCCGCTCCACTTGTACCTCTAGCTCAGCTGGATAGAGCGTTTGGCTACGGACCAAAAGGTCAGGGGTTCGAATCCTCTAGGGCGCGCCATTTTTGTATTGTATTTTATCAACGAAAGGATTTTTTATGTATAATTGCCCAAATTGTGGATCAGAGTATGGATATAGTGATGGTATTAGTTATAATTGTCCTGAGTGTGGACACTTATGGACTGACTTGTCCCTTGAGGAGATGAAGACTTTTGATAGTGTTGGTAATGAGTTAAAATCTGGTGATAGTGTTGTTACTATTAAGGATTTAAAGCTTGGTAATGATACTATTAAAAGAGGCACTAAGGTTAATAATATTACTCTCCTTGATGAAGAGGTTAATGGCCATGATATTGAAGCTAGAACTAAGGAATTTGGTGCTATCTATTTAAAATCTTCCGTAGTTAAAAAGGCTTAGTTTTTCCCAACAAAGTAAATATTTTGTAAAATTTTCTTGTAATGCATTTTACTCTGTAGTATAATGTATAAGTATTCGGTCGACGGGGTGTAGCGCAGTTTGGTAGCGCACGTGGTTTGGGACCATGGGGCCGGGGGTTCAAATCCTCTCACCCCGACCACAATCCTACTTCTAAAGTTTTGTTTTAGTTTGTAGGATTTTTTATTTTCATTTAACTCGCAACTTATTTTGCGAGTTTTCTTTTTTATTAATTCTTTTCCGTTAAAATATGGTAAAATTCAGTGTACGTATTATTTTATTTTTTAGACTGGAGTTTTATGAGTTATTTTATTTTTGATTTAGATGGTACAATTTTAGATTCTATGGCCATGTGGAATAATCTTACTAAGGATTATCTTGAAAATTTTGGCTTTATATATACTGAAGACTTTGGGCAGAAACTTACTACTATGGGTTTAATTGATGGGGCTGCTTTTATGAATGATTACTATAATTTAGGCAAGGACCCTAGCACTATTGTTTCTGAAATGGAAGATAGGATTTATGATTTTTACGGAAATGATGTTCTTCCCAAGGATGGCGCTCTTGAAATTTTAGAGAATTTTTATTCTCGTGGTATTCCCATGTGTCTTGGCACTGCCACTGACGAAAGGTTTGTAAATGTGGTTCTAAAGAGATTTAATCTTAAGGGATATTTTAATAGAATTTTTACCGTTCAAAATACGGGTTTTTCTAAATCTAATAGGGTTTTTTTTGATCTTATCCTTTCTGAAATTTCTGTCCCTGCTAGTGATGTATTTCTTTTTGATGATGCGATTCATGCCCTTAGGGCTGCAAGGTCTACTGGCATTAATACCGTTGCTGTGTATGATATTAATTCTGTTAATTTTTGGGAAGAGGCTAAGGCTGAAAATAAATTCCATACCTTTGATTTTAAGGAGTGGAGATGAATCTTTTAAAATTTTTTCTTCCTCGTGGGTTGGCTATTTTTTTTATTGCCTATTTTTTTAGTTGGAGGCTTTGTAATAGGTATATTAAACTTACTGACGCTTCCATTGGCTCTAGAAAAAAATGGATTTCCTTTTTAATTGGATATTTCTGCGTGCTATTCTTTTTAATGTTTACTCCAAACCATGTAATTCACTCTAAGGGCATTGATCTTTCTGTGGACTTTTTTGATTTTGTAGGGAGTTTTAAAGATAGATTTAGTAGTGGTAATTGGGGGATTAATATTATTCCCTTTAAGACCATTTCCAACTACATTAAATACTCTAGTTCCTTTAGTATTTTTATTAATATCTGTGGAAATATTCTTATTTTTATTCCCCTTGGTTTTCTTATCCCTATGATTGATAATTCTAAGAGTTTTTTTAAAATATTACTCATCTCTTTTTCAACTAGTATTTTTATTGAGTTTATTCAATTTTTTATTGGGAGAAGTGTTGATATTGATGATGTTATTTTAAATGTTCTTGGGGGAATTATCGGGTATATTTTCTACAAGTTTATATCTTTTGTTTTAGATAGATTTATAGACAAAAATAAAACCACCACCCTATAGAGGTGGTAGTAGGAAAAAGTATGGAGATGTAAAAATTGCAAGTATTATTGCAATGGTTTTTGCATCTTCTATTTTTTTCTTTTCAAATAGTTTTTTGTTGAGGAAGTATATTAGCACTCCAGAGATGGCTATTCCACTTAGTGTTATAAGGATTGATGGGATACCGTCAAAGGGACTAAAAACAAATCCAAGCTTATCTGATATTACAAGCCATGCTATTAAATATAGTGCCCCTACAAAATCTGCAATATATCCTATTGAGAAAACTGTAAAGATGGTTTTTTTATAGTATTTAAAGGGCTCCTCTGCCCTTAAAAATCTAAGGGATGCATATAAGACTATAGAATCCATTATAAAATTTATTGGCATTGTAATTACAAATGCTTGGGGATAAAGCCATAGTAGCCAAAATGGCAACATTATGTTGTATAGTTTATATTCTTTCGAGGAGGATTTCTCCGATTTTATATACATCTCCTGCTCCCATGGTAACTAGTACATCGTCTTTTTTTAAGTTATTGTCTAAAAATCTTACTACATCTTGAAAATCTGACATATAAAATGCCCGCTGTCCATTTTCTTCAATGGCATTTACCAATGTCTTTGAATGTATATCGCCATAGTCCTTTTCCCTTGCGGCGTATATATTAGTTATAAGGGTTACGTCGCTGTCCTTAAAGGACTTTGAAAATCCCTCTAGTAATATTCTAGTTCTGGTAAAGGTATGCGGTTGAAATACACAGAACAATCTGCCCTTAGTAATCTTTCTTATTGCAGATAGGGTAGTTGAAATTTCTGTTGGATGGTGTGCGTAGTCGTCTAGTATAAGGGCGCCGTTATACTCTCCCTTTTTCTCCATTCGTCTGTGAACTCCACTATACTCTTTTAAACCATCTACTATGGTTTCTAATTTAATTCCATTTTCAAGGGTAGCTGCTATTGCTGCAAGGGCATTATAAATATTGTGCCTTCCCATTACAGATAATTCAATTCTACTTTCAAGTTCTCCGTTAATATATAGTTCAAAGGAAGGGAATCCATTTTCTCCAAGGGAAATATTTTTTGCCATATACTTTGCTGGTGTATTTATTCCAAAGGATATAAGTCTACATTTATTTACCTTTTCTATTTCCTTTGCATTTGGATCATCTACATTTAGTACAAGAATATCATCTTTTCCTAAATTTTCTGCATAGCCCTTAAAAGTATTTACTATGTGTTCAAGATTGTCAAAGTAATCTAAATGGTCCTCGTCAATATTTAAAATAATCGCCGTAGTAGGGGAGTATTTTAAAATATTCGCCTTGTATTCACAAGCCTCCGTTAAAAATAGTTTATTACTTCCTACTTTTACATTCCCATTAATATCGTCAAGTTGTCCCCCTAAAAGTATTGTAGGGTTTGAGTCAAGTCCCTTAATTATTTCTGAAATCATAGAAGTTGTAGAGGTTTTGCCATGAGTTCCTGAAACGGCAATGGATTTTTCGTAAGTCCTCATTAAATTTCCAAGGAAGGTTGCCCTATCTATTACGTCTATTTTTTTATTTATAGCAGCTCTTAACTCTTCGTTATCAAGGGAAATTGCATCTGTAAACACTACAAGATTTGCGCCTTCAACTTGAGATGGACTATGTCCAACATAAATTTCTGCTCCGTGGGATTTTAATCTATTTAAAATATCAGAGTCTTGGTAGTCGCTTCCTGAAACCTTGTAATTATTAACTAAGAGTATCTCCGCTAGTCCACTCATGGAAATTCCACCTATTCCAATAAAGTGGATATGTTTATATTTACTGTTGTTTAAATCAAATTCGAACATATTCTCCTCCTAACAGATATTATACCATCTATAAGTACCGATGTAAAAAATACAATTTTATTTAATTTATTTCTAAATTAATGGAGAATTTTAAATGTCTGTTCTAAATTTAAGATAAATTTCCGATTTTGACTTATTTGTTAAATTCCTATGCAACTTTTAAATTAAGTGTTATAATTGAGACAAGTAATATTTTTAATACATAATGAGGGGTGAAGATATATGAATTCAAGAAATCTCACTTTCAAGGTGGGGGGAATTCACTTTGATGAGCACAAAGAGTTGACAGAACAAAAGCCCATAGAGGTTTTACCTCAGCCTAAAATTGTGTATATCCCAATGAGCCAACATATTGGAGCACCTTGCCAGCCTACAGTTGCTGTAGGAGATAGTGTAAAGGTAGGTACTATCGTTGGTTCTTCTGATGCCTTCGTATCTGCAAACGTACACTCAAGTGTAAGTGGAAAAGTAGTTGGCATAGAAAAGATGTACACCGCTGATGGAAGATACTGCGACTGTGTAGTTATTGAAAATGATGAATTAGAGGAGATGGATCCTGAAGTTAAACCACTTGGAAACTACAAGGATATGTCTATGGACGAAATTATTGCCTATACTAAAAAATCTGGCCTTGTAGGAATGGGTGGAGCAGGTTTTCCACTTCATGCTAAGCTAAGAAATGAAAATCCAGTACTAGATGAATGTGTAATTAATGGCGCTGAATGTGAACCATTTTTAACTTGTGACCATCGTATAATGTTAGAGAAAACTGAAGAAATATTAAAAGGTCTTGAGATTTTCTCTGAGTTTTATAATAAGGAAGTTTCTTACATGGCAATTGAGGAAAATAAACTTGATGCAATTGCAAAAATGGAAGAGGCTATTAAGGAAAAACCAAATTGGAGTCATTTAAAAGTAGTTGGTTGTAAAACTAAGTACCCACAAGGTGATTCTAAGAGACTATCTGAGGCAGTAGTTGGAAGAATAGTTCCTCAAAATGGAGTTACTAACGATGTTGGAGTATTTTTAACTAATGTTGGTACTACTCTTGCTTTCTACGAAGCCATGGTAGAGGGAAAACCTTCCTATGAGAGAGTAATTACTGTAAGTGGTTCTGGAATTAACGAGCCTAAAAATCTACTTGTTAAAGTTGGTACACCAGTAAGTGATATTATAGATTATTGTGGCGGTCTAAAGGATAATTACATAGAGATAATATGTGGAGGACCTATGACAGGTAAATCTGTATTTGATTTAAAGAGTCCTGTAACTAAAACTACTTCTGGAATTTTAGTATTTACAGATGAAGAAATTCAAAATACAGTTGAATCTCCATGTATTAGATGCTCAAGGTGTGTAGACCATTGTCCAGCTAATATCAATCCAACAGATATTAATGCAGCTATACTTAGGGATGATGTTGAACTTGCAAGTGAACTTCATGCTGATCAATGTATGGAATGTGGTATCTGTAGTTTCGTATGCCCTGCTAAGAGGTATCTATCTCAGTCAATTAAGCTTGCGAAACGTGAAATTAGAATGAGATTAAGTAAGTAGGAGGTATGGAATGGAAAAGAATTTAAAAGCTTCGGCTAACTCTTTAAAGGGTGAAAACTTCTTTGTATCTCTAGCTCCTCACTTAAGAAGCAAGAGTACAACTCAAAAGATAATGTTAGATGTCCTTATAGCACTTTTACCAGCACTAGTTGGAAGTATTTACTTCTTTGGAATGAGAGCGGCTATAATGGTTGTAGCATGTGTAGTTACATGTGTAGTGTCAGAATTTGTATTCCAAAAGCTGATGAAAAAACCAATACTTATTCACGATTTATCGGCAGTAGTAACGGGAGTTCTTATTGCCTTTAACGTACCAGCAAAATTCCCAGTTTGGATGGCAATGTTTGGCTGTGTATTTGCGATGGTAGTAATTAAGGGATGCTTTGGCGGTATTGGTGGAAACGTTATTAACCCAGCTCTAGGAGCAAGACTTGTAATGATGGCAAGTTGGGCTAAAGAATTTACTACATATAGCACACCTGATGGACTTAGTGGTGCAACTCCACTTCAAATTATTAAATCAGGTACAGGAAATCTTCCTGCCCTTAGCGATATGTTTTTAGGAAATATTGGTGGTGTAATAGGAGAAACTTCTTCACTACTAATTCTAATAGGATTTATCTACCTTGTAATAAAAAAAGTAATCCACTGGGAAATTCCAGTAATCTACTTCTTAGTAACAGCAATCTTCCTTCCAATATTTGGTGTGGACTTTGGTATGATTCCTTACGAACTACTTGGAGGAGGACTATGTTTAGGAGCTGTATTTATGGCAACTGACTACTCTACAACTCCAATGAATAGAAAGGGTAGAATAATTTTTGCAATTGGTTGTGGTGTGCTTACTGCATTAATTAGAACTAAGGCATCTCTACCAGAGGGAGTAAGTTATTCAATAGTTCTAATGAATGTTTGTACTCCACTAATAGATAAATTAACTAAGACTGAAGCATATGGGGAGGCGAAAAAATGAAAGAATCAGCTAGATTAGGAATAATACTACTTGTTTTCTGTGCTGTATCTGCCGCACTCCTTGCAGTGGTAAATGGATTTACTTCACCTATTATTACGGCAAATGAATTGGAAACAACTTTCCAAAGTTATGCTCTTATATATGGTGATAATGCAGATTCATTTGAATTAGTGGATAAGGATAGACTTGCTGAGGTACAGGAAAAATATCCTAATGTCGAAAATATATTTGAAGCTAAAAAGGGTGACCAAGTAGTTGGATATGGAATAAATATTGGTGGTAACGGATTTGGTGGAGCAATGACAAATGCCTTTGGTTTTCTAAATGAAGGAAATAGAATTGCTGGATTTAGAAATATATCCAATGGAGAAACTCAAGGCTTTGGTAGCCAAATGACGGAAGAGCCATTTATAAATTCCTTTGTAGATAGAGATGCAACTGGTGAAATAGTATATTCAAAAGGACCAGCTGCTGAAAATGAAATACTTTGGATGAGTGGGGCAACAGTTTCAACTAAGGCTGTAACTGCTACTGCAAACGAAGCAATTCAAGTATTTAATGAACTGAATAAGTAGGGGGGGATAAAATGAAATTATCTAAAGTTTTAACAAACAGTATGTTTAAGAACAACCCTATATTTATGCAGTTAATAGGGCTATGTTCAACACTTGCTATTACAAATAATGTAAAAAACTCACTAGG
This sequence comes from uncultured Peptoniphilaceae bacterium, assembly GCA_964346375.1. Classification (GTDB taxonomy): domain Bacteria; phylum Bacillota; class Clostridia; order Tissierellales; family Peptoniphilaceae; genus CAYFUL01. The sequence continues at coordinate 7,105 of CAYFUL010000011.1, forward strand.
TATGGGAGTTGCAGTAACATTTGTACTAATAATGAGTAACTTTGTAGTATCACTATTTAGAAAGATCATACCAGATAAAATAAGGATTCCTTGTTTTATCGTAGTAATTGCAACATTCGTAACATTAGTAGAAATGGTACTACACGCTTATGTAAAACCAATTTACGATGCACTTGGAATATTCCTACCATTAATCGTAGTAAACTGCTGTATCCTTGGAGAAGCAGAGGGATTTGCATATAAAAATCCACCAATTCCATCAATAGTAGACGGACTTGGAACAGGACTAGGATACTTAATAGCTGTACTTGCAATGGGAATAATAAGAGAATTATTTGCCTATGGAACACTTATGGACGTACAAATTATTCCAACAGCATTCCCAGGAATCGGACTATTTGGAGCGCCAGCAGGAGCTTTTATGCTTCTAGGATTCCTTATTGCAGGGTTTAGATATATCTTAAACAGAAGAGGAGAGTAAAATGGCAAGTATTATTACAATATTAATATCAACAATATTAGTTAATAACTATGTATTTGCACAGTTTTTAGGAATTTGTCCATTCCTCGGAGTTTCAAGTAAGACAGAAACAGCAGTAGGAATGGGAGTTGCAGTTACATTTGTAGTTGTAATTGCATCAGCAATAACATGGGTTATTCAAAAGACAATTTTAGACGGTGGATTGGAATACTTACAGACAATTGTATTTATTCTAGTAATAGCATCCCTTGTACAATTTGTAGAAATGGTAATTAAAAAGACATCTCCAGCCCTATATACGGCAATGGGTGTGTACTTACCACTTATAACTACTAACTGTGTTGTACTTGGGGTAACTGTACTAAATATCCAAAACGGATACAATATTATCGAAACAATTTTCTCAGGACTAGGAGCATCTCTAGGATTTGCTATGGCACTTATTTTAATGAGTACATTAAGAGAAAGACTTGCCCTAGGAAATGTACCTAAAGCTCTACAAGGAGTGCCAATAGCACTAGTAAGTGCAGGACTAATGGCATTAGCCTTCTCAGGGTTCTCAGGATTAGTATAGGAGGTAAGTAATGAGTGATATATTAATGCCTGCAATAATTCTTGGAATCATGGGAGTAATATTTGGAGTAGGACTTTCCATAGCATCAAGAGTTTTTCATGTAGAAGTAGATGAGAGAGTAGAAAGAGTACTTGGATGTCTTCCAGGGGCAAACTGTGGAGCCTGTGGATTCCCAGGATGTGCCGGACTAGCAGAGGCAATAGCATCAGGAAAAGCTCCAGTAAATGGATGTGCAATTGGTGGTAGCGAAACTGCAGAAAAGGTAGCAGAGGTAATGGGAGTAAATGCTGGAGCAGTAGAGAGAAATGTAGCTCTAGTAAAATGCCAAGGAACTTGCGACAAGGCAAAGAACAAGTACGATTACAATGGACTACTAGACTGTAGATTAATAGCAGACTATCAGCAAGGAGGAAAATCCTGTGCCTACGGATGTGTAGGAGGGGGAACTTGCGTAAGTGTATGTGAATTTGACGCAATACATATGATAGAAGGCGGCATTGCCTATGTGGACAAGGAAAAATGCGTTGCATGTATGAAATGTATAAATATCTGTCCAAAGAAGATAATCGCTCTAGTACCATATGAGCAAAAGACATTTGTAAAATGTAAATCTACAGATCCAGGAAAGGTAGTAAGAGTAAACTGTTCAATTGGATGTATAGGATGTGGACTTTGCGAAAAGAACTGTCCAAAGAAATGTATAAAGGTAACAGACAATTTAGCAGAAATCGACTACTCACAATGTATAAACTGTGGAATCTGCGCATCAGTTTGTCCTACAAATGCAATATTTGTAGAATATCCTGAAAGAGTAGAAAAAATAAAGGAAGCTGCAAAGAAAAAGGCAGAAGCTAAAAAGCTAGAAGCAATGAAAGCCGCAGAGGCAAAAAAAGCTGAGCAAGCTGCTAAAGAAGCAGTGCCAGTAGATAAAGAAGAAAATTAAAAGGAAGCCCTTGCGGCTTCTTTTTTTCGTACATTTTCTAAAACTAAACAACGTACGAATATTATTATATATTCTTTCTAAATCACCGATACCCTCTTCCCTAGGGTCGGGCGGGGGCTCGACGCAGCCTACCATAGACAATAAATTAGGTAAAATATTTTACTCTACAAATTTCACAACCATGGGTAGGAACGGTCCCCAATCCGCCCGCAATGTTACCCATCGTATTTTATTGCCTGCTGAAATTAAATAAACTACTACTTCAACATAAAAAATCCCAAAACAAAAGAGAGGCTAAACACCTCTCATATGTATAGGGAAGAAAAAAAGATGATTAATTCTAAATAACTTAGAACTTGTATTTATTGTACTACCTCTTTTTATTTTTGTCAACGTTTTCTTTCGTTTTTTGTAAATTTTTATGATTCTCTATTTTAAAGCCTTTCCAAGATATTTTCCAAAGAAAATGGGTATTATTTTAACAAATGATTATATTATTTGGAGGTTAATATGTTAAAGGAAATTATAAAGAAACGTAGGAGTATTAGAAAATATACTGACGAGGCTGTTCCTCGCGACGTACTTGAAGAAATTTGTATGTATGCTTTAATGGGACCTAGTTACGCAAACGCAAGACCTGTTCAATTTTTAATCGTTGATGATAAGGAAAAGCTTCTGAAACTTTCTGAAATTGAAAAATTTGGATCTGGTTATGTTAAGGACGCGCCTCTCGCTATTATTGTTATGGCTGATACAAGTCTTTCTAAGTATGTCACTGAAGAATGTTCTATCGCTGCTAGTTATCTTCAACTTATGGCGCAAGACAAGGGCCTTACTACATCTTGGATTAATTTAAGAGAGGGCAATGCTCAAAATGGTAAATCTAAGCAGGAATATGTTAAGGAGCTTTTTACAATTCCAAATTCCTGGGCAGTGCAATGTATTATTCCTATGGGATATGGTAATGAGAAGGTTCGTCGTCGTGAAGATTTTGACGTTACTACTAAAATGCATTTCAACGAATTTTAAAACACAGGGGGTTCTGCCCCCTCTTTTTTAATGTTATAATATTTTCCGAAGGAGATTTTATGAAACTGACATCTATTTTTTTAATGATTCTTACGATTATTGCTAAGTTCTTTGGACTTTTTAGAGAGAAGGCTCTTGCCCATTTCTTTGGTATTGGCGCAATGAGCGATATTTTTTTAGTCGCTTTTTCCCTTCCTCTTATCTTTTCTAACGTACTTACTGGCGCTATTGCAAATTCCTTTATCCCTGTTTTTAATAAGGCTAATGAGGACAAGGGAGAGGATACTGCTAATGGCTTTATGTCTAGCGCTATTAATTATATCGGCATATTTTCTGCTATTCTATCCCTACTTCTTATTATTTTTGCAAGGCCTTTAGTTAAATTAATGGCTATGGGTTTTGTTGAGGAGAGTTTTGAGACGGCAGTTTACTTTACTCGCCTTGCCATGGTAAGCGTATTTTTTACTAGCGTATTTTCAGTTTTTAAGGCTTATTTACAAATTAAGAGGAACTTCTTTATTTCCGTTTCCCATAGTATTTTAATGAACCTTATTTTAATTTTTGGACTTTACTATGGAAATAAAACTGGCAATAGGAATATTATTGGTGTATTTATTCCACTTTCTTTTATTTTGCAGTACATTATCTTTCTGCCATTTATTAAGAAAAATGGATTTACCTACTCTCCAAAAATTGAGAAGAATGAGTATTTAAACCAGGCGATAAATTCCGTTGTGCCTATTATTATTTCATCATCTGTAATTGAACTTAACTTCCTTGTTAGTAAATCTGTTGCCAGTGTACTATTTTCTGGGGCTATTTCTGCTCTTAACTATGCTTACAAGTTACAGAGTTTTATTACTGGAATAATTTTAACTGCGATTATTACAGTTGTATATCCACAAATGGCAAAATCCGGCGCAGAGGGAGATATGGAAGGTCTTGATAAGACTACGAGGGATGCTCTATCCATGCTTAGCGTTTTAATTATCCCTGCTGCAATTGGGCTTTTTGTCCTAGCAAAGCCTATTGTAAGTCTATTATTTTTAGGTGGAGAGTTTACCCTTTCAGACGTAGATATTACTGCAAATGTACTAAGATTTTATGCCCTTGCCACAGTTGGAATTTCTGCAAGAGAGGTTTTATCTCGAGTATTTTATACGGTAAACGAAAATAAAACTCCGTTAATAAATTCTGTTGAAATGGTAGTTATAAATCTTGTGTTATCCATTGTCTTATCTAGGTTTATGGGAATTGAGGGACTAGGACTTGCAACGGGAATTTCATTTATACTTGGGGCAGTTAGTATTTATTTTAAATGCAGAAAAAATATTACCAAGGTTTTTAACAGATCATTTTTGGTAAATTTTTTAAAGATATTAATTTGTGCAATAGTAATGGGAATTGTTGCCCTTGTAGTATATGGGTTTTTAAGTCCAATTGGATCGAATAAGGCACTAATAGTTTCAATTTTCGTCGCAGGATTATTATACCTTGGTTTGATTTTTATTGTGAAAGTTGATGAGGTAGAGGAGTTTAAAGTTATAATTAAGAGGTTTAGAAAGTAAGTTACAAATGTGGTAGGGAGTTGTCCTACCATTGGCTGTAAAGACAAAGCATATTTTTTGTAACATATTGTAGGGGCGACGTACCGAGCCACCCGTTTCAATATGTCCGTGTTTTATTGTGTATGTATCAAATTGCATCACATTTCAAAATCAGCGGTACATTGAACAAACCAAAACTGTTTCACAATCTATGGTAGGGGCGGCAGGTCCCGAGCCGCCCGTTTCAATGTGTCCGTGTTTTATTGCCAACCAGTTCCACAATACCAATGATATTACACTGTATCTTTTTAAATACAAATTTATCCCACAATTACAACGCTTTCCCTCCCTCGGGTCGGGCGAGGACGCCCGACCCCTACCATGGTTCGTAATCTTATAAAACTTTTAATACTTCGACTTTTATAACCTACGGCAACGTTCTGTATGTTGTATTATTAAATATGTATTCCCCGATACTGTTATATTCTCTAACACTTTTGTTTAATATTTTACAGACAAATTCTTTTTACTATATTACAATTAATATAAGAAGTGAGGTAATGAGAATTTTAATTTATGGGTGTGGGGTTGTGGGTTCTAATATCGCCTATGAGTTGTTGAAAAATGACCCCAATGCCGATTTAACTGTTTTGGCGCGAGGCGAGCGTGCTGTAGATATTGCAGATGGTATTTCAATTTTGCATTTAATAGATGGTAGTAGGAGTTGTTCTAAGGTTAAGATTATTGACTCTCTTTCTCCCGATGATTTTTACGATATTATTTTTGTGGCACTTAGGTATGATCAAATTAAGGCTGAACTTCCATTTATATTTAACAATTATTCTAAAAGAGTTGTATTTTTTGGGGCTAATCCCCATGCCTATTCTATGAGTAGGGAATTTTCTATTAAATCTAAATCCAATGCCGATATTTTCTTCGGATTTTTCCATATTGCCGGAAGAATTGTAGGAGGCGTAGTTGAATCCCTTGGTACTTTTTCCCCGACTTTTCATATTGGTACTGCTAAGGAGAAGGATAGCAACGCTAAAAATTCTATGCTAGAGCTATTTAACTCTCTTTTTGTAAATCCTAACCTTAAATGGTTTGATAATATGTACGGCTATTTAAAGACTAGGATTGCCATTATCGTTCCTATTTTATATCTTACATATATTGGTAATTATTCCATTGAAAAGGCGATTGATGATGAGAACCTTGTTTCTAATGCTATGGGTGCTATTAGAGAGGGAATTTCTGCCATTGATGCTCTTGGATATGCAATAGTTCCTAGTGATGTTATTTCTAGAGTTCAAAATGACAAACTTTTAAGGGCTTATATTTTAAATGTGGGTAAAACCTCCCTTGGTAAACTAACCGTAGAAAATTATGCTAGAAGCCCCCATAATGAAATGGCAATTTTGGAAACTGAACTTCAGAAGTGGATTTTAAAGAGTCAAATTAAAACTCCTCATTTTAATTACCTTCTTTTAAAACTTGCTATTAACTATAATCCTGATGGGGGGAAAACATTAACACTATATTAATTCTAAAATATTTTGTATCTAAAGGGCATTTGATTAAATGCTTTTGTAGTTTAATTATTCAAGCGGTTTTTGTTTTTTGATTTCGTTTCTGGATTTTTTTAGTGAAACGTTTAATTTTTTTCGGTGTTAAAGATTTTAGATTTAAATTATTAGAAAATTATTTCCGTTTTTTGTAAAAGCATTTGTATTTTATATTATTAGAGTTATAATATTATTAGAAAGCAATGAAAGTGTTTTCTAGGGAAAGGAGAGGGAATGAAAGATAGCGATAAGAGAATTAAACTTATTACAGGTCACTTTGGTAGTGGAAAAACTGAATTTTCCATTAACTATGCTGTGTTCTTAAAGAAATTATATAGTAAGGTTGCAGTTGTGGACCTGGATATTATCAACACCTACTTTAGGGTTAGGGAGAAGATGGATTTTCTTGAATCCCTAGGTATTGAATCTTTTTCATCATCCCTTGCCAAGGGCAATTCACTTGATTTACCGGCTCTTGATCCGGCGATTTTAAAGCCTTTGGAAAATAAGGAATACAAAGTAGTTGTAGATATGGGAGGTAATCCTAAGGGGGCTCTTCCTCTTGGTAGGTATAGAGATGTTTTAGACCCTAATGATTACGATAACTACTTTGTTATTAATAGGAACAGGCCTGAAACCAGTACGGTTTCTGGAGTTGTTGATTTTATTCACGACACTGAGTCCTACTCTCAAACTAGAGTTACAGGACTTATTAATACTACTCATATGCTAAAAAATACTACTAAAGAGGATCTTCTATTTGGTCAGGAATTAGTTGAGGAGGTCAGTCAAAAATTAAATCTGCCAATTATTTACATTGCTGCAAAAAGTAGTGTGGCAGAGGAGTTAATGGAAATTGACTCAATAAAAGATAAAGTATTTCCTTTGGAACTTTACTTTAGAGACAATTGGATGGTATAAGGGGGTCAAAAAATGGCAAAAGGACAAGTTGTTTTTGAACAAGCGAGATGTAAAGGTTGCGGACTATGTGTGGCTGTATGTCCTAAATCATTAATTGAAATTGATTTATCTAACATTAATGTTAAGGGATATAGCCCTGCATACGCTGCTAGACCTGAAGACTGTATTGCGTGTGGAAACTGTGCAATTACTTGCCCAGATTCAGTAATATCAGTTTACAGACTAAAGGAGGTAGCAAATGACTAAGGTACTTATGAAGGGTAATGAGGCTGTTGGTGCAGCTGCTATTGCAGCAGACTGTAAACATTTTTTTGGTTATCCGATAACTCCACAAAGTGAGGTTTCAGAGTATTTAGCTAGAGAACTTCCTAAAATTGGCGGATGCTTTTTACAAGCTGAATCTGAAATTGCAGCTATTAACATGATCTATGGTTGTGCTGGTACTGGTACAAGATGTATGACTTCATCATCTTCTCCTGGAATTGCTCTTAAACAAGAGGGGATCTCTTACTTAGCTGGTGCAGAACTTCCATGTGTTATTGTTGATATGATGAGAGGTGGCCCTGGTCTTGGTTCTATCCAACCTTCTCAAACTGATTACTTTATCGCAACTCGTGGCGGTGGTAATGGGGACTATAGAACTATAGCTTTTGCTCCTGCATCTATTCAAGAAATGGTTGATTTAATTCAACTTGGATTCGACCTTGCTGATATTTACAGAAATCCTGTAATGGTAGTTGGGGACGGTATGATTGGACAGATGATGGAACCTGTAGAATTTGGTAACCATGAAAAAATGGAACTTCCTGAAAAGGATTGGGCTGCTACTGGTAGAGGCAAAAGAGCACATAATAATATTATTAACTCACTTTACTTATCTGCCGATGAACTTGAAGCACATAATAAACACTTAATTGAAAAATATAAAACTATTACTGAAAATGAAATTAGAGTTGAAGAAATTGGTCTTGAAGGAGAATTAGATCTAGTATTCTCTGCTTATGGAACTACTTCAAGAATTTGTAAATCAGCTATGGAAATTCTAAAAGAGGAAGGTTACAAGGTAGGTATGATTAGACCTATTACTATTTGGCCATATCCTTATGATTCATTTAAGAAGATTTCAGAAAACTGCAAGGACGTACTTGTAGTTGAAATGAACCAAGGTCAAATGACTGATGATGTTAAAATTGCAGTTGAAGGTAGACAAAAAGTTCACTTCTATGGAAGACAAGGCGGTATTATTCCTTCTTCTGAAGAAATCGCAGATGCGGCTAGAGCTATTTTGGAGGCGAGATAATGAGCGTAGAAACTAAAGATATTGTATATGAAAAAAGCGTTGGTTTAACTGAAATGGAGACCCACTACTGTCCGGGTTGTACACATGGTGTTATTCATAAATTAGTTGCAGAAGCTCTTGTAGAATTAAATTTAGTAGAAGATGCTATTGGAATAGCTCCAGTAGGATGTTCAGTACTAGCATATAAGTATTTTAACTGCGATATGTATGAAGCTGCCCATGGTAGAGCTCCAGCAGTAGCAACGGGAATTAAGAGAAGCCTTCCAGATAAATTTGTATTCACATACCAAGGAGATGGAGACTTAGCTTCAATAGGTACTGCAGAAATCGTTCAAGCAGCACATAGAGGAGAAAAAATCTCTACAATCTTTGTAAATAACAGTATATATGGTATGACAGGTGGACAAATGGCTCCAACAACCTTAGTAGGACAAGTTGCAACAACTGCACCATATGGAAGAGATGAAGCATGGTCAGGTCAACCAATTAGAATTAGCGAAATGCTAGCAACAATAAATGGAGCAAAATTTGTAGAGCGTGTATCAGTAGATACTCCAGCAAATATTAGAAAAGCAAAAAAAGCTATAAAAGAGTGTTTCCAACTACAATTAGATGGAAAAGGATTTGGTATAGTAGAAGTTCTTTCAACTTGTCCAACTAACTGGGGACTACCTCCAGTAGATGCACTTCAATGGTTAAGAGATAATATGATTCCTTACTATCCATTAGGTAATTTTAGGAGGGGTGAATGATGAGAACTCGTAAAATAATTATGGCCGGATTTGGTGGACAAGGTGTAATGGCAATGGGCCAATTAGTAACCTACGCAGGAATGCTAGAAGGAAAACAAGTAAGCTGGTTACCATCCTATGGACCAGAGATGCGTGGAGGAAGTGCAAACTGTTCAGTAATAGTATCAGAAGAACCAGTAGGAGCACCAGTATTTACTCAAGCAACAGATGTAATAGTAATGAATGGACCATCTTACGATAAATTTGCATCACACCTAATTCCAGGGGGAAACTTATTTATAAATGCATCTCTAGTAAAACCAGAAAATCTTAGAGAAGATGTAAATGTATACCAAGTTCCAGTAAATGATATAGCAAAAGAAATAGGAAATAATAGAGTAGCAAATATGGTAATGCTAGGAGCATTCCTAGATGCAACAAATATAGCATCAAGAGACTCTGTAATAAAGGCATTTACAAAGGTATATGGAGATTCAAAGAAGAAGTTACTACCAATAAACGAAAAGGCATTACAAGCAGGAGCAGAAAGAGTATGTGAAGGCGGACAATGTGTAATACTAACTAATGTAAAGCCAGAGGACTTAACAAGAACACCAAAGGCAAACACAGTAATGCCAGGAGAAAAGGTAGACTACTTAAAGAGCTTTAAGGAAAGCTACAGCGATACAGACGCAGCATTTAACAATGAGCTATCAATAGTAAAAGAGGCAATTCTAAATGTAACAGAGGGAATAAAATTCTACGAAATGGCAGCAAAACAGTTTGAAGGAACAGAAGCACCAGAGATATTTACATCCCTAGCAACACAAAAGAAAGAGCACATACTATACTTAAAGCAATTACAAGATAAAATAAATAGAGAAGACAATAAATCAGGAATAATTGACTCAATAAAGAATGCACTAAGTGGAAAAGGAAAGCTAAACTGGGGAGAACTAGACCCAGCAGATGCATCAATGGCAATTTCAGTACTTTCAGTAGGAATGACAATTTCACAAAGGGGAATAGAATTCTACAAGAAAGCAGTAGAAAATTCAAGATTCCAACCAGCAAAAGATCTATATAATGAGTTAATATACTGGGAAGGATTCCACTATGACCAATTAAAGGGACAATATGAACTTTACAAGGAACAATGGTGGAGCGACCAAATGTTCTCAAAAATGTAAAAATATAAAAAGATAACGCCGAAAAAACGGCGTTTTTTTGTTTGTGGAGACGGGTCGCCCATATCGTAGGTTACAAAAGTCAAAGTATTATAAATTTTATAAGATTATGAATCACGGTAGGGTGTGTCGAGCCCTCGCCCGACCTGAGGGGAGTTGTATGTTGGAATTGAAAATGAATATGGATTTATAAATATAAAGTAATACCATTTGTATCGTGGGATACATATATAATAAAACACGGACACGACGTTGGGGGCGGCTCGGGACGTGCCGCTCCTACCGAGGGTTGTGAAAGTTATAGAGTAAATAATTTTTCCGAATTCAATGTTTACGGTAGGGTGTCGAGCCCTCGCCCGACCCGCGGTGAGAGGGTATCGGTAATTTGGAATGAAAATGTATTAAAATATATAGCGTAATATCATTGGTATTGTGGAATGGATTTGTAATGAAACACAAACACAAAAACGTGGGATCCGGTAAAATCCGCCCCTACCGGGATTTATTTATTATGGATTGCGTTCATATTAGTAGGAGTTTTTTGTTTTATAAGGTAAAATATTACAAACGCAAATATTTTTACTTTTTCCACGGCTCTCCAACTACATAAAAAAGACGAGTTTTATTTTTCTCGTCTTTTTTTGATTGGTGTTTAATATCCCTATATTTATTTTTATCTACGTTAATATTTATTTTTGTTCTATTTCTTGTATAGTCTTTCTCCAATAATTAAGCATGCAGCAGTTACTATTCCACCAATTATTACAGGGTACCATTGCGACTGCATCGCTACTAGAGGAAAAACTGCTGCTAGCATTGATGTAATTGGTGTAACAACTCCTAGTGCAATTCCAAATGCTTCCCAGCTATTTGATTTATGGTCTGGGTCTATACATCTTGCCAATGCCATACCACTTGGAGTTGAGCCAGTTCCTTGACCAAATGCAAGTAAAGCTAATTCAAACCAATCTTTCTTCATCCATCTTCTTAGTAAATATCCACAAATAAAGTACATTAAAACTATTATTACAACCATGTGAATAAGAATTGGAGCAAGGAATGAAACAAATAATTCTAGATTAAGTGTTGCTGTTGCTGCCATAATACAAATTTCAAGGGCTACCCCTGAAATAGAATCAATAGAATCTAAGTCAGCATATCCGTCTAGTCCTGTTTTTAACATTATTCCCCATATAATAAATGCACCAACAATACCATATAAAAGGGCAGGAATCTTAGATGCTACAAAGGAAATTGCAGGTACTGGTATTTTTCCGATTAAACCAAATATTGTCTTGCCTAGTAGAATACTTATTAATACAAAAGCTAGTTGTAAAGCAAGACCATTAACTGCATCAGATGGAACTGTTGCTCTTCCTATGATTTTTTGCTTTTCAACAGGTATTAATGCGTGAATTGAAACTTTTTCATTAGATAGTTCATCAATATGAGTTGCCCATCCACGACGAACTCCATAATTTACAAGTACCATTCCTGCTACCATGGCAACTATTAGTCCAAGAGTTGCAAGGATTATTCCAAGTCCAAGCATTCCTTCATTACCAAGGCTTTCAAATAGAGTTCCTGCTGTTGTTGCAGCTCCATGTCCTCCCCAATAGGTATAAACAGTCATTAAACCCCAACTATATGGAAGGTCTGTCCATATTTTACTTAAACCAATTCCTACAAAAGTTCCTATAATCATTTGTGAGAAGTAGGTAAGTATTATTAAATTAATTGCTCCTGCATAGTTTTTTATTGTGCCTTTGTTAATAACCGTTCCAAAAATTGTACAAGTCAATACAATATTTATCATTGGAGCAGGCATTCCTGCCCATGTTTCAGGAATTTCTATTAATCCTATAACCTGTGGTCCAAGAATAAGGGCAATTGCCCCTCCAACTAATCCAGCTGGTAAAAATGCCTTTTGAATAGGCTTTACAACTTGTCTTACAATAAATCCTAATACTAAAAATAGCATTAAAAGGGATAAATCGTTAACGACAGTAGACATTACATTTTTTAAAGTTATTTCCATAATTATGCCCCCTTAATTGTCTGTGCTTTTTCTCTCATAAGTTCTTCACTTGGAGATTTTTGGTCAACCTTTGATACTTCTACTATTAGTGGGTATAATTTAACACCTTCTTCTTTTGCGATTTTAGTAAATAATCCAACATTACTTGAATGGCATCCGCTCATTCCAAGGATTATATCAAAAGGTGAATTATAGTGATAATGTCCAGCTTTTTGCATTTCTGGAATTAACTCATTATCTAAAAAGTCTAATAGAGAATATAGATTATATGGATTTTCATTAGATTGGTCTAATATTGCCATAAGCACTTCGGTAGAAATATTTCCTGCACTTCTTGCCATTCCTAGTAAACCACCATCAATAGTATCAGCTCCTGCCTCTAGTGCTGAAAGTGCATTTGCACTAGCTAGACCTAGGTTATTGTGACCGTGAAAACCAACAGGAATTGTAAGACTGTTCTTTAATTCTGTTACATATTCTTTAACGATTTTTGGTGTCATCATACCAGCTGAGTCCATTATTATTGCATGGTCAAGTCCTGCTCTTTCGTATTCTTTTGCTTCTTTAGCAAGTTCTTTTGGAGAAGATACATAGGCTTTCATTAACGCAACTTTACAATTTAATCCTTCGTTTTTTACTTCTTCAATACCTACAATGCCCTCTTTTCCATCAGTGGCATTTATTCCAACTCGAAGAAAATCCATAGAGTATTCCTTAGCCAATTTAACATTTACTTTTGTTGCATTTTTCCATCCTACAAACATACCAATTTTTGCCTTGTCTACAAATGGTTTTGCAAGTTCTAAATATTCTATGTCGCTTAATGGAGCAGCATTAGATTTATCTGGTAGTGTTGAACCTATTCCTGTACAGTGTCCATACTCTATTTCTTCTATTCCAGAGTCAATAAGACCTCTAAGCATCATTTCAGTAAGTTCTCTATTAAATCCTTTACCGAAAACATTTCCTCCATCTCTTAAAGTACAATCAAATATTTTCATAATTACCTCCTATACAAGTTTAAATTTAGGTTCTTTACCATTAAAGAAATCGTGAATTCCTTCAACGCAGCCTAGAATCATTCTATCCATAGCATCAACACTTCCTGCAGCACAGTGAGGAGTAAGTACAACATTGTCCAATTTAAAAAGTTCATTATCTGGATTAGCTGGTTCAGGATTGGATACATCTAGTCCAGCTCCTGCAATTTCACCGGTTTTTATTGCATCGATTAATTCCTTTTCTACTACTAAATCTCCCCTTGAAACATTAATTAAGTATGCTGAGTTTTTCATCATCTTAAATGTTTCTATGCCTATACTTTCTTTAGTGTCATCATTTGATGGTAAGTGCAAACTTAAAAAATCTGCATTTTCTATTACAGAGTTCCTATCTGCTGTGTAGGTAATATTTTTATGGTTTAATTTATTTTCTTCTTTAATAAATGGATCGTAGATATTAACCTTCATTCCAAATCCACACCCATAAATTTCAGCAACTATAGAACCAATATTGCCAGCGCCAAGTAGACCAAGACAACGTTCTCTCAAATCAAATCTAAAAATTCTATCCTTAACCCAATAATCTCCTTTTCTATATTCATCAATAAACTTCGATGTTTTTTTGATAGTTCAATCATTAGTGCAACTGCATATTCGGCAACAGAGTTTGAATTTGCAGAAGGCGTTCTAAAAAACGGTAATACCTAATTCTTTAGCAGCATCTAAATCAAAGTTATCAAAACCTGCTCCATGCTTTGCAAGAACTTTTAGATTCTTTCCACGCTCTAATAACTCTCTATCTATCTTTTCACCTCTTACAATTAGAGAGTCAAAATTTGATATTTTTTCTAGTAATTCTTCTCTGGTGATTCCAGGTGAATAATCAACGTCATATCCTAGATTTATTAATTCTTCAACGCCAACTTCTGAAACAACAGCTGGTATTAGTATTTTCTCTTTCATAGGGACCTCCATTTCTATTTAATTCAAATATATAGTTGAATATTGCCATTGTAAAGAAAGCCTTTTCAATATATAATATCTATAAAATCGATATTATAGTATTCTCAAGGCATCCATAGAATTAAAAAATCGATAAAATACAAATAAAGATAGAAGGAATAAATTATGAATATCGAATTACTTGATACATTTTTTGCAATTTATAAGTATGGAAATTTAAATAATGAAGCTCAAGTTTTATTTTTATCTCAATCAACATTAAGCTATAGGCTACAGCAACTAGAGGATATACTTGGTATAAAGTTATTTTATCGAGCTAAGGGGAAAAATGAGTTAAAATTAACAACGGAGTGAATTTATTTTACCCTATTGCCACGGAGATGCTTGGGCTTTATAACAATATGAAGAATATTAAACACACTGTAACGGGAAAAAGAGTTCAAATAAGTGGTACCAATTCCATAGTAGAGACTATTCTTGGGCGTTTTTTTAATTACCTAGAAAAGAATAATACTTCTAATGTTCACTATTCTATCTATTCTCTTACGAGACATACGAGTGAAATTTATGACGCAGTAATGGAAAATAAAATTCATCTTGGACTAACTGTAAGGGAATTACACTATCCTGGAATAAAGGTAGAGAAGGTTTTAGAAGTTCCTCTTTATTTAATTAGGAAGAATAAATGGGAAATTAGCAAGTATAGTGAGGATTTGCCACTTAGAAATTATCTTTCAATTCCTTGGGGACTATCAGTAGATAAGTGGATTAGTCAACACTATAATGAAGGGCTGCCTTATTTTTCAACTGATTCTGGGATTCATGCCATCTATATATTACAAGATGATAGATGGTTTTTTGCTCCTAAATCCTTTTTTGAAATAATACCAGAGTCATTTTCATACATTTATGAAGTCTTAGAAGATGGTCCAATGTACGAGGTATTTTTAGTGTATAGAGAAAATGCATCTGAAGAATTTTTATATTTAAAAGAGTTTTTAGATCATTTACGAAGTTTTTTTAGCATATACAATGAAATTTGGAGTTAAACTATGGTTTAATTTTAGTCATTTTATTAATATACTATCTTTGTGGAGAAGTACAATGACTTATGATAGAATGAAATAAAAAATATGAGGTCTTATGAAAATAGTTATTGCGTCGGATTCTTTTAAGGGAAGTCTTAGCTCCATTGAAGTTGGCGAAGCTATTAGTGATGGAATTAAAAGGGTCTATAATAATATTGATATTGAAATTGTTCCTATGGCTGATGGTGGCGAGGGGACTGTTGATGCTCTTATTGAAGGTTTAAAGGGTGAAAAAATTACTACTAGGGTTCTTTCTCCCCTTGGGGATAAAATTTCCTCCTACTACGGAATTGTTAATGTTAATGGTGATAGGGTTGCCGTTATGGAAATGGCTTCCTGTTCTGGGTTAACTCTTGTAGATAGAAATAATTTAAAGCCTGAACTTGCCAGTACCTACGGCTTTGGTATGCAAATTTTAGATGCTATTAATCGCGGAGTTAGAGAGTTTATTATCGGCATTGGAGGCAGTGCTACTTCTGATGGTGGTAGTGGTATGTTAAGTGCCCTTGGCTTTGAGTTTTTAGATAGAGATGGTAAAGCTGTTCCCCTTGGCCTTGGTGGTCTTGATAAAATCGAAAAAATTGTTGACAATAGCAGTCCTATTTTAAAGGAGTGTAATTTTAATATTGCCTGTGATGTTGATAATCCTCTTCTTGGTGAAAGAGGGGCTATTTTTATTTATGGCCCTCAAAAGGGGATTAAACTCCATGATAGAGAAGAACTTGATAAGAAAATGAAGCACTTTGCTGATATTTCTGAAAGCTTTACGGGTAAAAATATACGTGATGTTGAAGGTGCAGGTGCCGCCGGTGGTCTTGGCTTTGGTTTTCTTAACTTCCTTAATGGAAATCTCTCCCCTGGAATTAAACTTATTAGTGAACTTTTAAATCTTGAGGAGAAGGTTAAGGACGCTAGTATTTTAATTACTGGTGAAGGCAGGCTTGATCATCAAACTGTTATGGGTAAACTTCCCGTTGGCGTTGCAAGTATTGGAAAAAAATATGGCTGTTTAGTTTTGGCATTTGCTGGAGGAGTTACTAGAGACTCCAGGGAAGTTAATAATAGGGGAATTGACGCTTATTTTCCTGTTATTAGAGAATCCTGTAACTTTGAGAGTTTAATTGACCCTATTAATGCAAAGAAAAATATTATGGACACTGTTGAACAGGTTTTTAGGCTTTTGGCAATAAAAAATATAAAATAGATTACTTATAAGGAGGAAATTATGAGAGTTGGATTACTTG
>CAYFUL010000011.1:23726-33129 GCA_964346375.1 uncultured Peptoniphilaceae bacterium
GGAACGGTAGGTCGAAGAACCTACGATATTCTAATAGCTAAGGCTAGTAGAATAACTGAAACCCTTGGTGAAGAATTAGAAGTTACTAGGGTTTTTGATATATTTGAACAACCAGAACTTGGAGATAGGTATAGTAACGATTTTGATGACGTTCTAGAAAATACTGATGTTCTAGTTGAAATGACTGGAAATGTACCAGCTGCCTATGAGTTTATTACTAAGGGTCTAAAGGCAAAAAAACACATTGTAACTTCAAATAAGGCTGTAGTAGCACAGTATTATGATGAATTTAACTCCCTTGCGGCAGAAAATGGAGTAGAATTTTTATTTGAAGCTGCAGTTGGAGGTGGCATACCTGTAATTGAGCCACTAAGACGATTGAGAGTTACCAACGAGATAAATGAAATCTACGGAATTCTTAACGGAACAAGTAACTTTATTTTAAGTTGTATGTTTGAAAATGGGGAGGACTTTGACGAAGTTTTAAAAAAGGCTCAAGAACTTGGATATGCTGAGAAAAATGCAACTGACGACGTAGAGGGATACGACTCTGCTAGAAAGTTAAAAATTCTCCTTTCAATTGCATTTAATAGTGAAGTAAAATACGAGGATATTTTTGTAAATGGAATAACCGCTGTGGAAAAGGCAGATGTAGACTACTTAAAGGACGAAAATTCTACAATTAAATTAGTTGCCTACGGTAGACGTGAAGGAGATAAATTCTACGGCGTAGTTGAGCCAGTAGTAGTTGGAAATAATCATCCATTTTACTCTGTAAATGGTTCTACAAATTCTGTAGTAATAGTAACTGAAAATGCAAATACCCTTGAATTTAGAGGTCCAGGAGCGGGTAAGGAGCCTACTGGAAACGCAATAGTTTCAGATCTTATGGATATTGCTAAGGGATTTTCATATCCAGTAGTAAATAAAAGGGAACAACTTGAGGGAATTTCAAAGGATTTAAAGGCATCCTACTACGTAAGAGTAACTAATGATATGTACTTCCCAGAGGAATTAGTGGAAGAAGAAACCTACGCAGGAAAGTATATTATCTACAAGACAGTTCCTATGACAAGACATGAGGTAGAAAAGGAATTGGGAGCCTACGAGGGTAGAATGCTAATTGCAAGATATTTAGATTAATATAAAAAACAAAGGAACCAAGGAGATTTTTCTCCATAGGTTCCTTTTTTCTTTAAATATTTTTACAACTAAAATTATAAATCTGCACCAAGTCTTTTTGATATTTCCCTTGCTGTCTCTGCAAGAAGGGGATATATTTCCCTTACTAATTCTTCCTTGGTGTATTTAAATGTTGGGCCAAAGGCACTTAGTGCGGCAATGGTTTCGTTATTGTAATCCAGTATTGGTACTGAAATACATCTTAAATTATCCTCTACTTCCTCATCGTCTATTGCGTAGCCCTGCTCTCTTACATTTGAAAGTTCTTCTAGTAGTTCCTCGCGATTGGAGATGGTATTTTCCGTTAACTTTTCGAAGGTTTTTTTCTCGAAGAAGTTTTCTAGCTGACCATCATTATAATTTGAAAGGAGTATTTTTCCTGACCCTGAAGCGTACATTGGAGTCATCTTTCCTATTCTTATTAGGTTTTGCTCTATTTGTGTTGGCTCAAAAATACAGTCTAGGTATATACACTCCATGTCGATTTCTGTTATTAGTCCCACCCCTAAATCCAATTTACTAGCCAACTCTGTTATTAAATCATTTGCAAGGGTTCTAAGGGGCATATTTAGCTTAATATTATCGCTTAATTTTCCTATCTTCCAAGTTAGTGCATACTTTTCTGTATCGCTATATTGAAATGCGTATCCCTCGTATATTAAGGAGTTTAAGTATCTTAAAATTGTTGACTGGGCTGCATCTAACTCTGATGCTATTTGATTTAGCCTTAATGGAGTAGAGCTCTTTGCCATACAATTTAGTAAATCCAGTGTAAGAGAGACAGATTTATTCATATTTTTCTTTATATCTTCTTGGGAATCCATCTAAACCTCCTATTTTATCATTCGATTAATATAATGCACTTTTTGGGAGAGATTGTCAAGGTTTTGTTAATGCTTGTTAATATATTAGAGATGTATTCCGAATTATAGTTTAAAATAAAAATAAACGGAATAAACTTTCGAAAATTATTGACTTTTTTCAAAAACATTGTAAAATAGAATTAGGAAACTCTATTACTCTAATTTTAGAAAGGAGAATTTTATGACAGTTGAAAGAAAAGGTTTTAGTGCCGGCGGAGAATGGATTCAGTCTAAGACTGACAAGTATATGGAAGTTACTAATGCTAGTACTGGAGAGGTAATGGCTGAAGTTCCTTGTTGTACTAAAGATGAGGTTGAGTTTGCAATTGCAGCTGCTCAAGAGGCGTATAAATCATGGTCTTTAACTTCTATAAGTGCTAGAACTAAGCTTATGTTTAATTGGCGCAATGTACTGGAGGAACATTTAGAAGAACTTGCAGTGCTTTGCGCCAAGGAAAATGGCAAGAATTTAGATGAGGCTAGAGGCGATGTATTAAAGGCAATTGAGCCTACTGAACTTGCTTGTTCTCTTCCTTCTATGATTCAAGGAGTAGGATCACTTCAAGTTACTACTGGATACGATACTACTACTTACCAAATGCCACTAGGAGTTGTTGCAGGAATAGTTCCTTTTAACTTCCCAGCTATGATTCCTTGGGGTTGGATAATTCCTATGGCAATTGCCACTGGAAATACAGTAGTATTAAAGGCAAATAGCCAAACTCCTCTTACTTCTATGAGAATTTTAGAGCTATTTATTGAAAAGGGTGGATTCCCTAAGGGAGTTGTAAACCTAGTTACTTGCAGTAGAAATGAAGCAGAGATTTTCCTTCATGACCCAAGAATTAAGGCTGTAACATTTGTAGGAACTACTGATGTTGGTAAACATATTTACTCTGTTGCTGCGGCAAATGGTAAGAGAGTTCAAGCTCAAGGGGAGGCGAAAAACCACGCATTAGTTCTTGAAGATGCAGACCTTGAAAGTGCTGCTAATACTATTATTAACTCAACCTTTGGTTGTGCAGGAATGAGATGTATGGCACTTCCAGTTATAGTTGTTCAAGAGAGTGTTGCTGATAAATTAGTTGCTCTATTAAAAGAAAAGGCAATGAACTTAAAAATTGGTGCTGCTTATGAACCTGGAACTCAACTTGGACCTGTTGTATCTGCTGAACACAAACAGAAGGTTATTAAGTGGATTGAAAAGGGAATTGAAGAAGGGGCAGAACTTGTACTAGATGGAAGAGATTTAGTTGTTGAAGGCCTTGAAAATGGATTCTTCTTAGGACCTACAATCTTTGACCATGTTACTGAAGAGATGAGCGTTGGAACTAAGGAAATTTTTGGACCAGTTACTCTAATTAAGAGAGTAAAGGACTTTGACGAAGGTATTGCAGTTATGAATGCAAATCCATTTGCAAATGGTTCTATTATCTACACAAGTAGTGGATACTACGCAAGAAAATTTGAACTTTTAACTGACGGAGGAATGGTAGGAATTAACGTTGGTATTCCTGTACCAGGAGCTCAATTCCCATTCTCTGGAAATAAAGACTCATTCTTTGGCGATCTTCACGTTCTTGGAAAAGACGGATTTAGATTCTACACTCGTGCAAAAACCGTTACTAAACACTGGTTTGACGAAGATTCTAAAAATAAAGTAGTAGGAACTTGGGAAGGCGGAGTTGAGTAAGAACTGCATATTAATATATGGAATATATTGAAAACAAACCCGGAAAATTTCTGGGTTTGTTTTTTAATTTAAAGTTTTGACTAAATACTTTTAAATGTGGTACTTTGATGTAAAATATTTTTTTCTATAACTTTAACAAATTCTATCAATTCTTAAAAACACTTATCCAATTAACATTACCATACTAAGTAATAACATATCGTAAAATAAATGGGCGAAATATACGGTCCATAGATTTTTTGTCCTTATATATGCAAAGTTTAGTACAAATGTTACTCCTCCTATTAAAAATATGGACTGTACTATATTGTAGTTGTAAGTAGGTAGATGTAGCGCTCCAAATATTATTGAAGATAGTATCCACGCTAAAATTACGCCCCATCTCTCTCCAATTCTCTTGCTAAAGTAATTATACACTGCCAAAAATGGTATTATCCTTATTATTTCCTCCCAAAAAAGTTGAAATGCCAGCATAAATACTAAGAACTTTGGATCTATTTCATCTATTACTCCTACTATTGGATTTTCTACCGTTTCAAAATTTAAACTGGCAAGGATTGCCCCTACTACTATTGCCAATATGGCAACCCCAAAGGCAAGGAGCACCTCTTTTATTTTTGGGATGTGGAATAGTTTTTTTAATATTCCTCTATCTAGTACCAATAGTCCTATTAGTGATACCACTGGCAGTAGTACAATTAATACTCTACTGTCTATTGAAATCTTCTCTAGTATTTTTTCGCTGTCCATTAAAATTAATAGCCCGTAGCTAAAAATAATGGATATAATCCAGCGACTAATACTTGCATTTATCTTCGGGATTTTTCTCATATGTCCTCCTACATAAAAAAATATCCGGTACACTACGTACCGGAAAAATAAAGTAGATTAATTAAAGAGTATAACTAATTATATGTATTATACCAAATAAAATATTTACTTACAAACCTTGCATTTATATTCCAGATGCCGTATAATATAAACAAGGTCAAAGAAGGTCAAAGAAGGAGGTTTAAATGGAATATAGAGATTATTATAATATACTTGGTATTGATAAAAATGCCGACGAGGCAACGATTAAATCAGCCTATCGAAAGTTGGCAAAGAAATACCATCCTGATTTAAATTCAGGAGATGAAAAAGCCCAAGAGAAGTTTAAAGAGGTAAACGAGGCTTACGAAGTTCTATCTGATCCCGAGAAGAAAAAGCAGTACGATACCTTCGGTTCTAACTATAATTTTAGCGACGGTTATAACTTTGACCCTACTCAATACGGTTACACATATACCAGTGGTGGAAATTCCTCCGATTTTTCCGATTTCTTTGATATGTTTTTTGGTGGAAGTGGTAAGAACGGCGGATTTAATATAAATATTAATGACCTACTTGGTCGTAATAAATCTAAGAAAAAAAGACGTGCTACCTACGATTCAGAAGTAGCACTTACAATAGATGAAGCTTATAGTGGAACTACTAGAGATATGAACCTATCCATTAACGGAAGCGTTCATACAATACCTGTTAAAATTCCTGCGGGAATAACTCCCGGTAAAAAGATTAAGGTAAAGGCAGATAAGTATGGAATAGATGGAGATATACTATTTAAGGTAAATGTCCTAGACTCTCCCGACGAAAAGTTATCTGGCCTAAATATTATTAAAACTAAGGAGATCTACCCATGGCAGGCGGCACTTGGAGATAAGGTAAATATTACTACCCCAGAGGGAAAGATAAAGGTTTCAGTACCAAAGGGAATTAAGGGAAGTTCAAAGTTAAGAATTCCAAATAAGGGATTTGTAGATCTAAAGGGAAATAAGGGGGATTTATATATCCAATTTAATATAGTAAACCCCGAGCATTTAAACGAAGAACAAATAGAACTATATAGAAAATTAAGTGAAACAGTGAGGTAATTATGGATTTTGAAAAATTTACATTAAAAAGTGTTGAGGCAGTAAACAATGCCCAAGGCGTAGCACGTGAATATGGAAATCCACAAGTAGAGCCAATTCACATTCATTACAGTTTAGTAGCAGATAGGGAGGGGTTAATTCCCTCTATCCTAAAATATATGGGAGTGGATTCAAAGGCACTGCTAGAGGATATACTAAAGGAGATAAAAAAACTTCCAAAGCAATCAGGGGGAAGTCTATACGCAAAGGATACCTTTACAAAGGTATTAGAAAAAGCAGAGGAGAACGCAAAAAATCTATCAGATGATTACGTATCAGTAGAGCATATATACATGGCTCTCTTAATGGTCAAAGATAGTAAAAACGAAAGTATCTTTAAAAAATATGGCATAACCCTAGATAATTTTATGGAGAATTTAAAAAATATTAGGGGAAATACCCATGTAACAACAGATAACCCAGAGTCAACCTTTGACGCCCTAGCAAAGTATGGAAGAGATATAACCAAGGAAGCTAAGGACGGAAAGATGGACCCAGTAATAGGTCGAGACGACGAAATAAGAAATGTAATAAGGATACTATCAAGAAGGACAAAGAATAACCCAGTTCTAATAGGAGAGCCGGGAGTAGGAAAGACGGCAATAGTAGAAGGACTTGCCCAGAGAATAGTAAATGGCGACGTACCAGAGGGATTAAAGGGAAAGACGGTATTTTCACTAGATATAGGAGCCTTAGTAGCAGGGGCAAAGTATAGAGGAGAATTTGAAGAGAGATTAAAGGCAGTACTACAGGAAGTAGAAAAGTCCGACGGAGAAATACTCCTATTTATAGACGAAATACACAATATAGTAGGAGCAGGAAAGACAGAAGGGGCAATGGACGCCTCAAATCTACTAAAGCCAATGTTAGCAAGGGGAGAACTCCACGCAATAGGAGCGACAACCCTAGACGAGTATAGAAAGTATATAGAGAAGGACGCGGCACTAGAGAGAAGATTCCAAAAGGTACTAGTACAAGAACCATCAGTAGAGGATACCATATCAATACTAAGGGGATTAAAGGAAAAGTATGAGATATACCACGGAATAAGAATAGCAGATTCAGCAGTAATAGCAGCGGCGACCCTATCAAATAGATATATCTCCGATAGATTTTTACCAGATAAGGCAATAGATTTAATGGACGAGTCCTGCGCAATGTTAAGGACAGAAATAGAATCAATGCCAACGGAAATAGACGAGGTAAGAAGAAAAATTCTACAGCTAGAAATAGAAAGAGAAGCCTTAAAGAAGGAAGAGGACGAGGCAAGTAAAAAAAGGCTAACAGCCCTAGAAGAAGAACTAGCAGAGGAAAAGTCAACCTATGATAGTCTAAAGGCAAAGTGGGAAGAGGAGAAAAAGACAATTGACGACCTAAAGGAAGTAAAAGAGAAGATAGAAGACGTAAAAGTAGAGATAGAAAAGGCAGAAAGAGCCTACGACTTGGAAAAGCTATCAGTATTAAAATATGGCGAACTACCAAAACTTGAAGCAGAGTTAAAGGGAAAGGAAGAAAATTCTAAGGAAACCTCTATGGTAAAAGAAGAGGTAACGGAAACAGAAATAAGAGAAGTAGTAAGCCGCTGGACAGGAATACCAGTAGATAAATTAACTCAAGGAGAAAGGGAAAAACTACTAAATCTATCAGAGGAACTACACAAGAGAGTAATAGGACAAGATGAGGCAGTAGAAGTAGTAAGCGATGCAGTGCTAAGGGCAAGAGCAGGGTTAAAGGACGAAAGTAAACCAATAGGCTCATTTATCTTCTTAGGACCAACAGGAGTAGGAAAGACAGAAACGGCAAAGGCATTAACCCAACTACTATTTGACGACGAAAAGAATATGATAAGAATAGATATGAGTGAATATATGGAAAAACACTCCGTATCAAGATTAGTAGGATCTCCACCAGGATATGTAGGATATGACGACGGAGGACAGCTAACAGAAGCAGTAAGAAGACGCCCATATTCAGTAATACTATTTGACGAAATAGAAAAGGCACATCCAGATGTATTTAATATACTACTACAAGTCCTAGACGACGGAAGGCTAACAGATAACCAGGGAAGGACAGTAGATTTTAAAAATACAGTAATAATAATGACCTCAAATATAGGCTCAACCTATTTAATAGACGGAATAGACGAGTTTGGAAATATCTCCGAGATAACGAGAGAAGAAGTAATGGGAGAGATGAGGGCAAGATTTAGACCAGAGTTTTTAAACAGAATAGATGAGATAGTAATGTTTAAACCATTACAGAGAAACGAAATCTACAGGATAATGGAAAATGCAATAGGGGAAATAGAGAAAAAATTAGCCGATAGGGAAATAAGAATAGAAGTAACAGAAAAGGCAAAGGACCTTATCCTAGATAGGTCCTATACTATCCAATACGGCGCAAGACCAGTAAAGAGATATATCCAAAATACAGTGGAAACAGGAATATCAAAATTAATAATAAAGGGAGAAGTAGAGGACGGAGGAAAAGTAACAGTAGACGTAGAAAATGGAGAAATAGTAGTAAAATAATAAAAGGCGGACACGATGTTCGCCTTTTATTACATATTAGCGCTGGGTTATGTGCTGGTAATTTATATAGTTCAATGTACAACAGTAACCCATGGTAGGTTGCCGAGCCCCGCCCGACGCGAGGGGATAGGGCAGTTGTACATTGAAATACATTTGTATTTAAAAATATGTAACGTGATATTATCGGTAACGTGGATTGGATATGTAATAAAACCCGAACACAATGTAACGGGCGGCTCGGGACGTCGCCCCTACCGTGGTTCGTCGTTGGTATTAATGGAACATATAACCCATACTAAATAAAATATTCCAACCTATGTAAAACCGACTCCCAAAACAACAATTGTAACTTTTGTAACTTTATGTTATAGTAAACCAGTGCTTTAAATCACAAAGGATAGAGTAGATGGCGGTTTACATAAAATTATGTAACACAACTGTAATTTTACTTTCTAGTCCATTAGTGTATAATTAAAGCATAAGAGGAACAATGACAATTAAATAAATGAGATGAGCTTATTATTAAATTGTCACCTCTAGTTCTGTAAAGACAGAGCGCAAAAGTTTAGGACTTTTGTAGAGTCTACAAAATTTTTAAGGAGGTCGAAAGACAAATATGAATAAGAAATTTATTTCACTATTCCTAGCACTTGTTATGGTACTAGGAACATTCACAAGTGTCTTTGCCGAAGAAGTTAAGGTTGAGGAAGTAGAAGTTCCAAAAATCACCGAAAATGACAAGAAGATACAATGGCTTCAAGATACTAAGGTAGTTGAAGGACGTAAATTCTTAAAAGACGGCAAAGAAGCAACTGATCTTGCTCTTGATTCAAACATCACTAGAGCAGAAGTAACTAAGCTACTTATCTGGGCTCTTGGAAAACAAGACCTAGCATCTAAAGTAGCAAGTGTAAAAATTTACACTGACGTAGAGCCTGAGCATTGGGCAAATGGATTCATTATAGTTGGATCTACTACTCCATCACCTGTAAACCCAGTTTACATGATCGTTGGATATCCTGATGGTTCTTTCAAACCAGAAAACGACGTAACTTATGCAGAACTTGCTAAGATGCTAGTTGTTCTAGTTAAAAAAGATTTAACTAAGGATATGGAAAAAACAGCTATTTGGCCATCAAGCTGGTTAACATGGGCTGCTCAACTTGGAATTCTTGAAGG
>CAYFUL010000012.1:0-5770 GCA_964346375.1 uncultured Peptoniphilaceae bacterium
GTTTTCAAGACCGCCCCGTTATGACCACTTCGGTACCTCTCCAAACTGTAGTTGTTTATTGACTACTTTAAGAAGTATAGCATAGGTAAAAAAAATAAGCAAGGGTTTTTTATAATTTTGTAAAACTATTGCAAAGATGTTTTTACAATATAGATTTGTCGCCATTAAGTATTCATAATTTCAAATGGATACTTTAATTTTTATCCAACAAATAGTTATTACATATATGATAATTTCCCATAAAACCCCGAAATATACATATTTAGATGAAATTTTTGATAAATATGTACTATAATTCCAGCATAGATTAAAAATCATATAATACTAATGAGGTGAGTTATGAAGAAGAGAATCTTAGCCCTCTTTATGGCTATAATAATATTAATTGGAATTCCACTTGAAGCCTTTGGGGCTTCTATTAATATTCCAATTGATGAGAAAATTCCCTATTCCCCTATTGGAGTAGGTGAAGCAAATTCCATTGAAATCGCAAATAACCAGGTGAAAAATCCGACTAAGGAAAAATCATACCAGGTTACGATTAGATATGTATTTGACGGTCGAGAAGATGTAGATATTAGACAACCCTATCGCGCTACAGTAAAGGAGAGTGAGCTAGATAATTTAATTGGAAATGGATATTCTATTGACTCTCCCAACGTGGAAGGTTATAGCCGAGATAAACAAAGTGTAACTATTACTAAAGAGGATTTTTAAATGAAAATACTTTAACGGTAAGTTATCTTCCAGTTAAAAAGAAGGTTATTGTAAAACATGAAATACAAACTAAACTAAAGGAAATTTTTACAACACATACAGTTCAGACAGACTATGCAACTGTGGGTACTCAGTATGTAGTAAATCCTTTAGACATTCCTGGATTTATTCCAGAAAAACCTGTTGGCTCTACTATTCCTCAATCAGATGAGGATTTTGTACTTTCCTATAGATATCTTAGAAATACATTTGATTATAAATATATCACTGGAAAGGGAGCCACTAAAATTAGGGCGAAAAGACTATATTTTGAGCAAGAGGTTCCTAAATTGCCTAAGGAAGATGAACCTGTAAATCCTGGATACCATCTTTCAGGATGGATTTATAGAAATGACGATACTGGCAAAATTATGAAGGAGACCTATATTAATCGTGATGGCAAATCCACTGACAAAAATGGAAATGTAATCCCAAATGTGGCCCTTCCTTATTTTGATACAATGCCAGCTCATAATGTATCTGTTCATGCTAAAATGAAATTTCTGAGAGTTCAGAAACTGTACAGAAGAACCATTTTCCAAATCCACCAGATCCAAACACGCCAATAGATCCAAAGCCACCAGTGGACCCATGGAATCCACCAATAGATCCTTGGAATCCACAAATAGATCCTTGGAGACCATCACCTTGGATACCATCTGAGCCAACTCCACAGCCAAAGCCTGCAGAAAAACCAGCAGTAAAACCTGTGGAAAGACCAGTGGAAATTATGGAACACAAGGCATATATATTCGGCTATCCAGACGGAAGTATAAGACCAGAGAATAGTATAACAAGGGCAGAGTCCCTTGCAATGATTGGAAGGCTACTAGAACTTAGTATGCTAGATAATAGTAAGCCAGATTTTATTGATACAGAAAGTGCATGGTACAACGGAAGTATAAATGCAGGAGTAAGTAGAGGTTTAATAAAGGGATATCCAGATGGAACCTTTAAACCAAATGCAGGAATAACAAGGGCAGAATTTGTAAGTATAATTGCAAGTTTTGCAGATCTAAATGGAAATAAGGTTGCTTATTTTACAGATATTGATTCCCACTGGGCAGAAGCTAATATTAGAAAAGTTTATGGCAGCGGATATATAACAGGTTATCCAGATGGAACCTTTATGCCAGACGATGAAATAACTAGAGCAGAGGCAGTTGTAATACTAAATAATGTATTTGACAGAAGCGTCGATGAACTAGGACTAAGTTCTGTAAGAACAGATGTAAAGAGATTTACTGATTTAAAACAAGAAGACTGGTACTACTATGAAATGGTAGAAGCAGCACATACCCACGATTTTTTTCGCAAGAGAGGAGAAGAGGACTGGGGAAAAATAAAGTAAAGGAATGGACTCTTGCGAGTCCATTTTTTTATGTAAGAATTTTTAGATGAAAACAAGATAAGATTTTTTCATCATTTATTTCAAAGAAGGGCGTTAATAAATCTATTTGGTGTATAATTTATTCTCTTGTTGGGATTTTAACTTAATGGGTATAATGTGAATAAGGTTTAATTTAAGGAGGAATTATGTTATACGAAATTAGGTTCGCATCAATTTTTACTATTGCGATTGTTGTTATATTTTTTATTGTACTCTTCTCCATGGTTCCCATTGGACTTTGGATTACTGCTTTTTTCTCTGGTGTTAGAATTAAAATTTCTACCCTTATGGGAATGAAGTTAAGAAGAGTTAGCCCTGGGCGTATTGTAAACCCTATGATTAAGGCTACCAAGGCTGGTCTTGATCTTAAAATAGAAAATCTTGAGGCTCATTACCTTGCTGGTGGAAATGTCAATACTCTTGTAGATGCTTTAATTGCGGCGGAGCGTGCTAATATCCCTCTACAATTTGAAAGAGGCGCTGCCATTGACCTTGCTGGTAGAAATGTTCTCGAAGCTGTACAGGTTTCTGTTAATCCTAAGGTTATTGAAACTCCAAATATCTCTGCCGTTGCTCAAGATGGTATTGAAGTTGTAGTAAAGGCTAAGGTTACCGTTAGAGCTAATATTGACAGACTTGTTGGGGGCGCTGGCGAAGAGACTATTATCGCAAGAGTTGGGGAAGGTATTGTTACTACTGTTGGTTCTTCTCAGTCTTACAAGAGCGTTCTTGAAAACCCTGATTCCATTTCTAAAATGGTTTTAGAGAAGGGTCTTGATTCTGGTACTGCCTTTGAAATTCTTTCCATTGATATTGCAGACGTTGACGTTGCTAGAAATATTGGTGCTAGATTACAAACTGACCAGGCTGAAGCTGATAAGAGAATTGCCGAGGCGAAGGCTAGTGAACGTAGAGCGATGGCTCTTGCCCACGAGCAGGAGATGAAGGCTGAAGTTGAAGCCATGAGGGCTAAGGTTGTGGAAGCTGAGGCGGAGGTTCCCCTTGCTATGGCTGAGGCGTTAAGAAGTGGAAATTTAGGTGTTGTTGACTATTTAAAGATGAAAAATGTTGAGGCGGATACTGATATGAGAAATTCCATCTCTGGCATTAAGGACAATAATAGTAATAAGGACAAGAAGTAATGAGAAGTGTAGTTATTCTCTTTCTATTTATTTTTCTTAATTTTTTCTTCAACAACTTACTCAATAAGAACAAGAACAATAAAAAGTCTGCTAAAAGGGATGCTGTGAAGGAAAACAAGGAGCATAATGACAGACTTCGTAGAGAAATTATGGATAAGTTTGAGAAAGAAGATGAGAGGAGAAAGAAGGAGGAGAAGAGTAAAAAGAAAAGCTTAGAGGACATCTTTACGGACCTTGATAGTAGAGCTTCTAAAAAGATGAGTAGTTCCATTAGGGATAAGTCCAAAAAAAACAACAATTCTCCTAAAAAGGACACTTTAATTGAAGAAAAATCTCAATCTGAAATTTTAAAGGAAAAAATTGAGGAGGAGAGATTAAAGTATAGAGAGTCCTACAATTTGAGTAAGGAATCTCACCTGGAGGAGGACTTTGAAATTCATGAGGAGGACTTCTCTGGCAATAAGTTAAAAGAGGCCATTGTTATGGCAGAAATTTTAGATAAACCCGTATCTCTTAGATAGGGGTTTATTTGCAATTGCTGGAATGTCTAATCTATATATAGTGGAAAAACGCCATTTATTGTGATAATATAAACTCCGGAGGTAGTTATTTGAAGGAAAAAAGAATTTACCAATTAGAACTTAGTAGTGACCAATTGACAAGGGAACTTTTCGGCAAGTTTGATGAAAATATTAAGACTATTGAGGAGGCCTTTGACGCTGAATTAAGATTAAAGGACTCTCAAATTGAAATTACTGCTGATGATAGTAATGCAACTTTAATTGAAATCCTACTGGGTAATTTATCAGAGATTATAAAAAGACAGAAGAGACTTGATAGAGCTGATTTAGAGTATTCTATAAAGCTATTAAAATCTGGCAATACAGATTCTCTCGTTGATCTTCTAAGTGAAACTCTCGTCTATACTTCTATGGGTAAGCCTATTCGTGCTAAAACACTTGGTCAGAAGAGGTATCTTGATGAGATGAAATCCAAGGACATTGTCTTTGGTATTGGTCCTGCTGGAACGGGAAAGACTTATCTTGCCATGGCTATGGCCGTTAAAGCTTTTAAAAATAAAGAGGTAAACAGGATTATTCTCACTAGACCTGCCGTTGAAGCGGGGGAGAACTTAGGTTTTTTACCGGGGGATTTACAGATGAAGGTTGACCCTTATTTAAGACCGCTTTATGACGCTCTTTTTGAGA
Source organism: uncultured Peptoniphilaceae bacterium (assembly GCA_964346375.1). GTDB lineage: Bacteria > Bacillota > Clostridia > Tissierellales > Peptoniphilaceae > CAYFUL01. The sequence continues at coordinate 4,497 of CAYFUL010000012.1, forward strand.
TTCTTGGCCACGAACAGTACAATAAATACGTGGAAAAGGGTCTTATTGAAGTTGCTCCTCTTGCATATATGAGAGGTAGAACTTTGGATTCTGCGTACATAATCCTTGATGAAGCACAAAATACTACTAATGAACAGATGAAGATGTTTTTAACTAGAATGGGTTATGGTTCTAAGGCTGTTATTACTGGAGATATTACGCAAATTGACCTTCCTCGAGGAAAACAGTCTGGTTTAAAAAAGGTTCTAAAGATTTTAAAAAATGTAAAGGGAATTGGAATAACCTATCTAGGAAAAAATGATATAGTTAGACATCCACTTATTCAGAGAATTATTGAGGCTTATGATAAATACGACGAGGAGAATAGGGATGTTAATAAGGAAAAAAGTCGATGAATATAGATTTTGACAATAGAAGCCAGTATAAATTAGAGGACGAGGACTTTGAAATAGTTAAATCCTGTCTAAAAGCTGTTATGAATGAAGAGGGAATAAAGGATGATGTATATCTTTCCGTTTCCTTCGTAGACGATGAGGAAATTCACCAGCTAAACAGAGATTATAGAGGGGTAGATAGCTCTACTGATGTTTTATCCTTTCCTATGGAAGATGAATTTCAGGGGCTAATTCTGCTTGGAGATGTAATTATCAATATGAATAGAGTTGAAATTCAAGCAAAGGAACTTGACCACTCTGTAAATAGGGAGCTTAGCTATTTAACTGTCCACTCCATTCTTCACCTACTTGGATACGACCATATGAATGATGAGGATAAGTTGGAGATGAGAACTAAGGAAAAATCCATAATGAAGGCTTTAACCTAGAAGGGGTAGTTATGAAGAATAACGGTTTTATTAAATCCTTTAACTATGCAGTTCAAGGGATTATTTCCTCGCTAAAGACGGAAAAAAACATGAAGTTTCACTACCTTGCAGCACTTCTCGTAATTGTTGCAAGTTTATTTTTCGATCTTTCCAAGGTGGAGTTTTTACAGTTGACTTTTGCCATTGCACTGGTAATTTCATTAGAGCTTGTAAATACCGCCATTGAAAGATGTGTAGATATGATAGTTCAAGAATACCATCCCATTGCAAAGTTAGTAAAGGACGTTTCGGCAGGCGCTGTACTTATTTCTGCATTAAATGCAGGTATTACTGCCTACTTACTATTTTACGATAAGCTAAACAATATGGGATTTTGGATATTTTATAAAATAGCAAACTCCTCTACCCACTTAACCTTTGTAAGTTTAGGTATAGTTGTACTTCTTACCCT
>CAYFUL010000012.1:5780-32550 GCA_964346375.1 uncultured Peptoniphilaceae bacterium
GGGGAAATTGTTGATGAGTAAAAAAAGTGGAGGTACTTTTTTTCAAGGGGGAGGAATTAGTGGACACGCAGCCCTTTCCTTTTGTATGGCAACTATAGTTTCATTTATTGCTAAAAATGGACTGGTAACACTATGTGCATTTTTTATGGCATTTCTAGTAGCGGAGAGTAGAGTTGAGGGAAAGATTCACAAGCCTTCAGAGGCAATTGTTGGTGCCATAATGGGAGTTTGCGTAGCGATTTTTATATTTAAGGTGGTTGGATAATGGAAATAAAGAAGTTAATAGAGATGGCAATAGAGGCAAGGGAATTTGCCTATGTTCCCTATTCAAATTTTAAAGTTGGTTCTGCAATAGAGACTAGCACAGGAGAAGTATATACAGGTTGTAATATTGAAAACGCAGCCTTTACTCCTACTAATTGTGCAGAGAGGACTGCAATTTTTAAGGCAGTTTCTGAAGGACATAGGGAAATTGTAAAAATTGTAGTTGTTGGAAGTGGAGATAATACTTTCCCATGTGGAGTATGTAGACAGGTAATGATGGAGTTTGCAGAAAATGCAGAGATTATAATTGCAAATTCAACTGAGGACTATAAAGTATATTCCCTAAAGGATATTCTACCCCATGGATTTGGGCCGAGGGATTTATAATGAGTGAATTTAAATCAGGCTACGTTGCCATAGTTGGCAGACCAAATGTGGGAAAGAGTACACTACTTAATAGAATTATTGGAGAGAAAATCTCTGCCATTTCCAATAAACCACAGACTACTAGGGATAAAATCCTATTAATTCATACAGACGATAATTCACAGATTATCTTTTTGGATACTCCAGGGATTCAAACTCCTAAAAATAAACTTGGAGAATTTATGTTAAATATTTCAGAGTCAAGTGTTGAAGATGCAGATGTTATTACATGTATTGTAGACACTTCAAAGGAAATAGGCAGACTTGATTCCTATGTAATGGATTTTCTAAAGAAGATTGATGGAATAGATAAGATTCTTCTTATTAATAAAATAGACACCATTGAAAAGGCAGACATATTAGAGGTAATTAAACTCTATGGTGATCTTGGCATTTTTAACGAAATAATACCCATTTCTGCAATGGAAAATGATGGAATAGACTTATACCTTGACACACTAAAAAAATACCTTCCAGAGGGTCCTATGTACTTCCCAGAGGATCAGATTACAGATCAGTCAGAGAGATTTGTAGTAGAGGAGAATATTAGAGAAAAGGCATTAATTCTCCTTAGTGAAGAAGTTCCCCATGGAATAGCTGTAAATGTTGAGAGCTTTAAATACGACGAGGAAAAGAATTTTTACAATATTGATGCAACTATCTACGTTGAAAAGGAATCCCACAAGGGAATAGTAATAGGCAAGGGCGGAAAGATGTTAAAGGAAATTGGAACTCGCTCAAGGCTTGATATTGAAAAATTTTTAGACGGAAGGGTAAATTTAAGACTTTGGGTAAAAGTTGAGAAGAATTGGAGAGAGAAGGAAAACAAGATGAAAAATCTTGGCTATAAATGAGAACTAAGGCGATAATTATAGATGAGATGCGCCACGGAGAAACATCTAAGTTAATTAAGGCATTTACTAGGGAATATGGAGTACTATCCATTATGGCAAAGGGAGCCCTACTACCAAGAAGCTCCATAGTCTCTGTAAGTCATCTCTTTGCCCTATCGACATTGGAACTTTCACCAGGGGCAAACCTCTACTATATTAAAAAGGGCAGTATTATTAATACTCATTTTGAACTACTTAACTCATATACAAAGTTATTATACGGCTCATTTATACTGGAGCTTATTAATAAATCCCTTCCACCGGGAGATGTAAATAGAAGTATTTTTGATCTTCTTGAAAAAACTCTATCTACATTAATTCATACAGATAGGACTAAATTAATTACACTTGGTTTTTCGCTAAAGTGTATAACTCTACTTGGTTATAGACCAAGTTTTCCCAGTGAAGTTGGGGAAGATTACTATTACTCCTTTGAAAGGGGAGAATTTATTAAGGGAAGAAGTTACTTAAAAAGTTCTTTTAATTTATGGGGAAAGGATATAGAATTTTTATTAAAGATACTATATTCAACCTATGAGGAAATTGTGGAAATAGACATGGACGAAGAAATACTAGAGAGGACTTTTAAATTTATTGTAGGTTATATAAAGTACCTACTGGAATTAGATGATTTTTATTCCTTAAAACTACTAGAAGGCGAGGAAAACTAATGCATTTTCAAGATTTAATGAGAACATTGCAAGACTATTGGAAGGATCAAGGCTGTATAATTATGGAACCTTATGATATTGAAAAGGGAGCAGGTACAATGAATCCCTTTACATTCTTAAAGTCCCTTGGACCAGAGCCTTGGAAAACTGTATATGTAGAGCCATCAAGAAGGCCTGCTGATGCAAGGTATGGAGAAAATCCAAACAGACTCTACCAGCATCACCAGCTACAGGTTATTTTAAAACCATCTCCAGAAAATGTTCAGGAGTTGTATTTAAAAAGCCTAGAGGCAATTGGTATTGATGTTTTAAAACACGATATAAGATTTGTAGAGGACAACTGGGAATCTCCAACTCTCGGAGCTTGGGGACTAGGTTGGGAAGTATGGCTTGATGGAATGGAAATTACACAGTTTACCTATTTTCAACAGGTGGGAAGTATAAACTGTGACTTAGAAAGTGCAGAGCTTACCTATGGACTTGAGAGAATTGCAATGTACCTTCAAGATGTAGACTCTGTGTATGATATTTCGTGGAACGATGAAATTACCTATGGAGATGTATTTAAGAAAAACGAGTACGAACACTCCGTTTACAGTTTTGAACTTGCAAATATAGATATGTTAAAGATGCTCTTTGATACCTACGAAAAAGAAGCTAGTAGAGTAATTAAAGAAGGTCTTGTAATTGCTGCCTATGACTATGTACTAAAATGCTCCCATACATTTAATGTACTAGATGCTAGAGGGGCAATTTCTGTTTCTCAAAGGGCAGCCTATATAGGTAGAGTTAGAAATTTAGCTAAGGAAGTAGCAAGTGTTTATTTAAAACAGAGAGAAGAGATGGGCTATCCCCTATTAAAAAAGGGAGGAAGAGATGAGTAAGTATCTATTGGAAATTGGCGTTGAGGAAATGCCATCAAGATTTGTAGAGAGTACCCTTAGTCAAATGAGGGAGTTGGCAGAAGCATTTTTAAACGAGGAAAAATTAGGTTATAGTAGTTTAAAACTCCTTGCAACTCCTAGAAGACTTGTACTTTTAATTGATGAACTAGCACCTGGACAGGAAGATATTGATATAGAAGTAAAGGGACCGGCTAAAAAGATCTCCTTTGACGAAAATGGTAACCCTACTAAGCCACTAGAGGGATTTATGAAATCCCAAGGCATCACTGTAAATGATTTAGAGTATAGGGAACTAAAGGGCGTAGAGTATGTTTACGGCAAGGTTCACAAAAATGGAGAGACTTCTGAAGAAATTCTTAAAAGGGAAATTCCAAACCTGGTAAAATCCATTCACTTTGGAAAGAGTATGAGATGGGGCGGTAAAAATTTAAGATTTGCAAGACCTATTAGATGGATTGTATCTATGAAGGACAGTGAAGTTGTAGAATTTGACCTTGAGGGAATACCTGTAGGAAATATTACTAGAGGCCATAGATTTTTAGGTTCATCAAGTATAGAAATAGACCATGTTGATAATTTTGAGAAGCTACTTGAAGAAAACTATGTAATTCTAGATCAGAAGAAGAGGGAAGAGGCAATAGTTTACGGTTCAAAGAGACTTGCAAAATCCCTTGGGGGAGAGATAAAAGAGGACCCAGATCTACTAGAAGAACTTGTATACATTGTAGAATATCCAACTCCAATAGTTGGAAGAATTAAGGACGAATATTTAGAACTTCCTAGTATTGTAATTACTACTCCAATGAGGGAGCATTTAAGATATATTCCAGTTTACGATTCTGAAAATTCACTTCTACCATACTTTATTACCATTAGAAATGGTACAGAGGACCACAAGGAAATAGTAATTGAGGGAAATGAAAAGGTACTTGGTGCTAGACTAGAGGATGCAAAATTCTTCTATGAAGAGGATTCAAAGAAGAAGCTAGGAGATTATGTAGAGAATTTAAAGGACATAGTATTCCAAGAAAAACTTGGCACAATGTATGACAAGGAAGTTCGTTTAGAAAAGCTAACTGGTTCAATTGGTAGACTACTTGAAGTTGCGAATAAGACATTGGACGATTTATCAACGGCATCTCTACTTTCTAAGGCAGATTTAACTACTAAGATGGTACAGGAGTTTACAGAACTTCAAGGACAGATGGGGGCAATCTATGCCTTAAATTCTGGAGAGAAGGATATTATTGCACAGGCAATTTTCGAGCAGTACCTTCCAAGATTTGCAGGAGATGAACTTCCAAAATCTACTACTGGTTCAATTTTAGCTATTGCAGATAAATTAGATACCATTACTGGACTATTTGCCATTGGATTAATTCCAACTGGTAGCCAAGATCCATTTGGACTTAGAAGAAATGCCCTAGGTATTATAAATATAATACTAAATAAAAAGTGGGACATTTATATTTCAGATATAGTTGACTCAAGTCTTTATACCTATGTGGATAATAATGCCCTTACATTTGATTATGAAAAGGTAAAGGCGTCAATTATGGAATTTATCCATGGAAGAATTAAAAATATGCTTCTCGATAGGGGAAATAGGTATGACATTGTAGATTCTATAATGGAACTGGATAAACCACTATTAAAATTATTTGAGATTGCAGATAAATTAGACTTATACTTTAAGGAGGATAGGAGTGAATTCATAGATGCCTTTGGTAGAGTGCACAATATTCTAGTAAAAAATTCTACTGATGTAGAGTTTAGGGAAGAATTATTAACTGAAGAAACAGAAAAATCTCTATATTCTGCCCTAGTAAAAGTTGAGCCAGAGTTTAGAGACAGTTTAGATAGGGGAGAATTTATAGAGGGACTAGAAATTTTAAGTACTCTAGTTACTCCAATTAACGACTTCTTTGAAAATACCATGGTAATGGCAGAGGATGAAGATGTTAAAAATAATAGACTTGCCCTATTAAAGAAATTAGATAGTAGTCTAGGAGAGATTTTTAATATAGATAAAGTACAGGAGATTAGGTGATTGTTTGAAGCTGAGTAAGAGACAAGAAGAAATAGTGGGAATGGTAAAAGATCGCGGTCCCATTACTGGAGATGAAATCTCAAAAATTCTTGGACTCTCAAGGGGGACAATTAGACCAGATCTTTCAATTCTTACTAAGACTGGAATTCTTGGAGCAAGGCCAAAGGTTGGATATTTTTATACGGGAAACAATTTAATAAATATCTACTCCGATAAAATTAGAAATGCCTTGGTAAGGGACTATATGAGTATTCCCGTAGTATCTGAGGATTCCAATTCTGTGTATGAATGTATAGTGAGTATGTTTTTAGAAAATATCGGCTCTGTTTTTCTAACTAGTGGTGGTTATTTATCAGGTATAGTTTCCAGAAAGGATATGCTTAGAACAGCCTTGGGAAAGTATGATTTAAATACTACTCCCGTTGGAATGATAATGACTAGAATGCCCAATGTGGTATTTGTAAAACCAAGCGATACGATTCTAAAGGCAGCTGAAATAATAGAGGATAGAGATATAGACGCCCTTCCCGTTGTTGAAGAGGAAGAAGGGGGATATAGAGTAGTGGGAAGATTTACTAAGACCAATGTAAATAGATTATTTGTAGAGTTCTTTAAAGAGGAGATGTAATGCAGGAAGGAATAGTAATATACGTTATATCCGATTCAATTGGAGAGACGGGAGAATTAATAGCTAAGGGAAGTGTAAGACAATTTGAGTCTGAAAATTATGAGATAAGAAGATATCCATACCATAATTCAGTGGAACAAATTGAACCAATCCTTGAAGAAGCAGCAGAGGATGAAAAAACCTTAATCGTCTATACAAATGTGCAAACAGAAACTAGGGACTTTATTGAAAGACGAGTAAAGGAACTTGGACTCCATGCAGTAGATGTAATGGGTTCTCCTATGGATGAATTAGAGGATATGCTTGGCTATCCACCACTAAGGGAGCCAGGACTTATAAGACGACTTGACGATAACTACTTTAAAAAAGTTGAGGCAATTGAATTTGCAGTTAAGTATGACGATGGAAAAGACCCGAGAGGTGCAAAAAAGGCTGATATTTGTCTAGTAGGTATATCTAGAACTTCAAAGACTCCACTTTCCATGTACCTTGCTCATAAATTTTACAAGGTTGCAAATGTACCCCTTGTACCAGAAATTCCCGTACCACAGGAGGTATATGATAAGGATCCAAGAAGGGTAGTTGGACTAACCGTAGCTCCAGAGAAGCTAATTAGCATTAGAGAGGAACGATTAAAATCCCTTGGACTTCAATCTGGGGCGAAGTATGCAAATTTAGATAGGGTAAATGAAGAACTTAATTACTCTCGTAGGATAATGGAAGAGTTGGGATGTATGGTAATAGACATTACCAATAGAGCCATAGAGGAAACTGCTGAAATTATTCACGCACATATGAAAAAGAATTTTAGAGTATGAATTATAGAGAAAAACGAGAAGAATTAGAAAAACTAATATACTGTGAACTGGCAACTTGTTCAGTAGACTCTAAGGGTAGAGAAATTCCAGAAGAAAAGTGCAAAATTAGAACTGAGTTTCAAAGGGATAGGGACAGAATTATTCACTCTAAGAGTTTTAGAAGGCTTAAACATAAAACCCAAGTTTTTATTTCTCCCAATGCTGACCACTTTAGAACGAGACTTACCCATACGCTAGAGGTAAGTCAAATTGCAAGGACTATTGCAAGGGCATTGGAGGTAAACGAGGACTTTGTTGAAGCAATTGCACTAGGACATGACTTAGGTCATACTCCCTTTGGCCATTCTGGAGAGTTTGTACTAGATGAACTAAACTCTAAGGGATTTATCCATGCAAAACAATCTGTTCGAGTGGTAAACTTTTTAGAGAGAAATAGTAAGAATAGAATTGGACTTAATCTAACTAAGGAGACTATTGACGGAATTCTAAACCATACTGGGGGAAATGTTGCCTCCACCCTTGAAGGTAGAATTATAAAATTTGCAGACCGTATTGCATATATTAACCATGATATTGACGATGCAATAAGGGCTGGAATTTTACGTGAAGATGATCTTCCAAAGGGGCTTATTGAAATTCTAGGGAATACCCACTCAAAGAGGATTAATACGATGATAAATGGAATTATCTCCGAGAGTTACCATAGGGATGATATTGTAATGGAGCCTAAAAAATACGAGGCAACTATGGAACTTAGACAGTTTATGTTTAAAGAGGTTTACAATAATAGGACGGTAAAATCTGAAGAGGGTAGGATAAAAAATATGCTTACCTATCTTTTTGAATACTATATGAAGGATATTTCTAGAGTTCCTGAGGACCATTTAAAACTCTATGAGAATATGGAAATAGAAAATGAGGATATAGTTACAGACTATATTGCAGGAATGACAGATAGATATGCAGTACTTGCATGGAAGGAACTATTTATACCTAGATCGTGGGGATAATATGAACTATTTAATAGATGAAAATATACTACAGGAATTAAGGGATAGAGTTGATATTGTAGAACTTGTAGGAAGATATGTTGATTTAAAAAAAAGGGGTGCAAACTACTTGGGTTTGTGCCCTTTTCACAATGAAAAAACTCCCTCCTTTACAGTTTCAGAACAGAAGGAAATTTTTCACTGCTTTGGATGTGGAGTAGGGGGCGATGTAATTTCCTTCCTTATGAAAATTGAAAACCTATCCTTTGTAGATGCCGTTGTAAAATTGGCAAGTATGTACAATATTAAACTAGAGGAGAAGTCTCCTAGTAAAAAATCTGCCTATATGAAAAGAGGATTTGATGCAAATAGGGAAGCGGCAGTATTTTTTATGGAGAACCTTTCAAAAAATAAATTTGCCCTTACCTATTTACACAATAGGGGAATTTCCACAGAGGTTATTTTAAAATACGGCTTAGGTTTTGCAAAGGACTCATGGAATGATCTACTAAACCATATGTTAAAAAAAGGGTATACAGAAAAAGAGCTGTTGGATTTTAATCTGATTTCTAAAAATGAGCGTAGTGGAAATTACTACGACAGGTTTAGAAATAGGATAATTTTTCCAATAATAGATGTTCAAAGTAGGGTACTTGGTTTTGGAGGAAGGGTACTGGATAATTCTCTTCCAAAGTATTTAAATACAGGAGATACACTTTGCTTTAATAAGGGTAATAATCTATATAGTATAAATATTATCGCAAAGGAATCTAGTAGAAAGAGAATACTGTTGGTAGAGGGATACATGGATGTAATTTCCCTTTATAGTGTTGGAATAAACTATTCAGTGGCAAGTTTAGGAACTGCTCTTACAAAAGAACAGGCAAAAGTATTGAAAAAGTATTCTGAAAGGGTATATATATGCTATGACGGAGATGATGCAGGAATAAAGGCGACTAATAGGGCCATAGATGTGCTGCTATCTGAAGATATTAAGCCATTAATAGTCTCCCTTCCTGAAAAATTAGATCCTGATGAATATATTAAGAAGTATGGAGCGTTTAGCTTTGAGTCACAAGTGGTAAATGCAAAAAATTATTTAGACTACAAGGTGGAAAATATTGAGAAAAATTTCAATATTGAAAGTTTTGAAGGTAAGAGTAAATTTATTGGAGAATCTGTAAAGGTTATATCCAGTATAGTTAATCCAATTGAAAAGGAAGTCTATATAGATAGATTTTCGGAAAAATATTCTATCTCTAAGGATGCAATTAATAGAGAACTTGAAAATATCTATGCCACTAGAAAACCAGTCTATAATAATTTTAATAAGCCCATTAAACAAGCCCCACCGACTATTCAAAGTGGTAGATTAAAGGCGGAATTTGAGCTATTAAAAATTGCATATACTAATAGAAAATACTTTAAAACTATTTCTACTAAATTAAACTCTGGAGATTTTTCAACTCCAGATTCAAAAGTTCTCTTTGATAAGTTAGAAGAATACTACCAACTTGAAACGGACCTTCCTAGTTATTTAAGGTCTTTAGTAAAAAACAACTTGATTGATGAAGGGAGTTTTGGTAGAATTGAAAGGATTCTTAAAAATAATGAAGATCTAGATACTATACTTCTAGACCTAGTTTACAAGATTAAGCATGATAATTTATTAGTTTCACGAAATAATATATTAAAAGCAATCTCAGATGCAGAAAATAGTAATGTACCTGTAGAGGAACTTCTAATTAACTTAGAGAAAATAAACAGAGACTTGAGAAAGTTAAAGGAGGAATTGTCATAGTGGATACAAAACTGGATTTTGACGAAAATGGTCCTCAAACTAAAACAAATATTATTGATTCCCTAATGAAGGAGGGAATGAAAAAGAAGAGCCTTTCATATAATGAGGTACTAGATGCTCTTCAAGAACTCCCCCTAAATACGGATGAAATAGACAATATTTACCAAGAATTTGAAAATGCCGGCATTGTACTTGTTGATGATGATAAAGCTCTTTCTGAGGAAATTGACAAAGAAGATGATAAGGAAGAGATTTCAGTTCCAAAGGGAATATCAGTAGATGATCCCGTTAGAATGTACTTAAAGGAAATAGGGAAAATTCCCCTACTAACTGGAGATGAAGAGGTAAGTATTGCAAAGCGTATGGAAAATGGAGACGAGTACGCTAAAAAAGAACTTGCTGAAGCAAATCTTAGATTAGTAGTAAGTATTGCTAAAAGGTACGTTGGTAGAGGAATGAACTTCTTGGATTTAATCCAAGAGGGAAATTTAGGCCTTATGAAGGCAGTTGAAAAATTTGACTACACTAAGGGATTTAAGTTCTCCACCTATGCAACTTGGTGGATAAGACAGGCAATTACTAGAGCAATTGCGGACCAGGCAAGGACTATTAGAATTCCCGTTCACATGGTTGAAACCATTAATAAACTTATGAGAGTTCAAAGACAACTTGTTCAAGAGCTTGGAAGAGATCCTACTCCAGAGGAAATTGGACAGGAAATGGACCTTGATGTAGATAGGGTTCGTGAAATTCAAAAGATTGCACAGGAACCCGTAAGTCTTGAAACTCCAATTGGAGAGGAAGAGGATTCTCACCTTGGAGATTTTATTCCAGACGATCAAATTCTATCTCCATCTGACGCAGCTACCTTCGTTATGCTAAAGGAACAGTTGGAAGAGGTATTAGAAACCCTTACTGAAAGGGAAAATAAGGTACTAACTTTAAGATTTGGACTTGAAGATGGTAGAAGCAGAACTCTTGAAGAGGTAGGCAAGGAATTTGACGTTACTAGAGAGAGAATTAGACAGATTGAGGCAAAGGCACTTAGAAAATTAAGACACCCTAGTAGAAGTAAAAAGTTAAAGGATTTTTTAGAATGATTTCAAATAGATTAAAGAGTATTACATCCTTTGTGAAATCAGATGAAATAGTAGCAGATATAGGCACAGATCATGGATTTGTGCCTATTTTTCTACTTGAAAACAATATTGCAAAGCATGTATACTGTACGGATATAAGTGAAAATTCTCTACAAAAGTGTATTGACGAATTTAATGGTAGAGAGTTAGAAAATAGGGCAGAATTTTTAGTGGGAGATGGATTAATTCCACTAGAGGGTAAAAAAATAGACACTGTAATAATTGCAGGAATGGGCGGATATTTAATCTACGATATATTAAACGCTTGGAGTGGAAAGAAAAGTGCAAATTTTATTCTTCAGCCAATGCAAAATGCAGATACTCTAAGGGAATTACTCCTTGTAAATGGATTTAATATAAAAGATGAGGCATTAGTCTATGAGGACAATAGATTTTTTGAGATAATGTATTGCTCCTACGACGGAGTAGTAAGGGAATTTGAGGACTATGAATTTTCTAAAATTCTTCTAGAGAGAAGGGACAGTGTTTTAAAAAGTCTACTGGAATTTAAAATCTCCTCTACTGAAAAATTAATAGAAAAATTAGAGGGGCTTAATTCACAAAATCCAAGAACCCTAAGTAGAATTGTAGAGTGTAAAAGCGATTTAGAAAGGTATAGGAGGTACTATGAAACCTACGAAGATTATTGAGTTTATAGAAAATTGGGCAAGTATTAATAGCCAACTTAGTTGGGATAATTCTGGAATACAAATTTACTCTGGAGAGGATACAGAAAATATTGTTATTGCCATGGACCTTACAGATAATGTTGTAAACTTTGCATTGGAAAAGAACTCTAAGTTTATACTAACTCACCATCCACTATTTTTTAAGGGAGTTAAGTCCATTGACAATAGAAATTATAGGGGAGAGTTACTTTTTAAATTAATTGGAAATGGAATAAATGTCTATTCCGCTCATACATCCCTTGATATTGCCCTAGATGGGGTAAACTATGAACTTGCCAAGAGACTTGAATTAAAAAACCCTGAGCCACTTTCCATAGAGGAGGATCTGGAACTAGGTCTAGTTGGAGATCTTAGTTGGGAATTATCTCCAAAGGACTTTCTAAAATATATAGATAAATATTTATCAATAGATAAAATTAAAGCCTATGGCAGAATTCCAAGTAAAATCTCTAAAGTTGCACTACTTGGCGGCGCAGGAGGAGAGTATGTACAAGAAGCAGTGGAAAAGAATGCAGATGTACTTATTACTGGAGACGTAAGTCATCACGACGGCCAAGCTGCCTATGAGGAGGGGATTTTACTAATTGATTTAGATCACTATAATTCTGAATTTCCAATTTTAAAGAAGCTATCTAGGGAGATTTCTGTAAATCTAGATATAGATTCCTATGTATACGAAAAAAATGATTTTTATGTAGAAATCGGTGATTGAACATTGTACTTTAATAAATTTTAGTATTTTTATTAAGAATATTATCCAAAAACCTTTTTTTCTCTTAAAAATTTTAGTATAATAATTTTGGAGGTGTACTATGGACGAAACAGATGCAATAATTCTTACTGTACTGAAAGAAAATGCCAGGCACTCTCTTTCTGATATAAGTGAAAGGGCGAACCTTTCCATACCCGCAGTAAGGGAAAGGATTAAGAAACTAGAAAATAAAGGTGCTATAAAGAGTTATACTACGATTTTAAATAAGGACTTTTTTGGGAAGGACATTTCCTGTTATGTATTAGTTACACTTAGTAATGACGAAGAGGGGAACCAAGAGTTCTTTAGACTTGTTGAGGAAGAACCTGAAATCCTAGAGTGTCATTTTATTACAGGTGAATATGAGTACATACTAAAGGTGGTAACAGATAATACTAAATCATTGGAAAGGCTTTTAAAGAAGTTTAGAATTACCAAGTGTATTAAATTTACAAAATCCACTACAGTTCTTTCAACCTACAAGGAAAAATACAGTATTTAAGAAGCATTATGAAAGATTTTATTTTTAACATTGGAACTAGAATTAACTTTGGGTCAATGAATATTGAGGACATTCCAAAGGAAGTTAAAAGATTTGGCGGAAGTAGAGTTCTACTATGCTATGGGAAAAACAGTATAAAGAAATCTGGACTTTATGACCATATTTGTAACGGACTTCGTGAAAATAATATTGAAGTTTTTGACCTAGGTGGCATTGATCCAAATCCAAGGATTAATTATGTACGAGAGGGAGTTAAAATTGCAAGGGAAAATAACTGCGACTTTGTACTTGCAGTTGGTGGCGGATCTGTAATAGACTGTGCGAAAGTTATTGCAGCGGCATTTTACGCTGAAAGCGACCCTTGGAATATTGTAATTAAAACTGAAAAAATTGTAGATGCCCTTCCTCTTGGAGCGGTACTTACACTAAGTGCCACAGGTTCAGAGATGGATAATACTGCAGTTATTACAAATTTAGAGACTAAGGAAAAATTGGCTATTGCCTCTCCTAAAATGCTTCCTAAATTTGCAATTATGAACCCAGAAATTACATTCTCTCTACCAGAGAAGCAAACTTCTGCAGGAGTTGCAGATATTATTAGTCATACCCTTGAGTCCTACTTTACTACATTTAATGGTGAGTATTTTCAAGATAGGGTTGCAGAGGCTATTTTAAAAACCTGTGTAAAATATGGTCCTATTGCATTAAGTGAGCCTAATGATTATGAAGCTAGGGCAAATATTATGTGGGCGTCCTCTTGGGCTATTAATGGACTTATTTCCACTGGTAAAACTACTGGATGGACAGTTCACCCTATGGAGCATGAACTCTCTGCCTACTACGATATTAACCATGGCCAGGGACTTGCTATTCTTACGCCAAGGTATTTAAAGTATATTTTAAACGAGGAAACTGCTGAAAAAATTGCAGAACTTGGATATTCTGTATTTAATATTGAAAAGACAGATTCTGTAGAAGATGATGCCCTAAGTGCAATTAATGCCCTTGCAAAATTCTTCTATGAAGATATGAAAATTCCATCTACTCTTGGAGAAGTTGGAGTTGGAGAGGAACACTTAAAGGAAATGGCAGAGGCGGCTATAAAAAATTCTGGTATTTCTAAAAATGTTTATGTAAAATTAAGTGCAGAGGATGTTGAAGAAATTTATAAGATGAGCTTAAAAGATTGGAAATAGACTCCAATCTTTTTTTAGGAGGAATTATGATAGTTGTTACAGCTGATAGACTTGAAGGATATGAAATTGTAGAGTATCTTGGAATTGTCCATGGTGAAAATGTAAATGGAATTAATTTTATGAAGGACTTTGGTGCAGGACTTAGAAATATTTTTGGCGGAAGGGCTTCTGGCTACGAAAACGAAGTTATTTCTATGAGGGAGGACTGTACGAGAGAGATGGTTAAGAGAGCTGAAAAGTTAGGAGCAGATGGAATTATTGGAGTTTCATACGACTACGATTCAATTGGGGAAGGCGGACAGATGCTAATGTTAAATGTTTCTGGTACAGCTGTTAGACTTCGTAAAATTTGACATTGTGTAAATTTTGATGTATATCTAAGTAAAACAGGGGAGCATTTTGCTGAGAGGAAGTTTTACTTCGACCCTTTACCTGATGTGGATAATGCCGCCGTAGGAAGTCATAGGGGATTTTTTACAGGGGCTTGCCCCTGTTTTTTTTATTTCTTTTGAAGGGAATAGAGGCGGAGCGCCCTTTATTTTAATTATTAGCGATGGGAAGCCGTGTTTCGGCGTGAGAGGATACCATTAAGTATCGACCGAAAGTATTTTTACTGGGAGCTAGTAACTCCCATATCAAAGGAGAGTCGTTATGAAAACAAATACTAAAAGAAACCCTCAAGGACACCTTGAGGATTTTTTTATGGGAAATATTAAAAATATAAATTTTTACAGAGTAATAATACTAAATGTTACTAAGGAAATTTTCGTCAATAATATAGATTAGTGGATGTTTTTTTATGGCTTTTATTGCTCCACTTTTTTTTTTTTTTTCTAGATATAATTTAACTATATTGTTGCTAAATTTTTCAGCTGTCAAAGCTAATATTGTACTTCTTTCTAAACCCACATTTGAATGAAAATAATAACTTTGGAATAGCTAGTACAGTATACTTCGCTTTAACTCTGTATTTAAAATTTCAACTTCTTTTTTTATAAATTCTTCTGCATTACTTAGTTTCTCGCGTTTATCTAGTAGATTATGAATAATATCTTCTTGTCCCTCAATTAGAATTTTAAAAAATTCATCTACAAAAAAATTCATTTCTCCCCTATTGATGTTAGAGTTTGTAATATCAAATGCCTTGTAGTAATCTCCTTTTTTTATCCATGAACCTCGTGCTAGGCTCATTGCAGTTAAATAATTATACTCCTCTCGCAAAATCATACTGCTAATAAATCTACTTACCCTGCCATTTCCATCGTAAAAAGGATGAATATAGCCAAAGTAATAGTGGCCAATTGCAACTCTTAGTAATAGATCAATATCTTCATTTTTTAAAAATGTTAGTAAATCCCTAATATGCTCTTCTATATTTTCCTCTCCAGATACTCCTCTATGAATAGTCTTTCCACTTACTGAATTTTTCTTTTGTACACATACATCATCTTTTCTAAAAAACTTTCCATCAGGAAGTTCTGAACCAGTTATTTCACCATGAGTTATCTTATCGTAAATTTTTCGAATATCTTTACTATCTTCTGGTCGTTTTAAAATTTCATTATCAATTAATAAAATGTATGAGTTTATCATACTTTCAAATCGCTCATCAGATTTATTTTTTGTAGTTAGTAGATGTCTTGCTGTATCAATTATCTCTCTTTTTTCTGATTAAACTCCCTCTAAATTGTTTGAACTCTGTAATTCACTTGATAGTAAATCCAGTAGAAAGGCTCTTTCTGCTACACCAGGTAACTCATTAGATAAATTTTCCAAGTATAAATTATTTTTTTCACTAGACTTATATATTTGTCCGTATCTTTGTTATAAACATAGTATAATTGGTAAACATCATTTTGCTGATATGGTTTTATATATAGTCCCATTTTAAAAGTTTCTTCAAAATCAAAACGGTCTTTATAAGTTTTAAGGTATTCCTCTTTTTCACTATAGTATCTTTTAAAAAGATAAATCATATTTATCACCTTTTTTTACTTTTTCTATGGTTATCTCCTAGAGATAAATCAAATTTTTGCGTTTTTTTCATTTATCTACCTTATTGTACAATAGGATAAATTTAAAATTCAACTTTTTTCACTTTTCGTAAGGGCAACAATTTAATAATCTTTTTTATTACAAGTATAGATTCTAATGGGTATATATTTTTCAGGAGTTGATATGATGAAAAAATTGCCCGTTATTTTTGTTGGTCATGGGGATCCCATGATTGCCCTTAGAGATGACAGTTTAACTAGAAAATTTACAAGTATTGGCAATGATCTTATAGCCAATTACGGTAAACCTAAGGCTATTCTATGTATTTCTGCCCATTGGTACACCGATGGTTCGTTTACTCAAAATGAGGACCATCCTAGACAGATCTACGATATGTATGGTTTCCCCGATAAGCTTTATAAAGTTCAGTATCCGGCACAGGGTTCTAAGGAACTTTCTGAAAGGGTAAGTGTTCTTCTTGGTAGTGATGTCAGTTTTAATAACTCTTGGGGTATTGACCATGGTACTTGGACCGTTCTTGTTCATATGTTTCCAAAAGGGGATATTCCTGTGGTACAGCTTTCTGTTAATAGGAGTTTAAGTGAGGATGATGTCTATGAAATTGGTAAGAGGCTTGCTCCTTTAAGGGATGAGGGTTTTCTTATTATTGGAAGTGGAAATATTGTCCATAATCTTTCCATGGTTGACTGGCACAGTAGTAGTGGTAGTGAAATGGCATATGCATTTAACGATTTTATTGTTGATGCAGTTGTTAATGGCAATCATTTTAAAGCCATTAATTATTTAGATGCTCCCTACGGTAAGTACGCCGTTCCTATAAACGACCACTACCTTCCTCTTATCTATTGCCTTGGTGCAAGTGGTGATTCCAAGGTTTATGTTTTTAATAATGTTTGTAATCTTGGTGCTATTTCCATGACGGGGTTTATTTTTAGTTAATGTGCAGTTTCTGCACATTTTTTTGCCCTTAAAAGCCTTTAAAATCTGATGTAAATCTAATATAATGAATCCGTTAGGGAGGATTAAATGAACAAAAAAGATTTAGTATATATTACGGGACATAAAAATCCCGATTCCGATTCCATTTGCGCTGCTATTGCCTATGGAAGTTTAAAAAATAGAATTGGCAAGGTTGAAGCAATTCCTATTAGACAGGGTGAAATTAATAGGGAAACTCAATTTATTTTAGACTACTTTAATATTGAGGCGCCTATTTTAAAAACCACTATGAAACCTAAAGTTAGTGAACTTGATTTTGACTCTCCCAAGGTTATTTCCAAGGACACTACTATTAACAAGGCTCTTAATATTATTCGAAGCGAAAGTAATTCAACTCTCCAAGTGGTAGGGGATAGGGAGGAGCTTATTGGCGTTGTTACTCTTTCTAATATTACCAATAGCTACATGGATATTTGGGACGAAAATATCCTTGGAAGATCTGGAACTACCCTTGATAATATTTTAGAGGTTCTTAGGGCTGAAATTAAGTTTCTTCCTGAAAATCCAAGGGAACTTTCTGGCCGTATGACTGTTTTTGCAATGGAACCTGGGGATATTGACTACTATATTAGCGAAAATGATTTAGTTATTGTTGGGAATAGGGATAATGCTCAAAAAAAGGCACTGGAACTTGGTGTTAGTCTTTTAATTTTAACTATTGGATCTGAAATTTCCGAGGAAAATCTTGAAATTGCTAGGAAAAATAACGTCACTGTTATTTCTACTGAATTAAATACCTTTTTAGCATCTAGGTTGCTTCCTCTTTCAATTCCCGTTGAACACGTTATGACTACCGAAAACATTATTAAGTTTAGATATGACGAGTATGTTGACGATATTAAAAGGATTATGGCTAATTCTAGGTTTAGATCCTATCCTATTGTAAACGACAAAAATCAAGTTGTTGGCAGTATTTCAAGGTACCATTTGATTTCCAATAAGAAGAAGAGTCTTATTCTTGTTGACCATAACGAAAAAAATCAATCTGTTGGAGATATTGACTCTGCTGAAATTATTGAGATTATAGACCACCATAGAGTTGCAAATATTGCTACCGACGCTCCTATTTTCTTTAGGAATATGCCTGTGGGAAGTACCTCTACTATTATTTCAATGATGTACTTTGAAAAGGGGGTTGTTCCTAGTAAGGAGATTGCCGGTATTCTTTCTGCTGCAATTATTTCAGATACTCTTCTTTTAAGAAGCCCAACCTCTACTGATACAGATAGGCGAATGTTAGAGAGAATGGCACGTATCGCCGGCATTGATATTGAAAGTTTTGCTATGGAAATGTTTAAACATGGTACCTCTATTGAAGGGAAATCTCCCGATGATTTACTTAACGAGGATATGAAACAGTTTGATATTTACGGCGAACCTATTAGAGTTGCCCAAGTTTTTACCATGGATTTAGATGGCCTTGTAAATATTAAAGAGGACCTTGTTAATTCCATGGAGGAGATTGTAAAAAGGGAAAAAATTTCCACATATGTTATGGTATTTACTGACATTATCTCTGAAGTTTCTGAGATTATTCCCGTTGGAATGTACACTAAGGAAATTGCAGAGGAGTTTAATGCAAAAGATGGAGATGTAAGTTTTAGGGCTAAGGGTGTTCTATCTAGAAAGAAACAGGTTATTCCGCCGATTAATTCGGCTGTTGCTAAGGCAAAGGAAGTATAGATAGTACTTGTAAATAATAGAAAAGTATAATATATTAAAAAAACGGAGGATTTATGAGGCTTATTTTCGACGCAATGGGAGGCGATTACGCGCCCCTTGAAATAGTTAAGGGTGCAATTATGGCAAGGGACGAATTAAACGTCGAGATTGCCCTTGTAGGAGCTAGAGAGGCTATTGAAACTGCCCTTGATAATATAAATTACAGTGGAAATTCCATAGAGATTATTGAGGCGGGTAGTGTTATTACTAATGAGGAGGACCCTGCCCTTGCTATTAGAAGAAAAAAGGAGTCTAGCCTTGTTATTGCCCTTAATGAATTAAAAGAGGGTAGGGCAGATGCCCTTGTATCTGCTGGCTCTACTGGCGCACTACTTGCGGGAGGACTTTTTATTGTTGGCAGAAAGGAAGGAATTAAAAGAGCTGTTCTTCCTACTACTCTTCCAAGATTGGGTGGTAAGGTTACAATAATTGACTCTGGGGCAAATGTTGATGTTGAGCCTGAACTTCTACTTCAGTTTGCAGAAATGGGTTCAGAATACTTAACTGAACTGGGAACAGAAAATCCAAAGGTTGGTCTACTAAGTGTTGGTACAGAATCCCACAAGGGTAATAGCCAAACTAAGGAGGCTTATAGATTATTAACTGAATCTAGCCTAAACTTTATTGGCAATATTGAAGGAAGGGACATTGCCCTTTCTGATGTGGACTTGGTAATTTGCGATGGCTTTGTTGGAAATGTTGTACTTAAACATACTGAAGGCCTAGCTGAATTTTTACTTGGCACTTTTAAAAAGACCCTTGGAAGTCTAGACCTTGATAGTGAAAATCTAAAGAAGATTGCAATGGGTATGTCTAAGGTTAGTAAGGATTTAGATTACAGGGAATACGGCGGTACTCCACTTCTTGGACTAAAGAAAAATGTTATTAAGGCACATGGAAGTAGTGACGCTCTTGCTATAAAAAATGCTGCGGCAGTGTGTTTAAATATAAAATAAAAGGAGAAATTATGAGAACTAGAATTCTGGAATTAATTGCAGAACACTTTAATATTGATGCAGATGATATTAACAGGGAGACTTCTTTTACAGAAGACCTTGGAGCAGATTCCATTGAACTTGTGGAATTTGTAATGAGCCTTGAAGATGAATTTGATATAGAGTTAGATGACGAAAAATTGGAGGAATTAAAAACAGTAGGTGATGTACTGGACTACTGTGAGGATTTAGAGTAATCGGAGTGATACAATGGATATAAATGAATTGGGCTATACTTTTAAAAACGAGGAGATACTTTCAAGAGCCCTAACTCATAGTTCTTATATCAATGAAAATAATTTAAAACATTCTAATTGTTATGAAAGGTTGGAATTTTTAGGGGACTCTATACTAGGTATGGTAGTTGCCGAATACCTTTTTAAAAAGCATAAGGATAAAAAGGAAGGGGAGCTTTCTAAAATTAGGGCGAGTATCGTAAATGAAAGCTCTCTTGCCCTTCTTGCTAGGAGTTTAAATCTTGGAGAGAAGATTAGACTTGGCAAGGGTGAAATAAAATCTGAAGGATATAATAAGGACTCATTACTTGCAGATACTATGGAGTCTGTAATTGGGGCAATATACCTTGACGCTGGCTTTGCAGAGGTAAAATCTCTTATTAAGGAGAAAATTATTCCCTTTATAGAAGAAAACTGCGACAGATTTATAGACTATAAGTCCACATTACAGGAATATCTACAAAGTAATAGACAAACTGCCCACTACAACCATGTAAGGGAAGAAGGCCCAGATAATGATAAGATCTTCTACGTTGAGGTTACAGGAGAGGATAAAGTTGCCATGGGTAAAGGAAAGAATAAAAAATCAGCAGAGCAGGACGCGGCAAAAAATCTACTGGAATTACTAGGTGTAGAATGTCAAAATTAAACATCATTCCAATTTTTGTACCCCATTTAGGCTGCCCTAATGACTGTAAATTTTGTAATCAAACTAAGATAACTGGAACGTCCACCAATGTAGATGTGGGTTTTGTAGAGAGTACTATTAATGAACATCTGGGAAATTTTAAAAACAAGACCAATGTTAAAATTGCATTCTATGGTGGTAGCTTTACTGCAATTGATAGAAATATTATGGAGTCACTACTACAAGTGGCATATAAGTATAAATCCATGGGAGTAGTAAAGAGTATAAGGCTTTCCACTAGACCAGATTGTATTGATGAATCAAAACTTGAAATTCTAAAGAAGTACCAAGTAGACACTATTGAACTTGGTGTTCAAAGCTTAGATTTTGAAGTTTTGAAAGCATCTAATAGAGGTCATGGAGTGGAATGTGTATATAATTCTTCTAAAATGATTAAGGAATATGGGTTTAATCTTGGACTCCAACAGATGGTAGGACTACCGGGAGATACTTTAGAAAAATCTCTCTATACGGCAAATGAGTTTATTAAACTAGATCCATACTGCGTTAGAATTTATCCTACCCTTGTAATAGTTGGTACAGAACTGGAGAAGGAGTATTTAGAGGGAAAGTACTCTCCACTTTCATTAGAGAGAAGTGTAGAAATTGTAGCAGAGCTTTTAAAGCTCTACTATAAAAATAATATTAATGTAATTCGTGTAGGGCTTCAGCCAACTGAAAATATCAACTACGGGGGAGATTTAGTAGCTGGGCCCTTTCATCCTGCCTATCGTTCCCTAGTAGAGGAGAAAATCTTCTTGGATTTTTTAGATAGTTACTATAAAAATTCATCGGTAAAGGATTCTAAGATTTTCGCTTCCAATAGAAATATCTCCTATATTGTAGGGCAGAAGGGAAAGAACAGAAAGTATATTTGGCACAGGTATGGAGTAAATCTCTCCTTAATTGGAGAAAATTTAGACAGCACTACACTAATAATTGACGGTAAGACTATAGATTTGAGGGAATACTGGTAATGTATTTAAAGGCGCTATATATTCAAGGATTTAAGTCCTTCGCGAAAAAGACTAAAATTGAATTTAACTCTTCCATTACTGGTATAGTTGGACCTAATGGAAGTGGAAAGAGTAATATTTCCGACGCAATAAACTGGGTACTGGGACAGACTTCAGTAAAGGCACTTCGTGGCAAAAAAATGGAAGATGTTATTTTTTCCGGTACAGATAATAAGAAACCTCTGGGATTTGCAGAGGTTACTATTATTTTTGATAACTCTGACGGAACGCTAGACATTGAGTATACAGAGGTATCCGTTAGTCGTAGAATGTATCGTTCTGGAGAGAGTGACTTTAGAATTAACGAAAATAAATGTAGGCTAAAGGACATTCGGGAACTCTTTATGGATACGGGAATTGGCAGAGATGGATATTCCTTAATTGGCCAAGGAAAAATTGAACAGGTATTAAGCGATAAGCCAGAGGACCGTAGGGCGATTTTTGAAGAGGCTGCAGGAGTTACTAAGTACAAGTATAGAAAGTCAGAGTCTGAAAATAAATTAAAGAACACCGAGGACAACTTAAATCGAATTGAGGACATACTTAGTGAATTGAAGAGTAGGGAGAGGGAATTATACGAGGAGTCTGAAAAGGCATTAAAGTATAATTCACTACTAGATGAGATTGAATACCTAGATATAAATTTAAAGTACATAGACCTTGAAAAATTGCGAAGTAAAGAGGTTGAAATTGTAGAGAAGTACGAAAAGGCAAGGGATGAAGTTAAGGATCTAGAGAAGAATTTAGAGAGCCTTAATAGTAATTTAGAGGTAGAATCTCAAAAACTAATAGAGGAAAAAAATGCCTTTGAAGCTTTAAAAGAGAAGTCAAATAATCTTAGTAGGGAACTGGGAGAGTTAAAAAATTCCAACACCATTCTTGAAAGGGATTTAAAGTACGCAAAGGATGAATCTATTAAAAATAACTCTGCCCTACTTGAATTAAGGGAGAGTAGGGAAAAGTACAGTAGTGAAATTAAAACACTAGAGGAAAAAAATTCTTCCCTAGACATTAAAATTACAGAACTTAAAAATTTATCAGAGGAGTATAAAAAAAGGGAAGATATTCTACTAGGTGAAATCAATGAATTAAACAACCAGTTAGATCAGCATCGTTTGGATAGGGAGAATAAAACCCTTGCCCTTACGAAAAAAAATTCCCAGATGGAAACTCTTAACTCACTAATTACAGAGAAGTCTACACGACTAACTAACCTTAAAAAAACGGAGACACAATTTTTAGAAAATGAGGCACAATATAAAAGCTCCATAGAAAAATACAATGGTGAAATAGAAAATTTAGGTAATCTTTGGGAAGAAAATTCACAGAAAAAACAAGAGGTATTAAATAATTTAGAAAAGTCCAACATTAAATTAAATGAGGGAAGAAAAAATCTCCAAGAATTACAGAGAAGACTGGATGAGAAAAATACTAAACTAAAGCTTTTAAAAAACCTTCAGGAAAATTTTGAAGGCTATTCCTTTGGCGTAAAGAGTTTTATGCAGAGATCCATTAGGGAAAATCTCTTTAGAGAAAATTTAATAGGGCCTGTTGGGGAACACTTTAGAACTGAAAAAAAATACGAAGTTGCAATAAATACTGCTATTGGATTTGGACTACAAAATATTATAGTTAGAAATGCCAGTGGCGTATCCCAGATGATTGAATTTTTACGAAGGCACAACCTTGGCAGAGTTACCTTTAGTCCAATAGACAATGTAAATTACTTTAAAAACGACCCTATTGAAAATTATAGAAACTACGGCGCAATAGATTATGCTGTAAATTTAATAGAGTTTGACCAGGAACTTGCCCCAGTTTTTTACAATATCCTTGGAAATACCATTATAGTTAGTGAGTACGACCAGGCGTTAAAAATTTCAAGGCTAAGTAAACAGAAATTAAGGGTTGTTACCTTAAATGGAGATATTCTAAATAGGGGTGGTTCCATTACTGGAGGAACGCAGAAGTCCAGTAAAAGTCCTGTACTAAATCGAAGTAGGGAAATTGAAGAAATTAACCTAGAGATGAAAAATTTAGAGGATAGAATTTCCAAAGGGACTAAGTATTTAAATGACCTTCAAGTTGAAATAGATTCCCTTAGTGAAATTGAAGGGGAGTTAAAGGCGACAGAGCAAGCCCTTTTTGAAAAGAGGGTATCTTTAGAAAATAAGGTTGAAGGATTAAATAATGGACTTCAAAATAATTCCACATACTTGGAAAAATATCAAAGTGAAATTGAGGAACTTACAATTTCTATAAAAGATGAGAAGGAGAAATTAAATTCCCTTAAAGGAGAACTTAGAGATTACACCACAGAAACTATTGATGATTCAGAAGTTAAGGACAAGTTGGAATTAAAGGAGAGGGATAGAAATTCACTTCTTGAAATAATTACCAACTTAAAAATTGACCTTGGAAAGTACCAAGTGGAGTGGGACAATTCTAAAAAGAGCCTTGAAAATTTAAAATCCGACGAGAAATTAAATGCTAGTAAAATTAATTCCATAGTTGAGGGAATAAAAATTTCTGAGGAGAATATTGAAAATCTTAACCATGAAATTATAAAAAACAACGAAAAGATTTTTAACCTTGAAAATAAATTAGAGGAATTTGAAAAACAACTTACTACCCATGTAAAAGCCATTGATAAATTAAATATTAGTATTGAAACTTTGGAGAATAATAGAAAGTCCCATGAGAAAAATCTTCTCCATGGAGATAGGCTTCATATGAAATTGGAATCCCAACTTGAAAAGCAGAGATTTGTAATTGAAAATCTACTTGAATATATTGGGGAAAGGTATGGGGATAAAAAACTAGAGGATGAAGTGGATAGTAATTTTGATTCCACAGGTGCCTCTACAAAATTAAAGGAGCTACAAATTGAACTTGAATCCCTTGGGGAAGTAAACCTACTTTCCATAAACAAGCATAGGGAAGTTAAGGAAAGGTTGGAGTTTAATTTAAAACAGAGGAACGATTTAGCCGGCTCCATTGAAAAAATTAAGGAGATTATAAAAAATCTGGACTTGGAGATGAAAAATATCTTTAAAAATTCCTTTGAGAAGATTTCTAAAAACTTTGACGAGATTTTTAAAATCCTATTTAATGGTGGTAGGGGAGAGATTACCCTTGATGGAACTGTACTTGAAGGTGGAATAGATATTAAGGTTCAACCTCCGGGAAAGAAGATGCAGAGTTTAAATCTTTACTCTGGAGGCGAGAGGGCATTAACTGCTGTGGCACTACTATTTGCACTGTTAAAGGAGCGTCCTGCACCATTTTGTATACTTGATGAAATTGACGCTGCTCTTGACGAGTCAAATATTTCAAGATACTTGGACTATTTAAAAACTATTGAGGGAATACAGTTTATTATAATTACCCATAGAAAACTTACTATGGAGATTGCAGATGTACTATATGGAATTACCATGCAGGAGAAGGGAATTAGCTCAGTTATTTCCCTTGAGTTAAGAGAGGTAGAAAATGTTAAATTGGTTTAAAAAGAAGTTACTTGGCGAGGAAGAAGTTGTTGAAAAAGTAGAGGAAGTTTCTGAGACTGGGGAAGTTGAGAAAAATGTTGAACCATTTGATGAAACTCAAGAAGTAGAGGAAACTGAAGTTCCTGAAGAAATTGAACCAGTTGAAGAAGTTGTTGAAGAAGTAAAAGTTGAAGAAGAAATTGCAATTGAAGATGAAATTCAAGTTGAAGATGAAATTGTAACTGAAGAAGAAATAGAAGTTGAAGAAGTTGTTGAAGAAGAAATTGCAATTGAAGAAGTTGAACCAATTGAGGAAGAAATTGAACCAATTGAGGAAGAAATTGAACCAATTGAAGAAAATACCATAGAAGAAGTTGAAGAACCTGCTCCACTAAATTTCTTTGAAAGATTAAAACAAGGTCTTACTAAAACTAGAGATGAGATGAGTGTTAAAATTAATACCATCCTTGGTGCCTATGTAAAGATAGACGACGAAATGCTTGAAGATTTAGAGGACATACTTATTACTGCTGATATTGGCGTAGAAACTACCATGAGTATTATAGACAATCTTCGTGAGAGAATTATTAGGGATAAGGTAAATGATCCAAAGGAAGTTAGGCCGCTTTTAAAGGACGAAATTCAAAAGCTAATGGAATTTGAGGGCGTAAACAATTCTCTAATAAGCACAACTGACCCCCTTGTAATACTTGTAATTGGAGTAAATGGAGTTGGAAAGACAACTACTATTGGAAAAATTTCTGCAAGACTAAAAAAAGAGGGAAAGAATGTACTTGTAGCTGCTGCCGATACATTTAGAGCTGCGGCAATTGACCAGCTAAAGACTTGGGGAGATAGGGCAGGAGTTGGAGTAATTGCTCACAAGGAAGGCTCCGACCCGGCAGCAGTAGTATACGACGCAGTACAGGCTGCTAAGAGTAGAAAGGTAGATGTATTAATTTGCGACACTGCCGGTAGATTACACAACAAGGCAAATTTAATGAAGGAGCTTGAAAAAATTTACAGGGTAATTGAAAAGGAATACCCAGAGGCGACGAGGGAAACTTTACTCGTTGTAGATGCTACTACTGGACAAAATGCAATTATTCAGGCAAAGACCTTTAAGGAAGTTGCAGATATAACTGGAGTTGCCATAACCAAGTTAGACGGTACGGCAAAGGGTGGAGTTGCAATTCCAATACAGTCCCAATTAAAACTTCCAATAAAACTTGTGGGAGTTGGGGAGAAAATTGAGGACCTACAGGATTTTAACACCCAAGATTTTGTAAATGCGCTTTTTGATTAAAAATTTATCTGAGATGTAGAGTTACTAAAATTACAGATGTATTAAAAATACTTTTTTATTTAAATGAAGGGGGACCAGGGGAGAAATAACGCAGTTTCTCCCCTGGTCCCCCTTCGTCCCCTCCTAACCCCTCTCGCTCACTAAATGAAAATTTTCTCGGCAAAGGCTAAAAATTCCAAACTCGCCCTACGGGCTCAAACATGGAATTTTTTTAACGCCTTCACCTCGAAAATAGTGTGGGTTGGGAATATGATTACAATAATAAAATTATTATCTCCGAAAATTTTTGATGATGTATATACTACCCGTTAAACAGTGTTCGTGTTTTATTACCTATCCATTCCAAATTACATATCCACTATCTTAAACTATTTGTACATAAAAAATAGGTGCATTATAAATACCGATGCACTATCCCCGCGGGTCGGGCGGGGACGCCCGACAGACTACCGTGAATATTGAATTACGGGAAATAAATAATTTCTCAAAAATCACAACCACGGGTAGGGGCGGATTGTCCTGGGTCCCCCGTTAAACAATGTCCGTATTTTATGACCTACCGATTCCAAATTACATATCCAT
>CAYFUL010000013.1:0-22053 GCA_964346375.1 uncultured Peptoniphilaceae bacterium
CAGGGGAGAAATAACGAGAGATTCCCCTTAGGTCCCCCTTCACCCCCATAACCCCACTCGCTCACTAAATGAAAGTTTTCTCGGCAAAGGCTAAAAATTCCAAACTCGCCCTTCGGGCTCAGACATAGAATTTTCTTAATGCCTTTACCTCGAAAACAACGTAGGAGGGTAATATTATTACAATTACAAAATTTTTCCTCTATAGACTCTAAAAAATAGTTATACTTCTGCTGGCATAATAAAAATTAGATTGTAAAATTAAAATCTAAACTTTGAATTTATATTAATCATTAAAAAAAACAAACCCAAAAATTTCTGGGTTTGTCTTCAATCTTAGTCGACTTGAAAAAAGTCGACTAGTTCTCTCGTAAAATTCTGTGTAGAAATTCCTTAGTTCTCTCCTCTTTTGGATTACCAAATATCTCCTCTGGAGGTCCTTCTTCGGCAATTACTCCCTTGTCCATAAATACTACTTTTGTTGAAACGTCCCTTGCAAATTCCATTTCATGGGTTACTACAAGCATGGTCATTCCAGATTTTGCTAGGTCCACCATAATTTTAAGTACCTCTCCTACCATCTCTGGGTCTAGGGCAGAAGTTGGCTCGTCAAAAAGCATTACATCTGGGTCCATACATAGGGCTCTTGCTATTGCCACCCTTTGTTTTTGTCCGCCAGACAGTTGGGCTGGTCTTGCATTTATAAAGGAATCCATTCCTACATCTGTTAAATGTTTCATTGCAGTTTTTTCTGCTTCCTCTTGGGATTTTTTTAGAACCTTTACCTGGCCAATGGTACAGTTTTTTAATACATCCATATTGTTGTAAAGGTTAAAGCTTTGAAATACCATTGCCATCTTTGCGCGAAGGGCTCTTACATCCACAGTAGGGTCTAGTATATTTGTTCCCTCAAAATATATTGCTCCTCCTGTTGGCTCTTCAAGTAGGTTTAAACATCTAAGTAGTGTACTCTTTCCAGAGCCTGATGCTCCAATTATACTTACTACTTCTCCCTTATTTACTTTAAAATCTATCTCCTTTAGTACCTCATGGTCTCCAAAGGTTTTTTTTAGCTTTTCAATTTTTAATACTTCCATACTACACCTGCATCTGATTTCCCGTTGGAGTTACTTTATAATTCTGTGGCCCTGTTAATTTTGCCTCTATAAGTCTTAAAATTAGTGTTATTACCGTCGTTAAGAATAGATATATTAAACAGGTTACCGTATATGGGGTAAAGAAGTCAAAGTTTGCCCCAGCAATGGACTTTGTGGCAAAGAATAGTTCGTTTACTGATATTACATTTAGTACAGAAGTATCCTTTACGTTAATTATAAATTCATTTCCCGTAGCAGGTAGTATATTTCTCATTGCCTGAGGTAGTACTACATAGATCATAGTTTGGAAATGGGAAAATCCTCCAGCCTTTGCTGCTTCAAATTGCCCCTTGTCAATGGACATAATTCCGCCTCTTACTATTTCAGACATATAGGCTCCCGTATTTATAGATACAATAAAGTATGCTGCGGGAATTGGCGGAATATCTATTCCAATTAATGGAGTTCCATAGTAAATTACCATGGCTTGTACCATCATAGGAGTACCTCTAAAAAATTGAATGTAGAAATTTAGTAGGGCATTTATAAATTTTTGGATTCCTCCCTTAACACCTTTTTTCGGTGGGATGGTTTTAATAATTCCTATTACAAGTCCAATTAACAGACCTATTAAAGTTCCTATTATAGAGATCTTTAGAGTAAGGATAGTTCCAGAAATGAACATACCCTTATTCTTTAAAAAGACCTGTACTATTTTATCTAACATCTATACCTCACTGTTCACTAGGTTGATTTTTAATTGCCTCTTCCATTATTGCCTGTCTTTCTTCGGCAGTAATTCCATCAAAAACTTCGTTTACCTTATCCATAAGGTCTGATCCTTTTTTCATTCCTGCTGCAACTTGTCTATCAGTTTCATCAGTTTGGAAACCATCTTCTGGTGCAAAAGTAATATAAGTTACTCCGTCCATTGCACTTTCTACAGAAATTCCTTCTGGAGTTTCAGCAACGTATCCGTCAATTTTTCCACTTTGTAGTGCAACTCTCTCTTGCATAAAATCTGCCATAGGTTCTTGCACATCTGCTCCTGGAATTTGTTCAAGTACAGTGTAGTGAACTGTATTTAACTGTCCAGTTAATTTTGCTCCATTAAAATCTTCAAGCTTAGTTGCATTTACATAAGGTGAGTCAGATTTTACTACCATTATTAAATCTGAAACCCAGTATGGATTTGAAAAGTCAATATTTTCCTTTCTCTCTGCAGTTGGGCTCATACCTGCCATAATTAAATCGATCTTTCCAGATTGTACTGCTGGTGGAAGTCCGTCCCATTCAGTTTTAACTACTACAAGTTCCTTTCCAAGTGACTCTGCAACTTTCTTAGCCATTTCTACGTCATAGCCTGCTGCAAATTCCTTACTACCTTCAATTGGCACAGCTCCATTTGAGTCATCTGCTTGAGTCCAGTTATATGGAGCGTACATACATTCCATTCCTACCTTAAGTACATCTTTTGAGGAATCAGCGCTTCCTCCGCCGCCACAACCTACTAACATTAACATTGCTGCTAAAATTAAACCTAACTTCTTCATTTTTTCCCTCCTTAAAATAATAAAAAAGCTTCCATCCCATAAGGGACGAAAGCATTCGTGTTACCACCCAAATTCATAGCCATGTCACCATAACTACCTCTAAGAGTAAAAATTACCCATGCCCTATAACGTAGGCGAACGATTAAACTCCAAGGCCTTATTCAGAAAATTCGCCCCATGTTCTTCCACCTACCGAACACTCTCTCAAGGTTAAAATAATCCTACTCTTCTCTTCATCGTTTTTAAGTATTATACAAGTTATATAAATAAAGTACAAGAGTTTTATGATAAATTTTTGTAAATAAGGTAGCGCGATAAAATCTACCCTATAAATAAATTTAGTACAACTCCAATTCCTGCCCCAAGGCAAATTAATTTAATGAGGTCAAATTTTTTGTAGTAGAGTACAAGTCCAATAATAAAACAAATCCCTGCTACAATATTTAGCCCGCTTAAATTAAAGCCTCCGGGAAAAACTGAATGGGTAAATAAATCTATTGCCGTCATTAAAATTAAGGAAACCACTCCAGCTTTAATTCCATTTAAAATCCAATCCAGTACTTTAAATTTTAGTCCCTTTGAAAATAAAAAGTACCCGAGAATCATCATAAGGATAAATTGTGGAGTAACCACTCCTGCCGTAGCAACTATAGAGCCAATTATTCCACCAGTTTTTTGTCCAACAAAGGTTGCAGAATTTATTGCAATAGGGCCCGGCGTCATCTGGGAAATTGAAATAACATCTACAAGGTCTTGGTAGCTAAGCCATCCATTTTCTTCAACTACAAATTGATTTATTAGTGGAATTACTGCGTAGCCTCCACCAAAGGCGAGAGTTCCAATTTTAAGAAACGTAAGATATAAATTTAGTAACATTATACTCTCCTTTCAGCAAGACCAAAGACAATAATTCCAATTACTGCGCAAAATAGAATAAGGTACGCGTTTGGAATAGACGAATAAGTTCCTAATATAAAAACTATTGCCATAACTAGGGAAGAAAATACGGGATATTTTTTATAGGCAAGTTTTCCCATATTTAATACTGTAATAAAAAGCACAGCAGAAATTATTCCAGATATTCCTATAAAAGCTGCGTTAATGTAGAAATTGCTTCTAAATTGAGTATAGAATACTGCAATTGTACTAAGGATAATTAAACAGGGAAGTACCGATGCAATTAAACATACTATTGCTCCAATAGGTCCTCTTAATTTATATCCAGTTAAAATAGACGTAGAAATTGCCATAGCACCAGGGCCGCCCTGAGCAAGGGCAACTATATCCATCATTTCATCTTCATCAATAAGTTCTAAGTCCTTTACAAAAATATCCTTTACCACAGGGACAATAGTATATCCTCCTCCAAAGGTAAAGGCGTTGACTTTAAAAAAAGTTGTAAATAATTTTAGTAGTGATACTTCTTTCATAGCCACCTCCACGATCTAAGATTAGTACAGTGGAGAATATTTTTCAAGGCTTCACCCGTTGGAAATTCCAATAAAATGTGTAATAATTACCATAGAGGTGGATTATGAAAGTAGGAATTATCGGCGTAGGGAATATGGGAGGAGCCATAGCAAAGAGTCTAGCTGAAAATGGTTTTGAACTTATCCTTGCAAATAGAAGTAGTAAAAAATTAGAACCATATAAAAACTATTCCAATGTGGAATTTGGAAGTAACGAAGAAGTTGCAAAACTATCAGATGTACTAATACTTGGAGTAAAACCAAATATGTACATGGATATTTTAAAAGACATTGGAAAATTTTTAGAGGGAAAGATTTTTATCTCCATTGCAGCGGGAATGAAACTAAGTGAATTAGAAAGAGTTCTACCAAGTACTAAGGTATTTGTAGCAATGCCAAATACTCCTGCCTTTGTAGGAGAATCTATGACGGCATTTGT
This sequence comes from uncultured Peptoniphilaceae bacterium, assembly GCA_964346375.1. Lineage (GTDB taxonomy): Bacteria > Bacillota > Clostridia > Tissierellales > Peptoniphilaceae > CAYFUL01. The sequence goes on from CAYFUL010000013.1 coordinate 4,556, forward strand.
ACCGGGAACACTTGTAGAGGAGAGCCATATAAAAATCGTAGAGGAAATACTAAATGGCTTTGGAAATTCTACAATGTTAGATGAAAAATCCTTTGGAGGCTTTGGAGCGGCAATAGGAACTTTGCCAGCATTTATTTCCATATTTGCAGAGGGAATTGCCGACGGGGCAGTGCTATGTGGAGTAAAGAGAAGCGAAATATATGACTACGTTGCACAGACTCTAATGGGTACAGGAAAATTACTATTGGATAAAAAACTACACCCAGCAGAGTTAAAGGATATGGTAACCTCTCCTGGAGGAACTACAATAGAGGGAGTACGAGTACTAGAGGAAAATGCCATTAGAGGGGCGTTAATAGATGCAGTAGTAGCAGCCTATGAGAAAAATAAAAAGATGGGAGGTTAATATGAAGGATTTATTAGTATTTTTAGCAGATGGATTTGAGGAAATAGAAGCTCTAACACCAGTGGACTATTTAAGAAGAGCTGAGTTAGAAGTAACTACCGTTTCTATAACAGATAGTAGAGAAGTTAAGGGCGCCCATGGAATAGTAGTATTAGCAGATACAACTATTGGGGAAGTAAACCCAGAGGAATACAGGGGAATATTCTGTCCGGGAGGACTACCGGGAGCTACAAATTTAGCAGGAGATAGTAAAGTAATAGACCTTGTAAAAAAATTTAATGCTGAAGGAAAAATGGTAGCCGCAATTTGCGCAGGGCCTCATGTATTTGATACAGCAGAAATTTTAAACGAAGGAAAATTTACATGTTACCCAGGATATGAGGGAAACTTAAAGACAGGTGGCAGAGTAGATGAGTTAGTTGTAGTAGATAAAAACGTAGTAACATCTATGGGACCAAGTACAGCTCAAGTACTTGCATTTAAGTTAATAGAAATATTAAAGGACGAGAAATCAAAGAAAGATGTAGAGGAGGAGGTATTATTTCCAATTCTACTTAGAGAATTATGCAGATGAAAAAATTAGGAATAATATTACTAGGACTACTATTACTAGTAGGATGTAGTGGCAAAAATAATGTAGTAGAAGAGCCAAAAGAGCCAGAGGAAAAAGAAGAGGTAGTAGTTGAGGAGCCAAAGATATATTCGCCATTAAGGGGCGAGGAAGTAGCAGAAGAGGTAACGAGAACACCAATAGCAATAATGCTAGATAACCATACAGATGCAAGGCCACAAATGGGAATAAATAATACGGACATTCTTTACGAATACAAAGTAGAGGGACAATTTACAAGGTATATGGCAATATTTAACCAAGAATTACCAACTCATGTAGGGCCAGTAAGAAGTGCAAGGCCATACTTTGTAGATAGAGCCTACGAGGACAGAGCAATCTACATACATTGGGGTGGATCAGAAGCGGGATATGCAGAGATTTCAAAAGTGGGAGTAGATGAAATAGACGGAATAGCCTACGAGGGAATCTATATGTTTAGAAATAAAGAGGTAGGAAAAAGAGCACCCCATAACGGCTATATAAAGTATGAGGATATAGAAAAGTGGGCGGAGAAAAAGGGCGTGGATTTAAATAAAGGAGTAGCAGTACCATTTAACTACAACCACGAAGGAGAAGTAGTAGGAGAAACAGCTACAGAAATCGACATGAACTTTTTCCCACAGTATAGTACAAGGTACGAGTACAACCCCGATTCCTTTGACTATACATCCTATAGACTAGGGGAGTTAATGGTAGATGAGGCAGATAATTCACCGTATAGGCCAGTAAATATAATAGTCCAATTTGCAACTTCACAAGTAGTAGGACCAAAGGATACCTTAAAAATTGACATAGTGGGATCAGGAGAGGGATACCTATTTAACGGCGGAGTAGTAAATAAAATAAAGTGGGAGAAGGCAGATTTAGAAAGCAAGACAAGCTATACATTAGAGGACGGAAAACCAATAACATTACTACCGGGAAAGACATTAATCTGTGTAATGGATTCACCAGAGGAATTGGTATTTAATTTACCAGTAGAGGAAAGTACAACAGAAGAAACACAGGAAACAAATTCCAACGTGGCTAAATAAAATAAGAAGTAGAGTACTGAAAATTACAGATGTAATAAAATACTTTTTTATTTAAATGAAGGGGGACCAGGGGAGAAATAACGCAGTTTCTCCCCTTAGGTCCCCCTTCACCCCCATAACCCCTCTCGCTCGCTAAATGAAAATTTTCTCGGCAAAGGCTAAAAATTCCAAACTCGCTACGCTCAAACATGGAATTTTCTTAACGCCTTTACCTCGAAAATTGTGTGGGAGGGGAATATTATTACTATTACTAAAATAATTATCTTAGAAAATCTTTAATGGTATTTTATAAATTGAGAGTTTGAAAAATTAAAAACTCTATATGCTTTGTTTTTATTCTAATTGCCGAATACTTAGTATTCGGCAGTCTTTTTAATAGTCGACCTTGTCTAAAATTCCCATGGTGTCGGCGAAAAATATTCCGTAATTTGTAATGGGAATATTTTTTTCCGATGCGTTTTTTATTCTACTCATTATTGCAGTTCTATTTAACATACAGCCTCCACACTGTATTATTAAATCGTACTTTGTAAGGTCTTCTGGTAATTTTTCTCCCCCTACTACTTCCACATCTGTTACGGAGAATTTTTTCTCTAGTATTTTTGGAATCTTTACCCTTGCTATATCTTCATGTTGTGGTGCGTGGGTACAACATTCTGCTATTAATACCTTTGAGTTTTCCTTTAAGGTATAGAGAGTTTCTATGCCCCTTAAATATTCCTCCATATCCCCCTTTAATTTCGCAAAGAGTATTGAAAATGAGGTGAGTTTTGTTGTAGGTGGCTTGTACTTATAAACTTCCTCAAATACTGAGGAGTCTGCCACAATTAATTTTGGCGGCTCCTTTAACATCAAAAGGGCATCTGTATATTCACTGGTCTTTACTGAAATTACCACTGCATTTTTATCTAGTAGCTCCCTTATGGATTGGACTTGTGGCAGTATTAGCCTTCCCTTTGGCGCTCCAATATCCTGAGGCATTACCAATAGCACTACATCCTTTTTTTCTACACTACTTCCAAATATATCCCTACTCTCCTCTGGAGCAAGGGAAAGTAATTTTTTTATAAGGTCCTCTATTCCATCTCCTGTTATGGCTGATGTCATTATAACTTCTGGAAATGCTCCCCTTATTTTTTCGATATCTTCTTCAGAAAGTATATCTGATTTATTTGCAACGTATACTATTTTTTTCCCTTCTAGTAGTTTTACAAGTTCTCTTTCGTAGGAGAAATCTCCTGGACTTATTAAAACCACTCCTATATCGATTTTTGATACTGCGTCTTTTGTCCTTCCTATTCTAATTTCTGATAGTTTCGATGTATCGTCTATCCCCGGTGTATCTACTAGTATTGTTGCTCCAAGGTCCTTTAGTTCCATTGGTTTATATACTGGGTCTGTTGTAGTTCCTCCTACTTCTGAAACTAAGCTTACGTCTTGGGATGATATTCTATTTAATAGGGAACTCTTTCCTGAATTTACCCTTCCAAAAAATCCTATATATATTCTATTTCCCCTTGAAACACTATTTAAGGTATCCATTAAAATCTAAAGTCCCTTTCTCCGTTGTTTTCCATCTGTGCAATATATCCTCTAGTCTTTTCTCTAACTACCTCGTTTGGAATTTTCTCCAGCTCATTTTCAATTAGCCTCTTTGAAATTTCCCTTGTCTTTTCGCTGCCATAGTCTAGCATATATTCCTCTAGGGTCATTAGTGCATTTGGCTGACATATATTTCCTATTTGACCAGTTTTTGCAAGGCGCATAAATCTGTCCCCTGTTCGCCCTTCTCTATAACATGCTGTACAAAAACTTGGTATATATCCCAGCTCTATTAGCCAGTCCACAACTTCTCCTAATGTTCTTCTGTCTGATAGATCAAATTGGGCAGAGTTATCTTCGGGAGCTTCCTCTTCTACATATCCTCCTACAGAAGTTCTAGACCCTCCTGAAATTTGACTTATTCCAAGTTCAAGGGCAAGTCCCCTTACTCGACTTGACTCTCTTGTGGAAATTATCATTCCCGTATATGGAACTGCAACTCTAATTAGGGCGATTATATTTAAAAATATATCATCTGATAGGGCGTTTTTAAAGTCTTCTGGATTTATATCGTCTGCTGGTTGAATACGTGGGAAGGAAATTGTATGTGGTCCAACTCCAAAGGCTGCCTCTAAATGTTCGGCATGCATTAGAAGCCCTACAAGCTCATATTTATAGGTTTCAAGTCCAAATAGTACTCCAAGTCCAACATCATCAATTCCCCCTTCCATAGCCCTATCCATGGCTTCTGTATGGTATGCATAGTTAGACTTTGGTCCTGTTGGATGAAGTTCCTCATAGGATTTTTTATTATATGTTTCCTGAAATAGGATATAGGTTCCAATTTCAGCTTCCTTTAATTTTTTATAATTTTCCACAGTTGTTGCGGCAATATTTACATTTACACGTCGTATTGCACCGTTTTTATGTTTAATGGAGTAGATGGTTTTAATACTCTCTAAAATATACTCCATTGGATTATTTATTGGGTCCTCTCCAAGTTCTATGGCAAGTCTTTTATGTCCATAGTCTTGTAATGCAATAACCTCTTCTCTAATTTCATCTTGAGAGAGTTTTTTTCTTCGGATATTTTTATTCTTTACATGGTAAGGACAGTATACACATCCATTTACACAGTAGTTTGAAAGATATAGAGGGGCAAATAGCACTATTCTATTTCCGTAGTGCTCCTCCTTAATTTTTTTTGCAATGGATTTAATTTTTTCCATTACAAAATACTCCTCTGAAAGAACTAGTAGTGCAGCTTCTCTATGGTCTAGTCCATTTCCAAGTTCTGCCTTAGCAAGTGTCTTTTCAAGAAGAGGTATATTGTGAGAATTTTCCTCTGCGTATTTTAATGTATTAAGAATTTCTTCGTGGTTAATAAATTCCTCTGCCACCTTTGAATTTTTATTGTACATATTTCTCCTTTCTGGTCACAAAAGTTTCCAATCAGTAATCTCCCCTACTTGTGGAGATTTCATATCCAATAGTCTTTAGTTTTGAATCCAGACGATTATAGTCGTCTTCATTCTCAAGTTCAGTTCCGATTTTATTATTGTATAGCTTGTAATTTTTCCTAAGTTCATCTTCTCCAATATTTGGCATAAGTACATTTGCTCCTGCTAGTATTCCCATCTCTCTGCCAGTTGGATGAATTGTACCGAGGGCTGTAGTAGCAGGTAGTAGAATTTTTTCATCTAGTAGTCGTACAATACTAAGTATTTTTAAAACGTCTTCTAGTTTTCCCTGAGGGTAGGATTTAAATGGAGTATCCTCATTTGGAATAAAGGGTCCAAGTCCAACCATATGGGGTTTAAATTCTCTTATAAAGAGTAAATCTTCAAATAGATTTTCCCTGGTTTGAAAAGGAGAGCCTACCATCATTCCACATCCAGTTTGAAATCCAAGTTCCCTTAAAATTTTAAGAGAGTTAATTCTATTTTCATAGCTCATGGATTTTGGATGAAGTCTATTATAGTGTTTAATAGAGGCAGTTTCATGGCGAAGTAAGTATCGATCAGTTCCAAGGTCCTTTAAAATTTTATAGTCCTCTAAGTCCATCTCCCCTGCGGAAATTGTAATGGCAACCTGTGGAAAGCTAGACTTAATTTCTCCAATAACCTCTTTAAAAAAATCTATGGAGATTTCTGGGTCCTCTCCCCCTTGTAACACAATGGTGTGAATATTATTTTCTACACCTCGTTTTACACAGGATAGAATTTGAGACTTTGTTAGTCTTAATCTATTTACTGCCTTATTTGATTTTCTAAGCCCACAGTAGTAACAGTCATTTTTACAGTAGGTGGAAAATTCAATAAGCCCCCTAATGTAGATCTTGTTGGAAAAATTTTTAAGTGCAATTTTCCTTGCATACTCGTTTAATTCTTTAAAATCACTAAGATCCATTAGGTAATTAAAATCGGAAAAGTTTAGGGATTTTTCCCTATAAATTTTTTCACAAATATCCGTAGTTTTTGTCATTCCTTTGTAGAATAGAGTGTCTTTGTAGTAACTCCCTTTAACCTGCCTAATTTTCCACCAAGGGAATTTATAGTATCAGGCTCTGCGTCCATGGCAATGGAAATTATATTTATATTCTTTTCAGGATAGGGAATACCCATTCTGCCAATAATACTATCCCTATATTGGTGCAAGATGTTATTTAATTCATCAACACAATTTACATCTTCAACTATTATGGCAACTATAGCTACTCTTTTCATAGTACCTCCTTTGTTTTTATTTTATACTCTAGAGAAAATTTTAACAATCTATTTTAAAATTTTATTTTTAAAAAACAAGGTAGATCTACAAAAAAACATTTATAAAATTTCTTATACAGCTTAAAAAAATTCATAAAAAATAAATTAATGCTAAAAATAATTACGTTTTCATCAGGCGACAAAGTTTAAAAATTATTGTAAAATAATTTTGGTTATAGAATTAACAAAGTTTTATACTAGTAAAAAATTTGAGGTGAGAAAATGACGCTGTTCGACATGAAAACATTGGATAAAACCAAGCTAAGTATGGTTGACGCATACATAGATTCCTTTGAAGATAAGGAGTTAAATTTAATTACCATACTTCACTACGCCCAGTCGGTTTTTTGGATACTTGCCAAAGGAATTGCAACTACATATTGCTAGGGAAATCGATGTCCCATCTGCGAAGATCAATGGCATTGTAACCTTCTATTCATTTTTCAACGAGATTCCCATGGGAAAATACCAAGTTGAAGTTTGTATGGGTACAGCCTGTTTCGTAAAAAAATCCCAACCCCTACTGGACCAATTAAATGACCTACTAAAAATTGATATGGATGGATTAAGTGAGGACGGCTTATTTTCCCTAAAGTCCATAAGATGTTTGGGTGCTTGTGGAATTGGACCTGTTGTAAAAATTAACGACAAGATTTATGGCAAGGTAACTCTCGATATGATAGATAGTATTATCAGTGAATATAGAAGTAAGGAGTTAGGCGATGAAGGTAAATAGTTTAGATGATTTAAAAAAGATAAAGTCGCGCCACCAGGAGGATATGCTCCTTAGAGAAATTGGCCATATGCACGATAATGAGCTATTAAATATTGTAATAACTGGAAATGAAACGGAGTACTACTCTGATATTTCTAAGCAGATAAAATCTTTAAAGGACTATATCGACAAGTATGTTGATGAAAATGTAAAGCTAATTTATAAGGACGACCCAAGTCAAAATTCTAAGTTTAAAATTGAAATCTCCTATAACTACACTATGGAGCAGGAGACAGATTCTATAAAGGCAGATATTATTAAGGAGTTTATCTCAAAGATATACCTTCTTAAAAATGGTAGTAAGGAAGAAATTCCTCAACTTGAAGATCTAGGTGAAGTTAAAGAAGTTGAAGACGCTGAAAAAATTGAAGATGTAAAAATCGTAGAGGAAAGCGAAACTGAAACTATTACAGGAAAAATAGAGGAAGACAAGAGTATAGAAGAAGAATCAAGTAAACCTAGAAGAGGAAGACCTCCCAAGAAAGTAGAGGAATAATATGAAAAATAGAATTAGAATACAAATATTAGTTTGCCAAGGTACAGGTTGTACTTCTGCAGACTCCATAGAAATTCTTGAGAGATTTAACGAGGGAATTAAGTCTAGATTTTTAGACGACGTAGAGGCAAAGAGAACAGGATGCTTTGGATTTTGTGGTAAAGGTCCTATAGTAAAAATATTCCCAGACAATGTGTTCTACGTTTCTGTAACTCCAGATGATGTAGATGACATACTAAACGAACATATTATGCATGGTCGTCCAGTTGAAAGGCTATTATTTAAATCTCCAAAGACTGGAGAATATGTTAGCAATCAACACAATATGGATTTCTATGAAAAACAGACTAGAATCGTACTGAGAAACTGTGGAATGATAGACCCAGAAAATATTTACGAGTACATAGTTCGCGATGGCTACTCTGCCCTTGCAAAGGTACTAACAGAAATGACTCCAGAAGAGGTTATAGATGAAATAATAAAATCTGGACTTCGCGGTAGAGGCGGCGGAGGTTATCCAACGGGATTAAAATGGAAAGCCACGGCACAGTCAGAGGACCCTGAAAAATATATTTTCTGTAATGTAGACGAGGGAGACCCTGGTGCATTTATGGATAGATCTCTACTAGAGGGAGACCCCCATTCTGTAATAGAGGCAATGATTATTGGAGGCTATGCTACAGGAGCAAACCACGGAATTATTTATATAAGAGCAGAATATCCTCTTGCAATAAAGAGATTAAGAATAGCCATTGAACAGGCGACTAAACTTGGACTTATTGGTAAGAATATTTTTAACTCTGGCTTTGATTTTGATATTGCAATAAGACTTGGCGCAGGAGCCTTTGTATGTGGAGAGGAAACTGCCTTAATTCACTCTGTAGAGGGTAAGAGAGGAGAGCCTACTAGAAAACCACCATTCCCTTCAGTAAAGGGTTACTTAGGTCATCCTACCACTGTAAATAATGTTGAGACCTATGGAAATATTCCACAGATAATTTTAAAGGGAGCAGATTGGTTTTCATCAATAGGCTTAAAAAATTCAACAGGTACTAAGGTATTTGCCCTTGCAGGAAATGTAAACAATGTTGGACTTGTAGAAGTACCTATGGGAATAACCATAAGGGAAATAGTCTACGACATTGGAGGAGGAATTCCTGGAGGAAAGAGATTTAAAGCAGTACAAATTGGTGGACCATCTGGTGGAATGATTACAACAGAAAATATAGATACGCCAATAGACTATGAAAATCTAAAAGAGATAGGGGCAATGCTGGGTTCAGGTGGACTTATAGTAATGGACGAAAATAACGATATGGTAAATATTGCAAAGTTCTACCTAGAATTTACAACAGACGAAAGCTGTGGAAAGTGTACTCCTTGTAGAATTGGTACTAAGAGATTGTTGGAGATGCTTACTAAATTAATTGACCAAGAGTCAGATTTAGAGGAGCTTAAAAAAATAGAGTTACTATGTAACGATATAATAGAAACTGCCGCTTGTGGACTAGGTCAAACTGCACCAAATCCAGTACTTTCTACAATGACATATTTTAGAGATGAGTATGAAAAATATGCAAGACATGAAGTTAAAAAGGCATATGAAATAGACCGAGATAGATGTATAGGTTGTAGAATATGTGCAAAGGTATGTCCAGTAGAGTGTATAGCTGGAGAATTAAAAGTACCCATGTAATAGATGAACACCATTGTATTTCCTGTGGAACATGCTATGGCGTATGTCCATCAGGGGCAATAATAAAGCCATAGGAGGATATTATGAAGTGCTATATTAATAATATTGAAATAGAAGTTAACGAGGGTACCACTATTCTCCAAGGGGCAAGGAGTATTGGAATAGAAATTCCCACACTATGTCACATGGAATTAGAGGACTTTTGCTACGAAAATATGCCATCGAGTTGTAGACTATGTATGGTAGAAGTAGAGGGAAGACGAAATTTATGTACAGCCTGTTCAGAAGTGATAACAGATGGAATGAAAATAAGGACAAATTCATCAAAGGCAGTATCAGCAAGAAAGACCAACCTTGAACTACTACTATCCGACCATCCAAAGGACTGTCTAGTATGTCCAAAGAATTTAGAGTGTGAGTTACAAGAACTTGCAGTAAAAATGGGAATAAGGGAAATATTATTCTCAGGAGAAATTTCAGAACATGGAGTACATAGTTCAAGTGCAGCAATTGCAAGAAATCCTACGAAATGTGTAATGTGTAGAAGATGCGAGAGTATGTGTAACGAAGTACAGACAGTAGGAGTCCTTTCAGCACTACATAGAGGATTTGAAGCAGTAGTAGCACCGTCATTTAACATAGCCCTAGACGACAGTTCATGTACATTCTGTGGACAGTGTGCCGCAGTATATCCAACGGGAGCCATAGTAGAAATAGACGAAACTAAAAAGGTAATAGACGCATTAAGGGATCCAAAAAAATACGTAGTAGTACAAGTTGCACCGGCAATAAGAGTTGCAATAGGAGAACTATTTGGAGCAGGGCCTGGAGATATAAGTACGGGAAAATTAGTATCGGCATTGAGAGAACTTGGATTTGACAAGGTATTTGATACAGATTTTTCAGCAGATTTAACAGTAATGGAAGAGGCAACAGAATTAGTAGACAGAGTAAAAAATAATAAGACCCTTCCAATACTAACAAGCTGTTGTCCAGCGTGGGTTAGATTTATAGAGACAAACTTCCCAGATATGTTAGATATACCATCAACTTGTAAGTCTCCACAGATAATGATGGGGCAATGGTAAAGACATACTATTCAAAGGAATCAGGCATAGATCCAAAAAATATAGTAATGGTTTCCGTAATGCCTTGTACAGCAAAAAAAGCAGAGGCATCTCGTTCAGAACTGACAAACCACGGAATGAAGGACGTAGATATAATACTATCTACAAGGGAATTGGGAAGGCTAATAGATATATTTGGCATTGAGTTTAATTCCCTAGAGGAATCAGATTTTGACCCACTAATGGGCGAATCCACAGGAGCGGGAGTAATATTTGCAACAACAGGTGGAGTAATAGAGGCAGCTTGTAGAACAGCATACGAAGTACTAACAGGGGAGACATTAAATAGCGTAGAGTTTCACGAATTAAGAGGACTAAGTGGAATAAGAAGTGCAACTATTCCAATAGGGGGAAGAGATTTTTAAATAGGCATCGCCCATGGATTAGGAAATGCAAGAAAACTACTAGAGTCTATACGAGAGGGAGAGAATGAATTTGACGCAATAGAAATAATGGCATGTCCAGGCGGATGTATAGGAGGCGGAGGCCAACCATACCACCATGGAAATTCACAAATAATTAAAAAGCGCCAAGAGGCACTGTATGAAATAGACAGAAATAAACCACTAAGAAAGAGCCACGAAAATCCAATGATAAAGAAGATATACGACGAATATCTAGGAGAAGTATACGGAAAGAGAGCCCACGAATTACTATACACATCATATACCAAGAGGGAAAAAATTTAATAAAGGTCAAAAAAACGGTCGTATAAATTTGCACCGTTTTTACGACCGTTTTTCGGTCGATAATATTTATTTACGTTCATTTTTTTGTTGCCTCTAAATTATTTAACATCAAAAAATGCTCATCCTAATCCTTCTTCTTAAACCCTAAATAATATTCCACGTTTAAAAAATCTCCTATCCTATCATTTGCGTCGTCTGATAGTTTATTTGTCCACTGTACTCTCTCCATAAATATTCCGTCCTTGTAAACTGTAACTGCATCTGTAAGATCCATTAGTAGTCCGTTATAGGAGTCTCCCCCATATCCTATCGTCTTAAATACAAATGGAAATAGATATTCTGGGTCCATTGTTGGGCCTTCCCCTACTAATTCCACTCCAAGGGTATTTTTCGCCGCGTCATTTCCCCAAATTAAGTAGGGAGTTTCGTAGACATTTACTATCCCCTCTTTACTCTTTACATCGGCATCTATTCCAAATATATTAAATACCTCTAGTCCCTCTCCCATTGATGGGCAGTGATCTCCATAGAGAACTACTACAATAGGCTGGTTAAATTCTCGTAAGTGTTCTATTAAAAATTCCAGTGCATTCGTTGCAGAATTCATTCCAAGTAGGTAGTTTGAAAAATAATTGTACCACTCTGTGGGATACTCACTTGAATAGACTATTGGCCTTTCTTCGCCGAAAATTTTATCTGTACTATATGGTCCATGATTTTCGTAGGTTACTATGTGAGAAAATAAATACCTATTTGAATTTATTGTAGAATTTAATTTTTCAATTAGGTGTGGATAAACTTGAATATCCATGGGAATACTTTCGTAGTAGTCTTTAAAATAATTTCCCAAGTGGTAAAACTCGTCAAAGCCCAATTTATTATAGACATTTACCCTGTTATAAAAGAGCCCGTCGTAGGGATGCATTGCAAATGTACTATATCCATTCTCCTTAAAATACATTGGGTAGGATCTCTTTTTTTGGTTAAAATTTGGAAGATGTTTGTACCCTGTAAGTACATGGGCTTCAGTTTCAAAGGTTCCCCCTCCAAGGGAATTAGGTACTATTGAACCGTAGATGGACTCGTTTTGAAGCCTATGAAAGTATTCGTAGGGGTCGTAGTTAAATTTTAAGCTGTCATTTTGAAATTTGTAGAAGTCCTTGTAGGATTCCAACATTATGGAAATTACATGGACTTTTTTATCCTCTGGAATTTTTTCCTCTTCATACTTTTCAAGGGTGGCTATTGCTCTATTTTTATCGTAGTCCTTGTACTTGTAAGTTGAGGAAGTTTTTATAGTACGAATTAATGGATATACAAATCCCTTTGAGGAATAGGAGTCAACTTCAAGCCATGTATTTAATCCAGACTCTACCCCAAGGGAATAGTAAAGGCTGTCACTAAAAATTACCTCCCTTGTAAAAATTACAAGGAGGAGTAGTTAAATTATGGCAAAAATTCTTCGTGGGTATGAGAATTATACTCGTCGTAAAATTATTACAAGTATAGCAATTAGTAAAATAATAGCCACTCCACCAAGAACAAGCTTTAAATTTAACTTAAAGCCATATTTTTTTATCATAGTCCAGCCTTCAAATACAAGGGATTTGTCGGAGTACTTTAATGGCTCCATTCTATATAGGACCTTTAGATAATTTATAAAAGCTAGAGAGTTTACCAGTACAAAAGTAAAAATTGTAGAGAAAGAAAAACTCTTAGTAAGTAGTAGTATAAATACCAGTAGTAAAAATACAGGTATAAAATTTATAAGTAGTATTAGTGGCTCTTTAAAGGAACTAATAAAAATACCCTCCGAATAGTTTAGTGTGCCAATGTACATGGAAGATATGGTACAGAGAAGTGCCACTAAAATTAGAAGGGTAGTATTAAAAATTCTATTTTTCATCTTTACCTCCAATAGGATTTTATTCCAAAAGAGGCAATTGGTCAAATTTATATTAATAAACTAAATTTAAGATCTCTTCCTTTAAATCACCATCTATACCAATGGATCTATCCTCAATTTCCTTTGGAATATAAATCTCACCCCTGTTAATGGTAATATACCTCATACTTGGATTTTCAGAAACTAGCCTCATAATTGGAGCTTTAATAAGTTGATTTCTATATCCAATGCCAAATTCAAGAACAACAAGGTTTTTATCCCTATAGGTATTGACAAAATTATTAAAGGCTAAATTTTGTCTTTGCCATCTCTTGGTAAAGGTAAAATTACTATTCCCTATAAGGTATGGTCTCATAATACTTCCGCAGTTTTTACAACGAGGTAGAGCTTCATCGGGAATAGAGGTTAAATTTTCGTAGGGAGTCATTTTTGCAATGGCATCTCTATTTGAGTAGACTGCGTCTGTACAATTATTAGAACAGCTAAAATATGGCAAACTTCCCTCGATTTCATAAATAACTTCGCCCTTAAATCCACTTGGAGTAAAGTGATCCTCTCCATTGGAAGTTAGAATAAAATGGGGAGTATCTTTAACTAAACTGTATAGAGCTTTCATCATCTCGCTGGGAGAATAGGAGTAGTGAACTAGATTAGTAAGGCGAGTAAAAAATGCCCACCTTTCATTTTCAGAAGGATAGGAGTAATAAATTCCTTCAAGGGGAGAACTTATTCCATACTTTCCATGAAAATCACTAAAGTTTTCAAAAAACCAACTATTACCGGCAAAAATATGGTATCCATCGGCAATGGATAGTCCATTACTTGCAGTAATTAAAATAGCATGGGCATTTTTTAAAATTTCACTGACTTTCATAGTTTCACCTTGGCTCTTTCTTTAACATCTTCAAGTACCTTTCCAACATCTCCCACAATCATACTACCTCTATTTTCAATAACCTCTGGAAGAAAATCGTAGTCCTTATTTACGGAGATATAGTAGGCGTTAGGAAGAGAGGCAGTTAAGTACCAAAATGGTTCCTGTATAAACATAGGGGTAATTCTACCAACTCCCAGTTCAAGAAATAGAATTTTCTTGTCCTTATTTTCTAAGATATAGTTTGAAATTTTTTCGTACTCATAGTTGTACCTACTTCCCTGTAAAAAATTTCCATATCCTCTTTCCCAGGTAAAGGATTCAGCTCCACATACACTACATCTAGGAATGTACTCATCGGGAACAGTAGTACCTTCTCCCATGGCATTAATCATTTCCTTAACGGGAATAGTTGCATCCCATACACCGTCGTGGCAGGATTTAGAACATTGGAAAAATCTTTGGTCTCCTTGAATTTGCCTGATTTTTTCATCAGGATATAGCCTTGTAAATTGTGCGTCTTGATTAGTAGTAAGGATGAAAAATCCTTGCCCCTTAAAATTTCATCTAGGTCCTTGTATGGCTTTCTAAGTTCTGCACTTTGAGTAGTATTTAAAAAAGTTGCCAAGTATCCCCAAAATTCGTTACGAGTTTTGTAGGGGTAGTACATTCCACTAAAGGCGCCTTTAAAACCATACTTATCTCTAAATTTGCCAAAGTACTTACGATAGGATTCGTTGTCCTCATAGTAAAAATCTCCATCTCCTGCAGCAGATAGACCAGACCCGCCGCCAACAATAATAACTTCAGCTCCTTCAACTCTATTTATAAAGTCTTCAATTTGTTCATCATAGGATGGTTTTGGAAGGGAGGTTAATTTATATGGAGTACTTCCATTTTGGTAGTAGGAGTAGTAATTATAGTAGTTCATCTGAACTTGATTAACTAAACTTTCGTAGAAATTCATTTTACACCTCGATTTGAAAAAAATTTTAAAACATGTTATTTTAAAAGTAACAAGTATAGTATAACCTGTTGTTTTTAAAAATATAAGTGGAGGTAAAATGAAATACTCAACTAGATTAAGTAATGGAGTTCATATTTTAGTGTTTATAAGTGAACATGAGAAGGAAAATTTAACCAGTGGAGATATTGCAGAGAGTATAAAGACAAATCCATCCTATGTTAGAAAATTAATGGGGGATTTAAAAAATAGTGGACTAATAATAAGTGAACAGGGAAAAGCAGAGCCACGCCTTGGAAGAGATCCAAGTGAAATAAATTTACTCCATGTATATAGAGCAGTGGAAGGAAATAAACCACTTATTCATATAAATACAGGTACGAATCCAGAATGTGGTGTGGGAGTACATATTCAATATGCCTTGGAGGACTTTTACGAAAAGATACAAAGGGACGCAGAAAAATCCATGGAGTCCATTACGCTGGAAGATATTATTTTAGATTATAGGGAGAGAATAAAATCTGTTTCGGAATAAACTAGCATTAAAAAAGGGAGAGAATTTTTCTCTCCTCATTCCTTAATATTCCAATGGTACGTTTTTTATTACTACCTCTAGTAGACTTTCGTCCTCTAATATTTTCGTAACCTTCTCTAGTTCTTCGTACATTTCTATATGGCTGTCTTCGCAAATAAAATCTACTACTTCCCTTACTCTTCTATACGCTGGTAGTGTTCCCTTTCCAAGGGTGTCCTCTACATTTTCGTTAAAGTCTAGGGCTTGAACTGCTGCAAATATTTCACTTGCTACTACTCTTCTGGAGTTTTTCAAAATGGAATATGCCTTTCTTGCGGCAATAGTTCCCATTGATACAAAGTCCTCTTGATTTTCACATGATGGTATTGAATCTACACTTGCAGGATGGGCAAGGATTTTATTTTCACTTACCAATGATGCTGCTGAATACTGTACTATCATAAATCCTGAATTTACCCCTGGATTTTTTACTAAAAAGGATGGGTAGTTACTTAGGTGTCCATTTACTAATCTCTCTAGTCGTCTTTCTGAAATGGATCCAATTTCTGCAAGGGCTATTCCCAAAAAGTCGAAGGGCTGTGCCAATGGTTCCCCGTGGAAATTTCCTCCTGATATTACATCTCCATCTAGTGTAATTATTGGATTGTCCGTTGTAGAATTTAACTCTATCTCAACTTTTTCCCTTACATATTCTAATGTGTCCTTACTTGCGCCGTGTATTTGTGGCATACATCTTAAGGAGTATGCGTCTTGTACTCTCTTATTTGTAGAATGGGTCATATTTTTTGAACCCTCTACTAGTGCTAAAATATTTCTTGCCGTAGTTAGCTGACCCTTTTGTGGCCTAACCTCATGTATTTTTAAATTAAAGGCGTCGATTATTCCCCTATGTGCTTCTAGGGAAAGTGCCCCTGCAATATCTTGTAGCTTTAATAGATTTATTCCATCGTATAGTGCAAAAACTCCCACTGCTGTTAGTACAGTTGTTCCATTTATTAGTGCAAGTCCTTCCTTTTCAACTAGGGTTATTGTAGAAATCCCCGCCCTTTCCATGGCAACTTTTCCATCTACTAGTTCTCCCTTGTAGTACGCTCGTCCCAGTCCTAACATTGGTAGTACACAGTGGGCAAGTGGTGCAAGATCTCCACTTGCTCCGAGGGAACCCTTCTCTGGTATAAATGGCACTACGTTTTTATTTAACATCTCTACCATAGTTTCAAGTACACTTAATCTTATACCTGAATATCCCCTTACAAGGGAGTTAATTCTAATTAGTAGTATTGCCCTTACTACTTCTTCGTCAAATGGATCGCCAAATCCGGCAGAGTGACTCCTTATTAAATTCTCTTGAAGTTTACTTTGAAGTTCCTCTTCAATTGAAACATTACAAAGAGAACCAAATCCCGTATTTACTCCGTACACCGGTGTGTTTCGCTTTATAATATTGTCAATTATTTCCCTTGAATTATTTATCTTCTCAATTGCATCACTGTGAATTTGTACTTCCTCGTAATGTCTTGAAACTTTTATTACATCTTCAATAGTAAGGTTACTACCTGTTAAAACTACCATGTTCCTACCTCCCTTTTTTTATAATATAGGCTAGATTTTTTTAATATTCAAGAACTTGTGATATAACTTTATTACAGTAATTTTTTAGCGTTTATAAAATCTATTGAGATTTAGGTCGTTATATAAATTTTATCTATAAAAATTTTCTTAACATTTCTTAAAACTTCACAGGTTTACTAATGGTTAAATTTAAGATAATATATCTGTATGACGAAAAATTTTCCTAAACAATTTTTATTTGTAAATATTGGAGTGCTAATAGTTTGTATTTCCTTTCATATTTTTTTAGCTCCAGCAAATTTAGCAGTTGGTGGCGCAACGGGACTTGCAATGGTACTAGAGGGAATTTTTAAAGTTATTCCCCTAACAGTAATTCTTCTTGTGCTAAATATTGTCTTAATTTTAATGGGGTTCTTTCTAATTGGAAGTAACTTTGGATTTTTTACAGTCTATGCCTCTCTTATTATGAGTTTTTGGCTATGGGTACTTGAAAAAATCTATTCC
>CAYFUL010000013.1:22063-31925 GCA_964346375.1 uncultured Peptoniphilaceae bacterium
CGTTACAACCCCTATAGTTGAGGATTATTTTTTACTAATAGTTTTTGGAATGGTGTTAAATGGAGTTGGGTCGGCAATAGTAGTTCACCAAGGTGCCTCTACTGGAGGAACTGATATACTTGCAAAATTACTGCAAAAGTTTACGGGTATATCCTTTGGATCTGGGTTACTTATTGTTGATGGACTTATTACCCTTTTTGCAGGAATGGTCTATGGAATTAAACCGGGGATGTATGCATTATTTGGAGTGCTTTTAAATTCTCTAGTAATAGATCAATTCCTAGCTGGATTTAATGTGAAGTTTAACGTAACTATTGTCTCAAAATACTATGAGGAGATAAATAATTACATACTAAAGTTAGACAGAGGAAGTACAATTTTTAAAGCCCAAGGTGGTTTTTCAAATGAGGATAAGGCAGTTATAATGACTGTACTTGATAAGAGTAGGTATGTTCAAGTAAAGAAATTTATAAAAAAAATAGATCCAAGGGCATTTGTATATGTGTCTATTGTACACGAAGTAGAAGGCGAAGGGTTTACTTACTATATAGAGGAGGAAGTATGATTAAGTTAATAGCTGATAGCTCGTGCGAATTTTCAAAGGCTGAAGCTGAAGAGTATGGTGTAGAAATACTACCAATAACCATTATTGAAGGGGATATAGAATACCGAGATAGAGTGGATATAACTCCAGAGGAAATATATAAGAAGATGAGAGAGGGTACAATGTACAAGACCTCCGCTTTAGTTCCCTTTACCTTTTATGAAAAGTTTAAAGAATTTTCAAAGGAATATGATGAAATAGTGTACCTTGGATTTTCTGCAGCCCTTTCTAGAACATTTAATTCATCAGAACAGGCGAAGGAAGATATTTTAAAGGAGAACCCAAATTTAAGAATAGAGCTAGTAGATACTAAAACCACTAGTGCTGGGTATAAGATGATAGTTTTAAAGGCGGCAGAGATGGTAAAGGCAGGAGCTACTCTTGATGAAATTCTTGAAGAGGTAAATAAGAGAATAGATGCAAGTAAAACCATCTTCTCTGTAGACGATATGAAGTACCTATACAATGGAGGTAGGGTAAGTAAAACCCAAGCGGTAATTGGGGGAATGCTTAACATAAAACCAATACTCCATGTTGCAGAAGATGGAAGCCTAGAGGGAATAGACAAGGTTCGTGGAACTCATAGGGCATACCAGAAGATGATAGATATACTAAAAAGCGAAATGAAGGACGACAGTGTTTCAAACCAAGTTGTAGGAATTATACACTCCGATAATTTAGAAGGGGCTGAAAAAATTAAAGACCTACTTATTGAAGAACTGGGTATTAAAGAATTTATTGAGACAGATCTTGCGCCAGTAATAGGCTGTCATACGGGGCCGGAATTAATAGGTATATCATTTTATAATAGACAAGTTTAAAAATTTCCCACTTACTTTTAGTAGGTGGGATTTTTAATTTGGAATAAAATAAATTCTACCAATCGTGTATAATGGAGATGGAGGTGGTAATATGAGAATGATGGTTGTTCCCAACTACTCTGAAGGAAGAGATAAGAAGATTATTGAGGGTATTTTGGACAATTTTAGAAATATAGAAGGGGTAGAATTAAAGGGCTACCAAAGTGACGAGGACCATAACAGAACGGTAGTGGAACTTGTTGGAGAAAGGGGTCCCTTAATTAATGCTCTACTAAATTCTGTAAAGTTTGCACTAGAAAATATTAATATGAAAAATCATAGGGGCGCCCATCCGAGAATGGGTGCGGTAGATGTAATTCCCTTTATTCCCCTAATTAGTGATGGAGAAGAGGAATGTATAGAGGCGGCGGAAGAGTTAGGAAGTAAAATTGGCGACTTGGGAATTGGCGTATATATGTATGAAAAAAATGCAAGGACTTCGGACAGAAAAAACCTTGCAGATATTCGTAGAGGAGAGTACGAAGGATTTTCTCAAAAATTAAAAGACGACAATTGGATTCCAGACTATGGCCCAAGGGAATTTAACGAAAAATTTGGAGTAGTTGCAGTTGGCTCAAGATTTCATCTAATTGCATTTAATGTAAATTTAAACTCAAATAATTTGGAAATTGCAAAGGACATTGCAAAAAAAATTAGACACTCTGGGGGAGGACTAAAGGCTGTAAAGGCAATAGGACTAAAACTAGAGGATAGAGATCTAGTACAGGTTTCTATTAATATGGTGGACTATAGGGAGTCCTCAATTTATCAGGCTCTTGAAATGATAAAGTTTGAGGCGAAAAGGTATGGCGTAACTGTAGGAGAGACGGAGATAATAGGTTTTATTCCACTAGAGGCAATGGTAGATGTATTTAAATACTATACGAGAAACCATACTCTAGATTTAGAACAAGTACTATTTTAGGAGGGACTATGTTAAGAGAGAAAACTGTAAGTGAATTTATCGACGAAGTTGGAAGTGAACTACCAGCACCTGGGGGCGGAGCCGTAAGTGCAAATCTTGGAGCATTAGGAGCAGGCCTTCTTATAATGGTTTGCGACTTAACTACTAAGAGCGAAAAGTACAAGGATGCCCACGAGGAAGTATCAAAATTAAGAGGAGAACTTGTAAAAATTAAGGATAGACTTGTAAAATTAATAGACGAGGACGCAAGGGTCTTTAACGAAATGATGGAGGTAATGAAACTTCCAAAGGATACTGAGGAGGAAAAGGAAGCAAGGACTAAAAAACTACAGGATGCACTAAAGGAATGTGCAAATGTACCGATGGAAATAGGGCTACTTTCAAATAGTCTATTTGAGTATGGAAGTAAAATTGCAGAACTAGGTAACCCAAATGCAATAACAGATGTTGGAGTGGGAATACTATCAGGAAGATCTGCAATACTTGGAGCGTTTTACAATGTAAGAATAAATCTACTCTCAATTAAGGACCAGGAGTTTAATAAGGACTTAGAGGATAAAATGAGTGAAATATTAAAGGACCTTAGGGAAAGGGAAGAGAGTATTTTAAAGGCAGTAGATTCAAAACTATGAGTTACTACGCTGTAAAGGTTGGGAAAACGCCGGGAATATATTCCACTTGGGCAGAATGCGAGGCACAGGTAAAGGGATATAGCGGCGCAATTTATAAGAAGTTTTCCACAGAGGAGGAAGCACTAAAATTTATTGGAACTGAAAGTAAAGAAGAGTTTCAAAGTTTAAAAATGGGGGAATTAATTGCCTATGTAGATGGTTCATACAATCCAAGTGATGGAAGTTTTTCCTACGGGGGAATAATCTTTGGAGAGGACTACTCAAAAGAGTTTTCTAAAAGGTACTACAACCACGAGGACTCATCTATGAGAAATGTAGCCGGAGAAATATACGGCTCAATGGAGGCAATATCCATTGCGATTTCACAGGGAGCAAGTAAATTATACCTTCACTACGACTACACAGGCATAGAAAATTGGCCTTTAGGCAATTGGAAAACCAATCGACTTGCAACGAAGGAGTACAAGGCATACTACGATAGCATAAAGGATAAAATCCAAGTGGTATTTGTAAAGGTAAAGGCACATAGCGGAGTAAAGTATAATGAACTGGCGGATAAATTGGCAAAAGAGGCGGTATAATGAGAAAATCATGGGATGAATATTTTATGGAAATAACAGAGATGGTAGCATCTCGTTCAACTTGTGATAGGGCCTATGTAGGTTGTGTAATAGTAAATGAGGAAAATAGAATCGTATCTACTGGATATAATGGATCGGTATCTGGAAATCCCCACTGTATAGACGTAGGACATACTATGAGAGACGGCCACTGTATTGCAACTATTCATGCAGAGATGAATGCAATACTCTACTGTGCAAAGGAAGGAATATCACTAAAGGGATGTAGGGCATATATTACCCACTTTCCATGTTTAAATTGTACGAAGGCGCTAGTTCAAGTGGGAATTACAAAGATTATCTATAGGGATTCATATAGAATAGATGAATATGCCCTAGAACTACTGAAGAAAAATAATATTGAAATTGTAAAATGGGAGGCAGTATGAAAAATTTTATTCAGGAATTTAAAGACTTTATCAACAGAGGAAATGTAATGGATTTGGCAGTTGCAGTAATTATTGGGGGTGCCTTTGGAAAAATAGTAACCTCTCTAGTAGATGATATTGTAATGCCAATAATAGGAATACTAACAGGAGGAGTAAACTTCTCCAACCTATTTGTACCGCTAGATGGAAATACCTATGCAAATTTAGCAGCAGCAGAAGAAGCAGGAGCGGCAGTATTAAAGTATGGATTATTTATCCAAAATGTAATCGACTTTTTACTAACGGCATTAGTAATATTTATACTAATTCGTCAAATTAGCAAGGTACAAAATAAATTTGCAAAGCCCGTTGAAGCAGCGCCAACAACGAAGGAATGTCCATTCTGTAAGACAGAAGTTCACATTGACGCAACAAGATGTCCACACTGTACATCAGAGCTTAATTAATGTACTCTCTAGTATTAGAAGGTGGAGGAGCAAAGGGCGCCTACGAAATTGGCGCCTACTATGCTCTTATAGAGAATGGATATACCTTTAATCGAGTAGTGGGAACATCTATAGGTGCATTAAATGGAGCGATGATAGTACAGGGAGACGCAGAAAAGTGTCTTAATATGTGGCAAAGGGAAAGCACCTTAGAATTTAAACGAGCCGAGAGAAAAGAACGGACGGGAATAAAAAAACTACTACGAGATGCAACGGCAATGATTGAGGATTCAGTAGGCGGATATTTAGACTCAACACCCCTTAGGGAATTGGTGGATTCAGTAATAGACGAGGAGAAGATAAGAAAAAGTCCTATGGATTTTGGACTGGTAACCTTTGATCTAAGTAAGCTAAAGGGACTAGAACTATTTAAAAAGGACATACCAGAAGGGGAGATGAAAAAGTACATTATCGCCTCATGTTACCATCCCCTATTTAAAAAAGAAAAAATAGAGGACGGCTACTACTTAGACGGAGGACTGATAAATAATCTCCCTCACAAGATGGTAGAGGGAACTCCAATGGTAATAATAAAAAATAATCCAATAGGAAAAAAGGAAGTGTTTCCAGAAAACGCCCTTGTAATTGGTCCTAAAGAGCCTTTGGGTTCTACCTTGAACTTTGATATTAATGCATCTCAAAAATACCTTTTAAGGGGGCGCTATGACGCTCTAAAGGCAATTGGAAAGTTAGTAGGATATAATTACTACTTTAAATCCATAGGAGAAGAAAAATCTAAGGAGAGATTACTAAAATCACTAAGGGAATATTTAAAAAAGATATACCGAGAGGAAGAGGTAGAAGAAAAATTAGAGAACATACTACTTCCAAGGCTAATGGAGGAGTATGGTGCAGATAATTTTGAAAACCTACTACTTGGAATAATTGAGGAGAGGCTAAGGGAATTTGGCTTTGATGAGTTAAAAATATATACAGTACCAGAATCCTTGGAGCTGTTAAGACGGAAGAACTACAGAGGTAAATGGAGCGATATAAAGCTATGAAGGAAATAGATGAAAAGGGAATAAGGGAAATACTAAATAACCATAGACCTGAGCCCATAGAGATAAAAAATCACTATGCAGTGCTAATAACCCTTATAAGACGAAATGGAAAACTACACATAGTCTACGAGGAAAGATCCCACAGATTAAAGCATCAACCGGCAGAGATTTCCTTTCCAGGAGGAAGAATAGAGGAAGGAGAAAAACCATCCTATGCTGCAATGAGGGAGACCTCGGAGGAACTATTAATACCAATAAATAAGATAAAACTACTGGGAGAATTTGACTACCTAATAAATTCTGGAGTGGCAATAATCTACTGTTTTGTTGGCAAAATAGAGGAAATAGAATTTGAAAGTATTAGTCCAAGTGAAGATGAAGTACATGAAATATTTTCAGTTCCCTTGGAATACTTCTTTGAAAATTCGCCACGATGCTATGAGATGAAGATAAAATTAGACCAGAATGGAAACTTTCCCTACGAATTAATACCAGGGGGAAGGGATTATAAATTTAGAAGGGGAAACGAGAGAATCTTTTTCTATGAATATAATGACAAAGTAATATGGGGCTTAACGGCAAAACTCACCTATTATTTTACCAAGATGTTATTGGAAAATAGGGATGTAATAGGAGAAATGTAAAATTCTATACGGAAATAGGGGGATTTTTGTAACAATAAAGTAATATTTAAAAATGTAACTTTTTTAAAAAAACCTATAATTAGAGAATAATCGGAGATTTTTTATCTCCGATTTAATTATGTAATTATTACAGAATTATTACAAGGTATTTTAAAATCCACTAACTACCACGTTTACAATAGGTTACAAAAAAGTTACAGGGAATTTGACAATTTATAACCTCTCATTTAAACTACTAGAAGGTTACAAAAAAGTAACATTTTTTGTAATATAGGAGGTAAAAATGTCGAATAATTATGGAATAAAAAGAAGACTTATGGTGTTTACACTTCTTCTAGTTGCAATCACTCCTCTACTAACACTAGGTGCTGCAAAAGTACTTGGAAAAGAAGTAGTCCTAAATATAAATGGAGTAGAGAGTAGATATATAACAGGGGCAAGAACCATAGGTGAATTTTTTGAAGCAGAAAAAATAGAAGTAGATTCATATAGCAAGGTAGTACCAGGAATAGAAACAGAGATAAATGAGGATATGGAAGTATCCATAGTAGCACCAGGGTCATTTAGAGTTTACGATGGGAAAAGACTTAGAATTGCACTAGCTCATGGTGAAACAGTAGAAGAAGTACTAGAGGATTTAAAAATATCCCTTACAGAATTAGACGTAGTTCACCCAGGACTAAGTGAAGAAATAGACCCATCAGATGAAATAAGAATAGACAGAATAACAAAAGATGTGGTGGAGCAGGAAGTAGAAGTTCCATTTGAAACAATAAAGAATGAAAATAATGAGATGTACAAAGGTGAGTCAAAAGTAGTTACAGAAGGAGTAACAGGACTAAAGACAGAAAAGGTAGAAGTAACCTACATAAATGGCGAGGCTCATCACACAGAGGTACTAAGTTCTGAAATAATAACAGAAGCGGTAAATAGAGTAGAGGAAGTTGGAACAAAGGAAGTACCATCACTAAATGGACAATCAGTAAAAAGAGTAATAGTAATGGAAGCAACAGCTTATGATCCATCAGCAGGAAGTAAAACAGCAATGGGAACTCGTGCACGAGTAGGAGCAGTTGCAGTAGATCCAAAGGTAATACCACTGGGAAGTAAATTATATATCGAATCAATGGACGGATTTCCAACATATGGATTTGCCGTAGCAGAGGATACAGGCGGTGCAATAAAGGGAAATAGAATAGATTTATTCTACACCACAAATGCACAGGCGAGAAAATTCGGTAGAAGAAATGTAAAAGTATATGTATTAGATTAGTAGAAAGGTTGAATGAAAATTCAGCCTTTTTTTGTAATTATTTTTGTTTTTAAAAATTACAAAAAAAGTTGTAGGTTTGGCGGAGATAGTACATCGGTAATTTGGAATGGATAGGTAGTAAAACTCCAATGCTATTTTGCGGGCGGCTCGGGACGTGCCGCCCCTACCATAGGTTATTTTGGATGAATGGTTTTCAAAATTATGATGATTTTTTGAGGCTTTTTTGGAAAATATTAAAACTTTGTTAAAATATCCCGTAAGAAATGCAATATTCGAAAAATAATAATATAATAGAGAATATACATAGGAGGTAATATTTATGAATAGAAAAAAAATTCTATCACTATTTTTAGCAATGGTAATGTTGTTGGGAGTAATGCCAACTAGTATTTTTGCTACAGGTGAAGAGCCACAAGAGAGTCAGTATTATTTCTCGGGTAGAAGTATTACTGCCAAAAAGGGAGAAAGTGTAAATGAAACTTATTTTGCAAATACTAAAGGTGAAGGAGAAAATATTACAAGTGTACCAATAAAACTTGAAGGAAAACGTCCAGCTGGACTTTCTTCAAAAGATACAAATGGTATTGTAGTAATCTCAGGGAAAGTAGCTTTAACTGCTGAAGCAAAAACGTATGAGTTAAAGTTTTTAAATCAAGTTAATGGTAAGTTAGTAGGAAGCAGTTTGATTACTATAAGTAATGAAGAAGTACCAAAGACAGTAGAAATTAAATTCTACGTTGGGAATAAAGTATTATATACTAGAGAGAAAACAGTTGGAGAAAAAATAGGAACTCTTCCAGGATATGGTGAGTACACTTGGTATAAGAATAGTGATTTAACAGGACAGATTACAGGAAATGAAATTGTTACTGGTCCAAAGAGCTATTATGGAAAAAAAGTTTTAGAGACATTAAGAATAACTAATGTAAAAATAGCTAATGGATATATTACTGGAACAACTGAATCTTATGCAGAAGTAATGTTATATGAAGGTAATACAAGAATAAAACGTGTTGATGCTGATAAATACGGTGATTTTAGGATTGATATCTACAATCTTACTAATCCCTACAATTACAAATATAAATTAGTTGCTAAAAAGAGTGGCTATAAGGATGGGGAATATTCTCTTGGTAGTATAAATTGGAACCCTACTCCTAAAGGAAAGCAAATTAGTATAAGTAATGGAAATTATTATAACAACTATGTTTCTGGTTATAGTTCTTATAAAAATACCACTATCTATGTTTACGATGAGTACAATAAATACCTTGGTAAGGGAACTACTGGTAGTGACGGTTGGTTTAGAGTTGATTACAACACAACGGTTCAATATCCTAATAGGGTAAAATTCTACATTGAAAGCAATTATTCTGACAACCGTACTGAAATTTCCATTAGTAGACGTCAACATGACTACTACTATATTTCTGGCTATAGTACTTATAAAAATACTCTTCTATATGCCTACGATAGAAATGGAAATTATCTAGGTAGTGGAAAATCTGATGGTGATGGCTACTTTAAAATCGACTTCTCTCGTAGAGTGGACTATCCAAATGAGGTAAGAGTTTATAAAGATGCTGATAGTAGCGCGCTAACTATTAAGGTTACCGAAGCCAAGGTTGGAAATTCTTCTGTAAAGGTTAGTGGTACTTCAAATAGTATTGTTACAATTTATGATAGTAATAACTATAAACTTGGTAGTGCTACTACTAATGACAATGGTGTTGTGACAATTTATCTTAATAGGAATTTAAAAAGCGGCGAGACTATTAAGGTTAAAATTGAAAAGAGTGGATATGGCGATAGAACTATATCCTACAAAGTTGATAATAAAAATACTGGGGATTTAAGTAGAATGCAGTATATCTCTGGTTATCCAGATGGAACTTTTAAACCTAATGGCAATATGACTAGAGCCGAGTCTGCTATGATGTTTGCAAGACTTCTTAACAATGGTGCAAAATTTGCTAAGGACAATACTAAATTTGCCGATGCTAATAATGAGTGGTACTCAGGTGCAATTAACTTCGTTGTTGGCAAGGGTATGATCTCTGGTTATCCTGATGGAACTTTTAAACCTAACCAAAATATTACTCGTGCTGAATTTGCATCTATGATTAGTGGATATAAACAAGCTGGTTTCCCAGAGTCTAGTGGATTTAAAGATGTTAAAGGCCACTGGGCAGAGGACGCTATTGACAAGGTTTATGGTACTAAGGCAGTTACTGGTTATCCTGATGGAACCTTTAAGCCGGATCAATATATTACTCGCGCAGAAGCCGTTACAATTTTAAATGCTGTTTTCGGTAGAAATACTACTAAGGATTCCTTTGTAGAACTTTCTAATTCATCTTTAAACAGTTTTAAAGACGTAAGTAGTTCTGATTGGTTTGTGTACCAAGTTGTAGACGCTTCTAACG
>CAYFUL010000014.1:0-31298 GCA_964346375.1 uncultured Peptoniphilaceae bacterium
GTAGTTTTTAAAAAGACCATTCCTATTGAAACCATACTAAAGAGTCTATGTATATTATTCCTAGGTTATGGATTAGTAATGAGAGCCTCGATGGGTATTACCCTTATTGAAAGGGAGAGCTTTATATTTTTAGATATACTTTATGAATGTGTATCTGCCTTTGGAACTACAGGAGTTACTAGGGGAATTACCTCACTACTTCGTGCTCCTTCTAAGATAATTTTAATGTTTTTAATGTTCGTAGGTAGAGTTGGCCCAGCGTCCTTTGCAATGGGTCTTATTATGAGAGCAAAGAAGAGAACTAGGTATTCTAGTGGAAAGATTTTAGTGGGGTGAGAAATGAATAGTTTTGTAGTATTTGGGGCAGGAAGATTTGGATCAGCTGTGGCTAAAACCCTATTTGATTTTGGCCATGAAGTTATGAGTATAGATATAAATGAGGAAAAAATAGAGGATATTTCAGATTTTGTAACAACTGCAGTAATTTGTGATGTACTAGATGAAAAGGCGGCATCAGAACTTGGACTAAGTAATTTTGACGCTGCAATAGTTGCCATTGGTGAAAATTTAGAGGCATCAATTATGGCAACTATTCTTGCAAAGGAAGCAGGTATAGGAAAGATTGTAGCCAAGGCAAAAACCCTTCGTATGGGAGATATACTTATGAAACTTGGCGCAGATAGAGTAGTCTATCCAGAGAGGGACTCTGGTAATCGTCTGGGATATAATCTAAGTAAGAAAAATTACTTAGAACATATTCAGCTTTCAGATAAATATACCTTCCTCGATATTAAGGCGATTGAACCATGGTATGGCAAAGACCTTGAGAGTATAAATTTAAGAAGTAAGTACAATATTAATGTCCTTGCAATTAACAGAGGAGATGAAATTTTAATCAGTCCTGTTGGAGATACTATAATCTTAAATGGGGATATACTATTTGTACTGGCAGATGTAGTTTCGATTGAGGAATTTGAGGCAAGCTATGCAGAGAATAACCAGTAAGACCAATGGTAAGATTAAATTATTAAAGAGCCTTACTAAGAAAAAGTCCCGATATTCTGAGGGACTTTTCTTTGTTGAGGGTTATATTGTAAATTTTGAATCTCCTATTCTTCCCGTATATTCAGTTATTGACGAAAAGTATCTTGAGGAATATGGAGAACTAATAAATAGATATAGAAATTCTGGAGTAGAGGTAATTTTAACTAATGGGGAAATAATCCAGCATCTTTCTGATACTATTACTCCCCAAGGAATTATCTCCTACTATAATTTTATTGATAGATCAATAAAAAATCTTCCCCTTGGTCAATTTTTATACCTAGATGGAATTTCAGACCCGGGAAATTTAGGAACTATTATAAGAACTGCCGATGCCTTTAATATTGACGGGGTAGTAGTTGGTGAAAACTCTGTAGATTTATACAACCCTAAGACTATTCGTTCAACTATGGCTTCAATTTTTCGAGTTCCCATATATTTTGGCAATTTATTGGACTTAGAAAATTTAAGTGAGTACAAAATAATTGCAACTGCCCTAGAAAATTCCATTGGAATTAAGGAATGTACCTTCCCAGAAAATTCCATAGTGGTAATGGGAAGCGAGGCTCATGGCGTAAGTGAGGACATATTAAAAATGGTAGATAAGCGTATAAAAATTCCCATACGAGAAGGAGTTGACTCCTTAAATGTAGCCATTGCAACGGGAATAGTCCTCTATGAACTAAAATGTTAAAATACATTGTTGTGGATTATAGAATGCCACTGGAGATGAAAGAGGAGCTAAAAATTTATGGAGTTCCAATTATAAACTCTGTACCTGAAAAACTACATGAGGGTTTAAAGGGACACCCTGATATACTAATTCACCAGTTGCCTAGCGGAGAAGTGGTATGTAGTAGAGAAAGCCTTCCACTTTATAGTCTCTTTATGGATTTTAATTTTATTCCATGTGAAAATCCCATAGGAGATTATCCCTATGACATTGGACTAAATGGAGTTAGAATAAAGAACTACTTTGTTCATAATACTAAGTATACTGATCCTGTACTGCTAAATTTTTACAGAGAAAATGGATATGAAATTATAGACGTAAAACAGGGATATACAAAGTGTAGTACAGTTGTGGGAGATGACTTTATTATCACTTCCGATAGGACAATTTACTCTGCATTAAAGGACAGGGTGGACTCCCTACTAATAGACCATAAACAGGTAAAGCTAAAGGGATTTAACTATGGTTTTATTGGAGGGGCAAGTGGTTTTATTAATGGTGAGTTAGTCTTTACAGGGAGATTAAATAACCACTCTTCTGAAAGGGAAGTATTGGAATTTTTACAGAGTAGAAACATTAAAATTAGGTATTTAAGTAATAGGCCAATAGAGGACTATGGCTCCATAATACCTATGGAGGAATTATGAGATTAAGAAAAAAATGGTGGGCAATTCCTGAAATGATGGAGGATAGTCGAGTAGTATTTAATCCAGAGGAGTATCGAGGAAATTGGGATGAGTACTTTAAAAATAACAATCCAATCCATTTGGAAATAGGGCCAGGGAAGGGAGATTTTGTCCTTGAAATGGCAAGAAGAAATCCATCTATTAACTATATAATCATTGAAAGGGAAACTAATGCCCTTGGATATGCAATGAGAAAGATTAGGGAGACTGAAGTTAAAAACATTGCCGCAATTCCCTATGAGGCAGAGATGATACTAAACTATATTGGCGAAGGAGAAGTTGAGGAAATCTATATAAACTTTTGCAATCCATGGCCAAAAAATAGACAGCATAAGAGAAGATTAACCCACCTAGTTTTTTTAAAGAAGTATAGACAAATTTTAAAAGAGGATTCAAAAATATTTTTAAAGACTGACGACTTAGATTTTTTTAAGGACAGTTTGGAATATTTTAAACGTGGTGGTTTTGAAACACTAGACTACACTTTTAATATGAAATTAGAGGACTACCCTGATTCCATAGTTACAGAGTATGAGAGAAAGTGGAGAAGTAAAAATATTCCAATTTGCTATGGAATTTTTAAGTTAATTAGCATATAATATGGTAGAATATATTGGCAGATGGGAAGAGTAATTAGGTGAATTTTTTTAGAGAGTAGACTATTGGTGGAAGGTCTATAAAATAATCTAGTGAAAACTACCCCGGAGCTCTATCTGAAAGGATAGCGTTATGGTGCGATAAATCATTTGAGAATAAATTAAGGTGGAACCACGGCCCTCGTCCTTTGGATGAGGGTTATTTTTTTTAGGAGGAATTATGATAATTAAACTACCAGATGGAAGTACAAGGGAATACGAAACTGAAAAGACTATTTATGAGTTAGCCAGTGATATTTCCGAAGGTCTAGCTAGAGCAAGTCTAGGTGGAGTATTTAATGGACGAATAATGGGAATGAAGGAAGTTGTAAATGAAGATGGAGATTTTAAAGTAGTTAAGTTTGAAGATCTAGAGGGAAAGGAAATTTTTTGGCATACATCTTCCCACGTACTTGCCCTTGCAATTCAAAGACTATTTCCAGAGACTAAGTTTGCAATTGGACCTGCAATAGACAATGGATTTTACTACGACATAGATCTAGATCACAAACTAACTCCAGAGGATTTAGAGAAGATAGAGGGTGAGGTTAAGAAGATTTTAAAAGAGGGCTATGAAGTTGAAATGTCCTCTCTAAGTAGAGATGAAGCCATTGAATTCTTTAAGGAGAGAAATCAAGACTACAAGCTTGAAATAATTAATGACCTACCAGATGAACAGTCCTTTGGAATCTATTCAGTAGGGGAATTTACAGACCTATGTAGAGGACCACATTTAAAGGACATTAAAAAGATTAAGGCATTTAAAATTCTTTCAGTAGCTGGAGCATACTGGAGAGGTGATGAAAAAAATAAGATGTTACAGAGAATCTATGGCATCTCATTTGAAAAGAAATCCCAACTAGATGAATACCTTCATAGAATAGAAGAAGCTGCAAGAAGAGATCATAGAAAAATTGGCAAGGAGATGGATCTATTCTCCATGCACGAAGAAGGCCCAGGATTTCCATTCTTCCATCCAAAGGGAATGATACTTAGAAATAACCTTGAAAATTGGTGGAGAGGAGTACTTGAAGAAAATGGATATGGAGAAATTAAAACTCCTATTATTTTAAACGAGGAATTATGGCATAGATCTGGCCACTGGGATCACTACAAGGAGAATATGTACTTTACTAAAATTGACGACAAGGACTATGCAGTTAAACCTATGAACTGTCCTGGTTCAACTTTAGTATATTCTTCTCAAAGACATTCCTATAGGGATCTTCCAATTAGATTTGCAGAGTATGGTCAAGTTCATAGACATGAACTTTCTGGAACTCTACATGGACTATTTAGAGTTAGAACTTTTACACAGGACGATGCCCATGTTTACTGTCTACCATCTCAAGTTGAAGAGGAGATTTTTAGATTAATAGACTTAGCAGACTATCTATACTCCACCTTTGGATTTAAATACTCTGTTGAACTCTCTACAAGACCAGAGGACTTTATGGGAAATATAGAAACTTGGAATCTTGCAGAGGCTAGTTTAAAACAGGCTCTTGATAAGAGGGGTATTTCATATACTGTAAACGAAGGTGACGGAGCATTCTATGGTCCAAAAATCGACTACCATCTTGAAGATGCAATAGGTAGAACTTGGCAATGTGGAACTATTCAACTTGACTTCCAAATGCCAGAGAATTTTGACCTATTCTACATCGATGAAAATGGAGAAAAGCAAAGACCTGTTATGATTCACAGGGCGTTATTTGGATCAGTTGAAAGATTTTTGGGAATATTAATTGAACACTTTGCAGGAAAATTCCCACTATGGCTTTCTCCAGTTGGAGTAAAGGTTCTTCCAATTTCAAATAAGTTTAACGACTATGGTTTGGAGATTACAGAGAAGTTAAAATCTGCTGGAATTAGGGCAGAATTTGACGAAAGAGCTGAAAAAATTGGATATAAAATTCGTCAAGCACAACTTGAAAAGGTAAACTACATGGTAATTGTAGGAGAGAAGGAAGTTGATGAGAGAACTATTTCCATTAGAAATAGAAATGGTGAGGAGAGAAAATCTGTTAAATTAGATGACTTTATTGAGGAACTAAAAGCAGAAATCGACTCAAAGGAATTTGTACTAGAATGAATAAAATAAATTACAATTTGGAAATGGAGAAGATAGTAGGAGACTTTACGGAAGTAAAGACTCTCCTTCTCCATTCCTGTTGTGGTCCATGTTCTTCTGCAGTTATGGAAAGGCTTACTCCCTATTTTCACATATATATTTACTTTTATAATCCCAATATTCACCCAGAGGAGGAGTACTATAAACGCCTTGGTGAACAGAAGAGAATTATAGAGGAATCAAATTTAATAAATCCTGTGGAAATTGTTGAAGCCCCATATATTCCAATGGAGTATTTTAATACTATTAAGGGCTATGAAAATTACCCAGAAGGTTCAATTAGATGTCATAGATGCTACGAATTTAGAATGAGAAAGTCGGCAGAGGTGGCAAAGAGTTTAAACCTTCAATATTTCACCACCACCCTTTCAGTCTCTCCCCATAAGGATTCCCAAATTTTAAACGCGCTAGGAAGGGATATAGAGGACGAAATTGGGGTTAAGTATCTCTACTCTGACTTTAAAAAGAAAGAGGGATATAAACGATCTATTGAGCTTTCAAGGGAACACAATCTCTATCGACAGGATTATTGTGGATGTATATACTCTAAAGGGGAAGTATGAAAAATAAAATTACACTATGTCTAATATTACTAGTATTTATGGTACTACTTGGTTGAGATTTTTACTACCATGTAACCTATGGAGCTATTGCAAAAGTAGACTCAATTACCAATAAAACTAAAGAGATTCCTGAAAGTGAAGTAGAGGAAGTTGTAGAAGACCCTCCTATTAAAATAAAAATCACCAGTACGGGAGATATTATGTACCACTTGCCCCTTTATACCAAGTTATACAATGAGGAATTAGGGGAGTACGACTTTTCCCCCTACTATGAAAAGATGAAGGAGTACATGGACTCTACAGACCTTATGGTTGGAAATTATGAGACCACAATAAATACCAACAGAAAGATTTCTGGATTTCCCATGTTTAATACACCTAAGGAATCTGTAAAGTATTTAAAAAATCAGGGATTTGACCTACTTACTACTGCAAATAATCACTGTTTAGATACGGGAATTGATGGAATAAATGATACTATTGATTCCATAAGAGAGGTTGGTCTACTTCAAACTGGTACATTTAAAGAAGGTGAGAAATATCCACTAATAGTAGATGTAAAGGGAATAAAGATAGGAATACTTGCCTACTCTGATTTATTTAATGGTATGGAGGGAATGCTGCCAGAGTCTGAAAAATATAGAATAAATCCACTTTCCCAAGAGCAAATAATAGAGGATGTAAGGTATTTAAAGGACAATGGAGCAGAGTTTATAATATGCTATCCCCATTGGGGAGTGGAATATAGAACTACTCCCACAGATAGACAGGTGGAATTTGCAGACTTTATGTTTCAAAATGGTATAGATGTAGTATTGGGATCTCATCCCCATGTACTTCAGAGAAGTGAGGTAAAAAATATTAATGGCAAGGATAGATTTTTAATCTATTCCATGGGAAATTCCATTGCAAACCAAAGGAAGGAATGGATGGGAAATCATAATTCTGAAATGGGAGTATTTGTAGAACTTAGTATTGAAAAGGAAAATGGAGAGGTTAAATTAACTGGCTCCAACATTGTACTAACCCATAATAATCGAGTTAGGGAAAAGGGATATACAGAAGTTGTACCTGTAAATGATACTCTAAATGGTAAATTTGGCGATATTGACGAAAATTATAGGGCAAGATTATTAAAGATAAAGGATTTAGGAGCAGATATACTTTGGAAAGAGTAGAGAGAATAAAAAAGAGGCTTATGGAATTAAAACCGCCAGTTGGAAGTGAGAACTATGTTCGTAAGTACAACTGTGCAGAGGCTATGATAAGGGTCTACAACGAGGAATATAGTATTGGCATGGATGAAAATACATTGAGAATGTTTTGTGCCTTTGGAGGGGGAATGTACGCAGGTCTATCCTGCGGTTACTATATAGCTTCCTGTGCAATACTTGGTCATCTATATAGTTCAAGTAATGTTCCCTATGTAAACCAGGATTTAAAAAAGATTCTTGCAAATTGGTCAGTTAGGTTTAGAGAAAAGTTTACTGTAATAAATTGTAGTGATTTAAAAGTCGTAAATGGAACTTGTGAAGATCTCGGTCTACTTGTAGTAGAGGAGTTTGAAAGGTACTTAGAGGAGTTTTCCTCCTAGTACCTTTAATAATTCCTCTACTTTTTTTTGTGGTTCAATTAGCCAGCTCTCTCCAAATTCCACAGCCTTCTCCATATCTTCAAGGACTATATTTAAATTAAATACCATCTTTTCATTTTCAAATAGCATTAAGTTTAAATTTACATCTTCGTCAAATCTATCTATGGAGTACTTTCCCTCAAAGTTTTTTACAGGGGGAATATTCCAATCGAAGGTAGTAAGATTTTTTTCAATATCCTCTGCTATGGATAGCTCTAATCTGTCCTTAAAAATTTCAAGGCTTTCTAATCCATCTTCAGTTATGAAAATATTTTCTCTACTACTTGAAATTAATCCTGCATCTTCTAATTCGTATAGGTATTGCACAGTTAGAAAGTAGTTAAAGTAGTTATTCTTTAGTATAAAGTTTACGAAGGAATCTCTAGTAAACATACTCCCTGAGATCTTTAGTATATATAAAATTAAGAGTTTATTCTTAGCAATTTCTCTATCATTTTTTTCCCACATGGTACACCTCACCTCTATATTAACATATTTACCCCAGCAAAATTAGAATAACTGTATAAAAGAACAAGACTTTGATATAATATTCTAAGGTGATATTTTGGATAAGATGTACTTGGTTTTTATAATTCTTTTAATTGTACTTGGGAGTATTCAACATACCCTTATTTTAATATTAAAGGAACTTAGAAACATAAATAATAAAATTAAATTTTCAAAATTTGGCGAGGTGGAGGATTGGCAAGAATTATAAGAAGAAAAATATACAGAATAAGTTCCACAGATGCCAATATTATTACTCTTCTCCTCTCATTTCTGTTTTTGGTAATAGGTTCATATATCCAAAATAGAGATGAATTTTTGGGAATATTCGTAAACGATGTGTTTATATTTTTTATTCCTGCGCTATTGATTTCAAAGGGAAATAGGAGAAGAATTTTAAAGCTTAGAAAAATTAAGGTAGAGGATATTTTTAACGTAATTATTATTACCATACTCTTCTATCCAATAGTCATGTTATTTAACGGTTTATTTTTAAGCTTTATGTCTCAAATATTGGAGTATAGAAATGACAGTCTAACTATGCTTGAAACTGAAAGGTCTGTAATTTCATATATCTTTTACCTTGCAATAGTACCTGCAATTTGTGAGGAGACTTTTTTTAGAGGTGTTCTAACCAATGCCTACGAAGTCTATGGTAGAAAATTCGCAATTTTTATGAGTGCCTATGTATTTGCAATAACCCACTTTAATGCACAGAATTTTCTTGCTCCATTTTTACTAGGTCTACTCTTTGGAAATATTCTTGAACGAACTGGTTCACTTTACGGTGCAATTATTAGCCACCTTACCAATAATGCTTTGGCGCTAATTGCGTCAAAATACTTAAACAACACCAAGTTTGACTACTTAAAGACCAGTAGAATTGCACTAGATGTTGGTGGACTAATGGCACTTACCATTCTAGTTCTATTTATAGTTTCCATAATTTCATTTATTTTAATTGTGCGAATTTTTAAGACTATGGACTATAAAAATTCCTATGAGAAAAGTAAACCAGTAAGAAAACAGGTGGATATAATTAGTTTTATACCAATTATTGCTATGACCATAATCTATATTATCTACAATGGGAGGGTACTACGATGAAAAAGAAAAAGGGTTTTACACTATTGGAATTGGTAATTGTAATAGCAATTATTTCAATACTAATTGCCATTGCAGCTCCTAAGTACCTACAATCAAATTTAAAGGCACAGGCTGCGGCACATAATGCAAATGTAAAGATGGTTAAAAATGCTGCCATTCTCTACTTAACAGATAATCCAGATGCAACGACTATCACCATGACTGATCTATCAGAATACTTTGACGGAGATGCTCCAGTGCCTGCTACTGGATTGGGAGATGCATTTTCAGTAAATGTTACTAATGGAAATGTAGAGGTAAGTCCAGGAATGGCAAAGGTGGAAAATAAAGCCTTGGTAGAATCAGAATGACCTACTTAATTGCAATAGTAATTGGAAGTGTACTTGGGTCCTTTTTTGGAATTATTCCCAGTAGAGTTCACAGGGGACTTTCTTTTATAAGTGGGAGAAGTCGCTGTGAAAGTTGTAATAGAGAAATTCCCCTTTGGAATAATATTCCAATTACTTCCTACATAGTAAATAGGGGAAAGTGTAGATTTTGTGGCGAAAAAATAGCACCTGAGATACTTCTCTTTGAGGTACTAGGTGCTTTTTTCTCATTGGTATTTTATTTTAAATTTGGCTTTGGAATTGACTATATTCTATTACTTTCTATTACTGGAATTTATGGAGTAGTATTTACAATAGACTTTAGGTATGGAGATATTTACACTCTTCATCTATTAGTGGTACTTGTTCTTGAAGTAGTATATTTCTATAGAAATTCCCCCGTACTCTTCCTACATTTTC
The DNA here is from genome assembly GCA_964346375.1 of uncultured Peptoniphilaceae bacterium. GTDB lineage: Bacteria > Bacillota > Clostridia > Tissierellales > Peptoniphilaceae > CAYFUL01. The sequence continues at coordinate 9,831 of CAYFUL010000014.1, forward strand.
AGTCGGGATTAATACTTTGCCTTTTATTTACATTAATCTACATTGTTTTTAAAGGTTCAATGGGGGAGGGTGATGTACTACTGTCCTTTCCCATAGGTTTTATTGGAAAGGGGCTAGGTGCATTTAAACTATTTACCTATATTTTTCTATGTGGTGCAATTTATTCCATTTACTTACTAATTTTTAAAGGTTTCAGTAGAAAGACGAAGATTTCCTTTGGCCCATTTATAATACTTGGAGCATTATTCTATGTGGTGGTAGTATGATTATCTATATTAACGACGAATATATATACTTTAAGGGGAGTAGGTCCACAGTTCTACCCATGGCAAATCGAATAGTTAAGGAGGGAGTAATTGTAGACTATAATTACTTCTACTACTTGATGCAAAAGGGAATAGAAATTGCTGGAGGAAGGTCTATTACAATCTATCCTGACTTTGAAATACTGTGTAGAACAGTTGAAATTCCAAAGTTATCCCATGAGGATTTACAGGCATACCTAGACCACGAGGTAAAGAGGATTTTTAACTTTGATACTTCTGCATACTCTTATATTTACGCAAGTTACGACCATGGAGAAAAACAGATTCTTAGAATTTCTCTACTAAGTGAAATCACAATATCCCATATAAAAAAAGCTATGGAAAAATTGGGGATTACTCGCTACAGTATAGAGAGTCCATACAATCTATTTAGGGAGAATACTCTAGTGCTTGGGTTAAAAAATATTACCCTTTATGAAGAGGGGTTGCAGAGTGTAGAATTTAAGGACATTGATTTAAAAATACTCCTTAACGAAATTGGAATAGACAATTTAAATCTCCAAAAGGAGAATATTCTCTTTAAATATAGGTCCAACTACCTGGATTTGGCTCGAAAGGTACTAATGTATTTAAAGCAGAGGGGAATTAAAAGTCTAGTTTTACATAGCTTTTTTAACCATCCTCTTAAAAGTGAAGTTGAAAATCTACTAAAAGCTGGAGAAATATACATAGATAAGTCCTCGCCCTTTAGGGAAAAACAAAAGAGTAGGAGTATAAAATTTAACCCTCTACTACTTATTCCAATAATATTAGTTGTTGTAAATATTCTACTGTTTACACACTTTAATAGTAAAAAAGAAGCTACCCTTGCTGAATTTAATACTAAGAAAATTCAAGTGAAGGAGCTTCAAAATAAATTGGATAGTCTAAATCCAAAGGAGCTAGATAAAAAACTTGAGGAACAAGTAAGAAAAAGTGAACTTGCAAAAGAAAAAGCAAGAAAGGACTCTCTTTTTAAGGAATACGAGGAAATTTTTAACCTATTAAATGGTGAGGATAGTAGATTTTTAGTAACAGAGTATATTTTTAACGACATTGGAATTTCCATAAGGGGAATAGTAAAAAAATTAGAGGATATGGAGTATTTAAAGGAGTTACTAAAGGACTATAATATTACAGAAGATACAACAAGACAAGATGAATACTACGAATTTTATATAGAGGTACAAGATGGACATAGGGAAGATATCAAATGATGATTTAAAGCGTAAAGTTTTTAGCAAGATAGTTAGTACAAGGAAGGATGTAGTTCAATTTTCTGGAGAGGGAATCGATACGGCAGTAATAAATTCAGATGGATATGTGGTTTTAAGTAGCGATCCCATTACAGGAGCCACGAAGAATTTAGGTAAACTTGCAGTCCATGTTTCAGTTAATGACATTGCGACAGAGATGGCAGAGCCTGTTGGAATCCTACTTACTATACTAATGCCACCGGGAACGGATTTAAAAGACCTTGAGGAAATAATTGAGGATGTACAAAGTGAGTGTAGTAAGATTGGAATGGACATTGTAGGGGGCCATACAGAGATTACAGACGCAGTAAATCGAATATTAGTATTAAGTACTGTCATAGGAAAAAAAGGCGATTTAAAACGCCGTGAGGTGGAAGTAGGGGATAGGGTACTTGTTTCAAAGTACATTGCCATGGAAGGAACGAGTATTATCTACCACGAAAATGAAGACGAGGGGAGAAGAATCCTTTCAAAGGAAGATGTAGTAGAGGTTGAAAATCTACAAAATCTACTTTCAGTACTACCTGAATCCATAATTGCAAGAAAGCACAATGTAAAACTACTACACGATATTACAGAGGGAGGAGTTTACGGCGCCCTTCACGAAATTCACAGAAGAATTGGTATGGGAATGGAAATAGAAAAGGAAAAAATACCGTTTTTAAAATCCACATTAAAAATTGCAAACCACTATAATTTAAATCCCTATAGATTAATTTCAAGTGGAAGTATGTTAATGATTGTGGATAAAAATTCTACAGAGGACTTTATAAGAGAGTGTAGTAGTAAAAATATTAACCTTGTAGATATTGGAGAAATTACTGGAGATGAATTAATACTCCATGGTGAAAATGGAGATGAAATAATCACTCCACCGGAGAAGGATGAGCTTTACAAGGCATTAAGAAATATTGACAAAATGGTTACAATTTAGTATAAATTACCTAGGAGGGCGTTATGAAAAAAATTGGAATATTTTCCATTGGCCTTTTACTAGGTAGTTTTTTATTTCAAATACCTACCATGGCAAAGTCCGATGTTTCTTTAAAAATAGACAATAAAAAAACTACAGGTACAGAAGCCTTAGTAACAGTTGACGGAAAAGAACTTACCTGTAAATTTAAACCCTATACTATAAATGGTAGAACATTTGTACCAATTAGAGAGTTGACAGAATCTCTAGGTGCAAGGGTGGACTGGGATAGTTCTACAAAGTCTGCAAATGTAACTATGGGAGATAAAAATCTTAAACTACAGATAAATTCGAAGGTAGTTTACATAGACGGAAAAAAGCAATTAATTGATGAAGCCTCTATTCCAAAGTTAGCAGGGTATGTGGTTCCAAGTGAGGAAGTTAAAACCATGGTTCCCCTTAGATTTTTATCAGAGAGCCTTGGATACAGAGTAGATTGGAATCAGGAAAACCTTGAGGCATTAATTACTACAGATCCTACGGAGATAAAGCGATTAAAAGAAGAGGAAGAGGCTAAAAAGAAGGAAGAGGCTAAAAAACAAGAGGCAGATAAAAAACAGGAGAAAAAGTCTGTAGAGAAAACTGAAGGGAAGGACAATAAAAAATCCAATACAGATGACAATAACTCCAATGGAGAAAGGGTAGTATCCATTGAGGCAAATAAGTATGTGTCAAATATAGAAAAGTCAGAGAGTAATAATATAAAAAAGGAAGGCACCCTTGATGAAGAAGTACTAAAAGAAGCTGGACTTGAAAAATCTGACTATGAACCAAAAAAAATTACTAAGAAGTTAAAATCAGATGGTAGAGTTACCATTGTACTAGATGCAGGCCATGGGGGAAAGGACTCTGGCGCACTAGGAAAGGATAATACTAAGGAGAAGGACTTAAATCTAAAGGTAGTAACTCGCTTAAATAGAAAACTTTTGGAAAAGGGTTATGAAGTCCTATTAACAAGAGATGAAGATGAGTATGTAAAGCTCCTTGAAAGAGCAGCAGTATCAAATAAAAATAACGCCGAAATATTTTTAAGCGTACACTTTAACTCATCAACTAATCCAGCAGCAAGTGGAATTGAAGTCCTATATGGATCAGAAAATACTGTAAAATTAAAATCAGTAGAACAAAAACACCTTTCAAAGGAATTACTAGATGCCCTAGTAGAGGAAACAGATGCAGTAAATAGGGGAGTAAAAAATCGACCAGATTTAGTAGTATTAAATACTACAAGAAGTGTATCAGCCCTTGTAGAACTAGGATTTTTATCAAATTCCAATGATTTAGAAAAGGTAAAAGAAGATGAATATATAGACTTACTTGTAGAGGGACTTTACAAGGGATTAAATAACTATATAGAAAAATATGTAGAAGAATAGGAGCTTGACTCTTATTAGAGTGAAGACAAAGTATGTAAATTTTTGAATTTTCAATTCACAATTTATAAATATCAAAAAATATTTTTGGAGATAACTATTTTAGTAATAGTAATAATATTCCCATCCCACATTGTTTTCGAGGTGAAGGCGTTAAAAAAATTCCATGTTTGAGCCTGAAAGGCGAGTTTGGAATTTTTAGCCTTTGCCGAGAAAACTTACATTTAGTGAGCGAGAGGGGTTATGGGGGTGAAGGGGGACCAGGGGAGAAACTGCGTTATTTCTCCTCTGGTCCCCCTTCATTAGCTATTATTGCATCAATTCTACTGTTTATTTCCTTTATTGACTCATCGTTATTTATTGTTCCAAGAATTGGATCTCCAATAATATTTCCATCTCTATCTAGAATAAAAGTAGTTGGGAATGCCATAATATTCATCATAAATTTATCGCTTTCTTCCCCACGATTAAAATATATATTTGTGTAAGTTGCTCCCTGTGCTTCTAAAATCCTTTTTGCCTCTGCTTTAATTTCTTCGCTTTCATCACTTTCATCTATATCAGCACATATTCCAACTAATTGTACGCCCTTTTCCTTCCATTCATTACTTAATTTTTCTAAATCTGGCATTTCATTAATACATGGGCTACATCCAGTGAACCATAGATTTACAACTGTTGCTGCATTTTCTTTAAATAATTCCTCTGTTACTTTATTTCCATTAAGATCTTCCCCAGTAAATTTTGGAAATTGTTCTACAGAAACTTCAACATTATTTTCTGAACTTGAATTTGTATTAGTATTGGTTTTAGTAGAATTGTTAGTACTAACATCACTATTAACATTATCTTTAGAACAGCCTATTATTGAAGCTGCAACCATTGTAACTATTAACAACAAAATTATCCTATTATACATATTTTTCATTTTTTTCCTCCCTATTATTCATAAATGAAGTGGATATTGCATCTGTTGGACATACCTTAATACATTCTCCACATCTTATACACTCTAAATCCTTACAATTTTTAGTTATATCTACATCCATTTTACAAGTTCTTTTACATTTTCCACAGCTAATACATTTATTTTCATTAACACTATACTGATAGAATGAAAATTTATTTGTTATTGAATAGAAGGCTCCAAGGGGACATAGAAATTTACAAAAAGGTCTGTAAAAAAAGATGGATAGTAGTGTTATTACAACGAGAATTATAAACTTTAGTGTAAATAATCTTCCTATTGCAGATCTTATACCCTTATTAAAAATTGCAAGAGGTATACCACCTTCAAGTATCCCTTGGGGACAAATATACTTGCAATAATATGGAATTGACGTTCCAAGTTTATCAGTAAAAATCACTCCAAAAATCCAAACTACAAATATTAAAATTAAAAATTTTAGGTGCTTTAAGTATTTGAATTTCACTGTACTGAATTTTTTTGAAGGAATTTTATGTAGTAAATCTTGAAAAAAACCAAAGGGGCATAGAAATCCACATATAAACCTTCCAAAAATCGTTCCAAATAATAGCATAAGTCCAGTTATATAGTAGGAAAAATTAAATTTAGAAGAACCTACCACAGCTTGGAATGAACCTATGGGACATGAACCTAATGCCCCAGGACAGGAGTAGCAATTTAATCCAGGTACACAAATTCTCTTACTTTCTCCTGTGTAAATTGTCCCTTTAAAAAAATTATCTAATTTTCCATTTGTACCCAAGGTAAATAGCCCTTGGACTAAGTGCCTTTTTTCCCTTAAATAGTTAAAAATCTTAGCCAATACCAATACACTCCAAACAGATTTTTATAGCCTTACTTAAAACTGTACTTACTTCATTTCTATATGCACCATAAATTATAAAAACTATGGAGATTAACAGGAATATGTAGGATGATTTACTTTCGATTATATTTTTCAAATTTTCACCTCGATTAAATATTATAACAAATAGGAACTGTGTAAACTATAATTACTATTGTATTTGAAAACAATAGAAATATATAGACAGAGAAATAATAGTTTGATAAAAATACTATGATAAAATTGTAAAAAATAAGAATATTAAATTTCTATTTTTTGAAATCAGGATACTGTTTTAGAGTATTTAAGGAGTGGATTTAATAAAATTGCAAATGAGAAAAGCATAAATAAATTTTCAGAAATCTGCGGAGTCTATGTCGATGATATAAAAGGGCAGACAAGATTTGTGTATTCAATAAGTGATAATACTGATTTTTTTGATATTCCAGAAATTATTAAATTTAATGGATTTTATAAGGGATCAATTATTAAATTTCACGATTATGAAACTAAAGATATATATGCTCCATTTGAATTAAAGAAAAATATATCCTATGGAAGACCAACATACTTAGATGGCATATATTATTTTTTAAAAGCAGATTTTAATGAAGAACTTGTAACTATCTATAAATATTTTCCAGACTTAGCCTTAGAAAAGGTAGCTGATTTTAAAATATGGGAATTAAATTTATATAATTTGGAAATAATTGGAACTAAACTCTATCTAGTGAGTTCAGATGAAAACTTGGAGATCTATTATCCTGTTAGAAAAACAATTGAAATGAGGGATAATGAATCAGTTATGTTTATTGAGGATAATAAAATTTACTCTTCATTATGGATAGAAGAAAATTGGGACGATGAAAATAATATTGCAGGTTCTAATTATAGATACTATGATAAATTTTGTATAAGAAATATGGATGGGGAAATAATTCATGAACAAGTTGGCAATCTTTACCAGCATACTAATGGAGAATGGTGGTTATCATAGATATCCTAAGAAAATTAACTGTATTGTAAGATTTCCTATCTTTAATTACTTATCTTATAAATGAGTTATTAATAAAAAATATAAAGATGGATACAAGAACTTTGTAAAATGCTATAATCTAATGGGGAATGAAAATATGTCATTTTTGAAAATGGCTTAAATAAATTTTAAGACTTGTAAAAATTGGATTATTACTAGGGGGAAATTATGGATTTAGAAAGTAGTATTAGAAGTATAGTAGACTATCCAGCAAAGGGAATTATTTTTAGAGATATAACAACTCTACTAAAGGATCCTGAGGCATTTAGAGAAGCAGTGGATCAAATGGTGGATAGAGTTAGGGATTTAAAAATTGACAAGGTTGTTGCAATGGAGGCTAGGGGATTTATTCTTGGGGCGCCAATTGCATATAAACTTGGCTGTGGATTTGTTCCAGTTAGAAAACCTGGTAAACTTCCATACGAAAAGGTAAGTACAAGTTATAGCCTTGAGTATGGAGATGACTCTGTTGAAATGCATATTGATGCCCTTAAAGAAGGGGAGAGAGTACTTATTGTAGATGATTTACTTGCAACAGGTGGTACAACTCTAGCAACAATTAACCTAGTTGAAAAACTTGGGGGAGTTGTGGAATGTTGCCTATACTTAATTGAACTGGTAGACCTTCCGGGAAGGGAAAAGATTGGCAATTACAAGGTTGAAAGTATTTTAGAGTTTAAAGAAAATTAATGCAAGTAACGCTGCGTTAGAGAACAGATAATATATATGTCTGAACTTTTTTAAACTCACAATTTTAAAAATATATCATTAATGATTTTCGAAGATAACTATTTAAATAATAGTAATCATATCCCCAACCGACGATATTTTCGAGGTGAAGGCGTAAAAAAATTCCATGTCTGAGCCCGTAGGGCGAGTTTGGAATTTTTAGCCTTTGCCGAGGAAATATTCATTTAGCAAGCGAGAGGGGTTAGGAGGGGTGAAGGGGAACCAAAGGGGAGAAACTGCGTTATTTCTCCCCTGGTTCCCCTTCATTTAAATAAAAAAGTATTTTTATTACGTGTGTTCAATCTGATTCAGAAAATCATTCTTTATGTTCTTACTTCGAATACATTATTACATTTTCTACACTTAACTTTTATCTTGCCTTTTTTAGTAGGTACGCGAAGTTCTTGTTTACAATTTGGACAGGAGATATATTTATTATCCCTGTCCTTTATATTTCTATAAAATCTTTTTATTCCAAGTCGTACCGGCTTAGTTTTATTTAAATAGACTTGGTTTTCCCTTTGCCTTGCAACAATATTTCTCGAGTAGGACCTAAAAATTACTAGGTAGAGAAAAATTATCCCTATCCAACGCAAGGGCACTTCAAATTTTCCTGCAAAGTAGCTTCCGATTTGTAGAGCTAGGGCAAGAAATAGTAGAGCAAAGTTTAATTTATCATTACCATACCTACCAATCATAAATGAACGAAGTTTTTCTTTAATCCTATTCATTATCTATCCTCATTAGTATTTTATCTATTCTATTTTTTGAAGTCTCCTTAATAATAAATGCTATATTGTCGATATTAAAGACCTCATTTACCTTTGGAAATCTATCAACTCTCTCAATTAAGTATCCTGCTATGGAGTCTACCTCTTCAGAATCTAGTTCAAGATTAAAAAAATGATTTAAATCGTCTAAATTCATTGAGCCGTCAACTATATATTCATTATCTGTAAGTTTTATAATTTCCTCGTCATCTTCATCGTCATATTCATCTACTATTGAGCCTACTATTCTCTCTAGTAGGTCCTCAGTGGTAATTATCCCTTCTGTACCGCCATACTCGTTATTTACAACTGTAAAGCTAACTTTTTTATGTCTCATTTCGTTAAACAACTTAGAAACAGGTTTATACTCATAGGTATAAAATGGTTGGCGAAGTAGATCAACTTGACCCCTTAGGGATTTTTCTTGGTCAAATTCAAAGATGTCCTTTATATGAAATATTCCTATTATATTATCTAGGTCCGTTTCATAAACTGGCATTCTTGAAAAGTTTTCTGTTTTTATTACATCAAAAATCTCATCAAAACTAGAGTCAATGTCTATTGCAACAATATCAGTTCGTGGAGTCATAATGTCCTTTGCCAATGATTCAGAAAAGTCCATAATGTTCTCAATTATATCCACTTCACTTCTATCTAAAATTCCCTCTTTAACACTTAGAGAAACTGCATTTTTAAAATCATCTTCTGTAATAAGTGGTTCAACATAGTTTCTATTTCCTCCAAAGAGGTTTACAAATAGGTTTGCAAATTTACTAAATAGTCCAACTATTGGCTTAAATACTCCATTAATAATTCTTGCTAATTTTGCATCCCTTACTACAATTTCCTCATACTTTTGAACTGCAATTGAGGAGGGAAGTAGTTCTCCAAAAACAAGTACAAAAACGATCGAAATAAATATTCCAATTACTATACCAATATTGTCGTAGTGGTGGTAGAAGAAAAGACATACCATAGTTCCTGCAAGCATATTAAAGAGATAGTCTAAAAATAGTGAAACTAAATTAATACTCTCAATATTTTCAAAGTTACTCTTAACTATACTGTAGTTTTCAACATTTTGTTCCTCCAATTTCTGCAACTTTAAACTAGACAGGGACTGGTACGATTTTTGAATAATAGTAAATTTGTAGCTAAACACCAAGGAAATAAAGGCTACTATAAAATAAATGACGTCACTTAAATCCATTTCTATTCCTTTCTATAAATATATTACTAATATGATATATGTAACAGAAAGTATTTTCAAGGGATTCTAACAAGATGGCGTGTTTTATTTAAGATATTTTTATGGTATACTTTACTCTATGAATGAGGAAATTAAATGGAAAAATGGTTTTTGAAAAATAATAAAGGTGAACCTGGAATTGATTATAAAAAATATAATATATCCAATGTACTGTATAGAATATTAATTAATAAGGGAATTACAACTGAAAAAGAGATTGAGGATTTTTTAAATCCCTGTCTTGAAACACTCCACTCTCCACTTTTTTTAGGGGGAGTTATTCCTGCTTCTAATTTAATTATGAAGAGTATTAGAGAAAATGTAAAAATAAGAATTGTAGGAGATTATGACGTCGATGGAATAATGAGTACCTATATTCTATACACTGCCCTTAAAAGAATTGGAGCAAATGTTTCATATAAAATTCCCCATAGAGTTTACAATGGATATGGAATTTCAAAGGACATTGTTGAAGAATGTATTGAAGATGGCGTAGGATTAATTATTACAGTGGATAATGGAATTGCCGCCTTTGAAGCAATAGAATTTGCAGAAGAAAGTGGAATAAAAGTAGTAGTTACAGACCACCATGAACCACCAATTGCCCTAGTAGATGGAGAGATGAAACAGAATCTGCCAGAGGCAACTTATATAATAAATCCAAAGAAGGACAGTGATAAATATCCATTTAAAAATATTTGTGGAGCAGTAGTTGCGTTTAAACTGGCAACTCATCTACTTACAATAAATGGAGTTCCAATAGAGGAGGTAAATGAAAAGCTTCTTCCCTTTGCTGCCCTTGCAACAGTTTGTGATATTATGCCCCTTGTAGGGGAGAATAGAGCCATTGTAAAAAATGCCCTTTCCCTATATAGGGACGTTGAAAATATTGGACTTAGTTCTCTACTAGAAGTCCTTGGAATTGAAAATAAGGACCTAACTGCCTTTGACCTAGGATTTATTCTTGGACCAACTGTAAATTCTGCTGGAAGGCTAGAGGATGGAAGTATTGTACTAGATCTTTTAAATTCCGCCGATAAAAATTCTGCAATAGAGATTGCAAACCATTTAAAGGATTTAAACTATGAAAGACAGCTAAAGACTGAGGAAGCTGTGGAAAAGGCAGAAAAGATTATTCAGGATTATAATTTTTTAAAGACCTTTAGAATTTTAGTGGTATATGTTGAAAATATTCACGAGAGTATATGTGGCATTGTAGCCGGTAGAATTAAGGAGAAGTACAATAGACCTACTATTGTTTTTACTGACTCTAAGGGCATTGTAAAGGGTTCTGGAAGAAGTATTGAGGCGTATAATATGTTTGAAGAGCTTTCTAAGTATAAGTACTTATTAGAGAGTTTTGGAGGACATAAATTAGCGGCAGGTCTTAGTTTAAAACGAGAGAATTTAAAAGAGTTTGTAATTGAAATAAATAATAACTCCACCCTTACCATGGAAGACTTTTTAAAAAATATCTACTTAGATACTAGCCTTCAACCAAGGTATGTTGACTATAGATTGGCAGAGGAATTAAAAGTTTTGGAACCCTATGGAAGTGGAAATTCAAAGCCCCTTTTTGGGTGTAAAAACTTGGTATTAAAAAGGGCATCGATAATTGGAAAAAATAGAAATGTTGTAAAACTTCAATTTTTAGATGATAATAAGTTTGTAAATGCTATACTATTTCAAAAGGAAGAGGAGTTCATAAATTATTTTATAAACAATTGCCCTCCAGGCACTATTGATGAAGTGCTAATGGGAAATGGAAATATACTATTAGATGTTGTCTATTTTCCAGAGATAAACGAATTTAATGGAAGTAAAAATCTACAGCTTCAAGTAAAGAGCTATAAGATCAGTAGGTGATGTAATGATAGATGAATTAATAAATAAAATAAAAAAATACAACCCAGATGGAGATTTTGACCTAATTAAAAAGGCTTATAACCTTGCAAAAGAATCTCACAAGGGTCAACTTAGAAACTCTGGGGAGGAGTATATTATCCATCCATACAATGTGGCACTAATTCTTGCTGGGATGAATATGGATACGGCAACTATTATTGCAGGTCTACTCCACGATGTTGTAGAGGATACCCAAGTTACCTACGATGAAATTAAAAATGAATTTGGTGAAGAAATAGCTGAACTTGTAGATGGAGTTACTAAGTTAAAGAAGTTAAATTACAGGTCTAAACAGGAAAAACAGGCTGAAAATATTCGTAAAATGGTTCTTGCCATGGCAAAGGACATTAGGGTAATAATTGTTAAACTTGCCGATAGACTTCACAATATGAGAACCCTAGAATATATGACAGAAGAGAAAAAGAGAGAAAAGGCAACAGAAACCCTGGAGATCTATGCACCCCTTGCCGATAGACTTGGTATGAGTCAGATGAAATGGGAGTTAGAGGATTTATCCCTACGCTACCTGGATCCACAAAACTATTACAAGCTTGTGGATATGGTAAATAAGCGTAGAAATGAAAGGGAGAGTTTAATAAACTCCATTATCTCAACAATTGGAGAGCAACTAAAACACGTAAATATACAGGCAGAAATTAAAGGTAGACCAAAGAATTTTTACAGTATCTATAAAAAGATGGTGGTAAAGGGAAAGACCTTTGACGAAATTTACGACCTATCTGCCGTTAGAGTACTTGTAAACGATGTAAAGGACTGTTACGGAGTTCTTGGGGTAGTTCATACACTATTTAAGCCTATTCCTGGAAGGTTTAAGGACTATATTGCAATGCCTAAGCCTAATAAGTACCAGTCCCTTCATACAACTGTAATAGATAATAATGGGGAGACTTTTGAGGTTCAAATTAGAACCTATGAAATGCACCAAACTGCTGAATACGGTATTGCTGCCCATTGGAAGTACAAGTCGGGAGTAAATAAATCCACCTCTTTTGATGAAAATCTTACCTGGTTAAGACAGCTACTAGAATGGCAAAAGGATTTAAACGATCCAAATGACTTTATGGAAACACTTAAAATCGACTTCTTTGCCGACGAGGTATTTGTCTTTACTCCAAGGGGAGATGTAATAAATTTACCAGAGGGTTCAACTCCAATAGACTTTGCATATAGAATCCACTCTGCCGTAGGAAACACCTGTGTTGGAGCCAAGGTAAATGGTAGAATTGTACCACTAAATTATAGGCTTCAAAGTGGAAATATTGTAGATGTTCTTACAAATCCAAATTCTGGTCCATCTATGGACTGGCTAAAAATAGTTAAGAGTCCACAGGCGAAGAAGAAGATTACCCAATACTTTAAGGTTAAAGACAGGGATAAGAACATTGAAAAGGGTAGAGACGATATTGAGAAGGAATCTAAAAAACTTGGATACAAGGTTCCCGATATTGTAAAGGACGAATGGCTAGAGGCTATAAAGAATAAATTAAATGTTGGTAGTTTAAACGACTTATATGCTGGAATTGGTTTTGGTACTATTTCTTTAAATCAAGTAATGTCTAGACTAGTTGATATTTACAAACAGCATAATAAAATTGAAGATGCTCCTATTCAAATTTCTAAACCAAGGGCAAAATCAAATAGCGGAGTAATTATTAAGGGAATTGACAATATTAAAGTAAGGTTTGCAAAGTGTTGTAATCCAGTTCCTGGAGACGATATTATTGGTTTTGTTACCATTGGTAGAGGAGTTTCTGTTCATAGATCTGACTGTATAAATGTATCTAGTTCAAATCCTGAAAGGGTAATTGAAGTTGAGTGGGATATTGGAGATAATTCCAGCTTTAGTGCAGAAATTGAGGTTAAATCCTCTGATAGAGGGAATGTAATTGGTGAAATTGCAAGTAAAATAAACGACTCTAAATTTAACCTGCTTAGCCTAAATGCAAAGAGTACTAAGGACAATCTACTAATTATTAATCTTGTAATAGAGATACACAATTTAACAGAGCTAGATAGATTAATGGAGAAGCTAAAGAAGATTAAGTATGTTTATGATGTATATAGGGTAAAGGCGTAATGAGAGCAGTAGTACAGAGAGTAAATGAAGCTAGTGTAGTTGTAGACGGTACCATTACTGGAGAAATTGAAAGTGGAATACTATTACTACTTGGAATTGAAGTAGAGGATAGTGAAGAGGATTTTCAATATATTTTCAGAAAGGTATTAAATTTAAGAATTTTTGACGACGAAAATGGAGTTATGAATAAATCTCTACTTGATGTAGATGGAGAACTACTTGTAGTATCTCAATTTACCCTCTATGGAGATGCAAAGAAGGGAAATAGACCTAGCTATATAAGGGCTGCAAAACACGAAAAATCCACCTACTTTTACGAAAAATTTATAGAAGATGCAAAAAAAGAAGTAAAAAAAGTGGAGTCGGGAGTTTTTGGAGCAGATATGAAAGTACATTTAGTAAATAATGGTCCCGTTACCATATTACTAGATAGTAGAAAGGAATTTTAATGGAATTAAAGGTTTTAAAAATAGTTGTAGGTGTTTATCAAACTAATTGCTATATTCTATTTGACGAAGAAAAAAATGGAGTGCTTATTGATCCCGGTTCAGATTCAAAGGGAATACTAAGTGCAATTGAAGAATATGGTATTAATATTAAGTACATCCTTATTACCCATGGCCACGACGACCACTACGGCGCCCTAGAGGGGGTAAATAAGGTGTTAAATGTGCCAGTATATATTACGGCTGAAGACGAGAGAATGATAAAAAATGAAGGAGTAGAGCTTTCTAAAGTCCTTGGATTTGAAAATGCTCCTGTAAATGCAGATTATCATTTAAAGGATGGAGATATTTTAAAACTTGGGGATAAGGAGATAAAAGTTATTGCAACTCCTGGTCATACGAAGGGTGGAGTTTCATTCCTTGTAGATAATATTCTCTTCTCAGGAGATACTCTATTTAATGGTTCAATAGGTAGAACTGATTTTCCTGGAGGAGATTACAATGAAATTATGGAGTCTGTAATGAAACTTATGGAACTTCCTGGGGATACAATTGTACTTTCTGGCCATGGTCCTGAAACCAATATAGACTACGAAAATAGAAATAATTACTTCGTAAGGCAGTATAGAAAATGATCGATATTAATTTAGTTAATATAAATGAACACGAAATTTTTGAACTTCTAAGAAGTCTTTTCCCAAAGGGTATGGAAGATAATTCCATTACCTTTACTGCAAATGGGGACTATCTTATCTTAGAAGGTAGAGATTTTAAAGAGGTTTTAGAAATTAAAGGTAGAAAACTAAATACAATGGATATTAAAAGGTGGATTTATAAATCCGCCTTACTTCGTTATGAGAAAAATTCACCTTGGGGAATACTAACGGGAATTCGCCCAACTAAACTTGCAATAAAAACCATGGAGAAAAATTCCCTAGAGGAGACTAGGAAAATTCTTAGGGAAGATTATTTAATTAGTAATGAAAAAATCGATTTAATGCTTGGAATAATTGAAATAGAGAAAAAACATATATTTCCTATGGATAGGGAAAGGTATAGTTTGTATATACATATTCCATTTTGCCCAAGTAGATGCTCCTACTGCTCCTTTAGTACCATTGTAGATAGAAATAATAAATACAAGACTTCCTATACTGACGCGCTAATTAAGGAGATAAAACTTCTATCAGAGTATTACCATAGTAATCCCCATACAATTTATATTGGTGGAGGTACGCCAACTTCACTATCTCAAGTTGATTTAGAAAGACTGTTAAATTGTGTCGAGGATAATTTTAATACAGACTGTGAATTTACGGTAGAGTGTGGCAGACCTGATACTATAAATAGAGATGTACTAAACCTACTGAAAAACCACGGCGTAAATAGAATAAGTATTAATCCTCAAAGTATGGTAGAAAATACTCTAAAGACCATTGGAAGAAATCATAGTCTTAGTAGTATTTATACCACTTATGAGGTGGCAAGGGACGTTAAATTTGATACAATAAATATGGATTTAATTGTAGGGTTAGATGGAGAAGATTACAAGGATATGTACCACAGCTTAAATGAGGTGGTAAAATTAAATCCTGAAAATATTACTATCCACTGTCTTTCATTAAAAAATGGTGCAAAATTAATGGAAAAGGGATTTGTTCCAGATGATGATTTTGAATTTAGTGAAAGTTATAGAAATCTCCTTTTGGAAAATAATTACATGCCCTACTATATGTATAGACAGAAGAGAATTTTAAACAATTTTGAAAATATCGGTTATACTAAACCAGGTTTTGAATGTATTTATAATATAGCCATGATGGAGGAGAGGGAATCCATTCTTGGAGTGGGAATGGGAGCAACTTCTAAGTTCTACTTTCCGGAAGAGGATAGAATTGAAACCATTGCCAACTTTAGAAATCTAAAGGACTATATGGAAAATACATCTAGATTTAAAAAGAAAATTGAGATGAAGGTGAAAAGTTGAATTTAAAGAGTTTAATTTCAAATATAGAGGTTTTGGAAATTAAGGGCTGTATAGATGGTATAGATATTTCCTCCCTTGAATACGACTCTAGGGAAGTAAAAAATGGAAGTCTATTTTTTGCAAGGAAGGGTCTAGTAGTAGATGGACATAAATTTATACCATCTGCTATAAAAAATGGAGCAGCTACCATAGTATGCGAATACCTTACGGATACTAATATTCCACAGATTAAAGTAGAGGATATTAGAAAATCCATGGCAGATTTAGCCTGCGCATTTTATAATAATCCATCTAAGGAGCTTAATCTAATTGGAATAACTGCTACTAATGGAAAGACTACCACCGCCTTTATGACTAAGTATGTACTGGAAGAGGGCCGGTACAATGTTGGAATTTCAGGTACAGTTGAAATTAAGTACAATGACGTACTTATTCCATCTCTACTTACAACTCCAGAATCCATTGTACTACAAAAACACTTTAGAAATATGGTTGATGGGGGAGTAGATAGGTGCGTTATGGAGGTATCCTCTAATGCACAGGAAGCTGAAAGAGTTCGCGGAGTTGAGTACGATATTGTAACCTTTAATAACTTTGCAAAGGAACACGTTGCTCAACATGGAGGCAGTTTAGAGAGATACTATAACTCTAAATCACGACTTATTACAGAGGCAAAACCATCTGCTATAGCTATTTTAAATATGGATTTTAAAGAGATTGCTGTACTAAAGGATAAGACTGCTGCAAAGACCATTACCTATTCTTTAGAAAATGAGGACCAAATGGTTTACATTAAAAATGTAGATTTAACTACTGGATTTGGCGAGTATGACCTATATATTAAAGAGGATATTGACCTTGGAGATTTAATAATAGAAAAACAGAATTTTCATGTAAGTTGTAGTATTCCCGGGTATTCTTCTGTAATGAATTCCATAGTTGCAATTTTAATAGGACTAATAAATAAAATTCCTGTTGATGTAATACTTAGAGGTCTTAAAAAATTTAAGGGAGTGGAAAGGCGATTTGAGGAGATTTACAGCGAGGACTTTCGAATTATTGACGACCACTTTGCAAATGTAGACAATATTAGAATTACACTAGAGACACTTTCAAGAATGGAGTATAAAAATCTTCATATTCTTCACTATATAAGAGGTAGTAGGGGAGCAGATTTAAACGGAGAAAATGCAGAAGAATTTGCAAAATGGTATAATAAGCTTAGATGTAAGAAGATTATTCTTACAAAATCCATAGATATAGTAAGTGAAAAGGACAAGGTACTTGATGAAGAAGTTGAGGCATTTCGAGAGGTCTTTAATAGAAATTCCATCGACTTTGAATTAAGGGATACTCTACGAGAGTCCATCTATGAAATTCTATCGGGAGTTTCAAAGGGGGATGTGGTTCTTTTTGCAGGTTCCCAAGGGATGGATAAGGCACTTGGAATTGCAGCGGAGTACTTATTGAGTAATAATATAGCTAAGGATAGAAAGTTTTTAATAAACAAGGTAGAAAATAGAATTTGTTAAAGGAGTAGGAAATGGGAAAACTAAAGAGAACTTGTTATTGTGGGGAGATAGTAGATTATCCCATAGGCAGTGAAGTAGTGCTAATGGGTTGGGTTGCTAAGATGAGAAATCTTGGCTCACTAATATTTATAGATTTAAGGGATAGATCTGGAATTGCACAGGTTGTATTTAATGATACGGTTTCAGAAGAACTATTTGTTAAGGCGTCAGAGATAAAATCTGAATATGTAATAGGTATAAAGGGAAAGATTCGTGAAAGAGATTCTATAAACGAAAATATACCTACTGGAAAAATTGAAATACTTTGTGATGAAGTGGAAATATATAGTAAATCAGAAGTTCCACCTATATATATTAAAGACGATGATAATGTAGCAGAGAATATGAGGCTAAAATATAGAACCCTAGATCTTAGAAAGCCAACTATGATTAAAAACCTAATGATTCGTTCAAAACTCTATAAATTAACAAGGGACTTTTTCTACGACAATGGATTTATGGAAATAGAAACTCCAATGCTTTCTAAACCAACTCCAGAAGGAGCGAGAGACTACCTTGTACCAAGTAGAGTTCATCCGGGACATTTCTATGCCCTTCCACAGTCACCACAGCTTATGAAACAGCTTCTAATGGTTGCGGGAATGGATAGGTATATACAAATTACCAAGTGCTTTAGAGACGAGGATTTAAGGGCAAATAGACAGCCGGAATTTACTCAAATAGATATGGAGCTATCCTTTGTTGATGAAGAAGATATAATGAGTTTAAACGAAAGATACTTACAGTATATCTTTAAGGAATTACTAGATGTAGAAGTTAAACTTCCAATAGATAGAATGACTTACCAAGAGACAATGGATAGATTTGGAGTAGATAAACCAGATTTACGCTTTGGAATGGAGCTAATAGACGTTTCAGAAGTAGTTAAAGACTGTGATTTTAAAGTATTTGCTTCATCAGTAGGTAATGGAAAGTCAGTAAGGGGACTTTGTGTAAAAGACGGTGCAAATTTTTACAGTAGAAAGAATATAGATAAGCTTGAAGAATTTGTAAAGGACTATGGTGCAAAGGGACTTGCATGGTTAAAGGTAGAGGATTCTATTACAGGACCAATTACAAAATTCCTTGGAAATACTGTTAATGACCTTACAGAGAAGATGGGTGCAGAAAAGGGAGATTTACTATTATTTGTAGCAGATGAAAATTCAGTGGTATATGATGCCCTTGGAAACCTTAGAAATAAAATTGCAACAGATATGGATTTAAGGGAAGATGGATATAAATTCCTATGGGTTACAGATTTTCCACTATTCGAATACTCTAAGGAAGAGGATAGATATGTGGCAAAGCACCACCCATTTACTTCTCCAAAGGATGAGGATTTAGAAATACTCTTAACCTCTCCAGAACTTGCTAGAGCAAAGGCATACGACATTGTAATAAATGGAGATGAAATCGGCGGGGGAAGTATTAGAATAAACGACCCTACTATTCAAAATACAATGTTTAAGGCACTAGGATTTACTGAAGAAGAGGCAGTAGATAAGTTTGGATTTTTACTAGAGGCATTTAAGTATGGTGCACCTCCTCATGGAGGACTTGCCTTTGGACTTGATAGACTGGTAATGATTTTAACTGGAGCTACAAATATTAGAGATGTAATAGCATTTCCAAAGACACAATCTGCAACAGATCTATTAACTGGCGCTCCAGCAGAGTTAAGTAATGAACAATTAGAAGAAGTTCATATTGAAATTAAGAAAAGGTGATAGTATGGAACAAAAAGGCCAAGTTGTAAAAACTGAAGATGGCTATGCCTTTATAGTAGTTAATAGACCTAGCGCTTGTGGAACAAGTTGTGAATCTTGCCATGCAAATTGTGCCGAGTCAAAGGTGGAATTAATAAAGCTACAAAATACCATTGGAGCAAAAAAAGGCGAATCTGTAACCCTTGAAACAAATTCAAATATGGTTTTATCCTATATATGTCTAGTGTATGGAATGCCTCTAGTATTTTTTATTATTGGAAGTCTATTAACATACTTTCTACTACGAGGTAGGGATGTATTTAATCAACTATTAGTTGTACTAGGCGGCGTTATTTTCATGGCAATAGCCTATTTAATAGTAAAGAAGATAGACGTAAATTTCAAGGATAGAACGAATTTAGTGGTACTGAAGAGATAGGTGTACTATGAATGAATCTCGAATACCGGGAATACTATTTGGAATTGCCACAGTATTTCTAATAATTTCTGTGGCAATCTTTATGTATTCCGGATTAAATACTAAAAATATAGATCAGCTTAAATCAGAACATTTACAATTAGAAGAAGATTTTACTGATGTAAGTAAAAAAAATAGTGAACTCTCCGAAGAGTATAAGACGAAAAACGACGAACTCTATAATAAAATTGTGGGATTTAATAGTACCTACGGGTACGACTATAATAAAAGTGAAGATGAAAATTTAGCCGAGTTTAAAAGCGCTATTGAAAGTGAAAATTCTGAGCTTATTGAAAAATTAAAGAGCTTAATAAAAAATTACGAGAAGTACTATAGTGGAGAGTACTATGGCCAAGAGAATTTTGACGAAGTATATAACGACTTTGATGGATTTTTAAATATATCCGATAAAATTTCAGGGAATATTAGTGAACATTCCAAGGTATATAAATTTATGGAAAATGCCGCAAAAAATGGAACTGCTAAAAAGTTATACGATAGAAATAGAGACTTTACCAGTGGAGAATTGGCAATACCAATATACCTTACAATAGTAAATTCAAGTAGACTATACCAGGTAAGTGTAGGAGAACTCTCTCCAAAGGATGTAATGGACCATATTCACACAGATATACTAAATACCTATTTTTCATATATTAACCTAGAGGAATTGGGGTATAACCTTGGGGAATTATCCATAGATGAACTTAGCTCCTTTGTACTAGAGGCAGAGGAGTTATTCTCAAAGTACAATGAAAATATAGGAGTATTACAGGCATTGGAGGTATCCAATGAAGAGAAATAATATATTTTTAGGACTTACCCTAGTATTTATAATTGTAGGAGTTTTTCTATTAAATAAGAGCCTCCCAATATTATTTAACTATCAAAAAGAGCTAGGCTTTGTAAAAAATCAAAATGAGTCCTTTAAACATAGGGTAGAAACTCTAAAGGAAGAGAATAAGAATTTCGAGCATATGATTGCCAATATTGACAAGGTAAATTTAGAAGTAGATGAAAAAATTCTTCAATATGAATCACTTGGAAGTAGTGATTTAGAAAGTACAATTAAGGAAGTATCTAAGAAAAAATCTTACGCTAATAGAACAACATTTGATGGAGATAGAGTAAAATCCCTTGCACCATCTGTATTTAAGTACAAAAGATTACTAAGCACCCATTACGGTAAAGTTGCAGAAATTAGTCTAGAGAGTTCCAAGAGGAATATACTATATAGCGAGGGGCTACTAAGTAACTATATCTATTCCACGTTAAATAAAAACATTGTAAATTACAATAGTGGAGTAGATAAAAGTGTGGGAGTATTAAAATATTTAAATAGTGGAAGTAATTATCTAGTAAAGAAGAAGTTAATGGATAGGGGAATGGAAAACTATACCAATATAGAAAATCCAAATGGAGATATATTTTTAAAGGAGTATATGTTCTCTCTATATGACAATATACTAATGCCAGAGTCAGGAAAAAATATTGAGTATTTAAAAAATCTTGAGAGTACAATTTCAACCCTAAAGAAGAATTTTGGGAAGGGAAAGTACAGCGATGGGATTAGAAATAAGTATGTATCATTGGTGGATTTACAGGTATTTCAAATAGAAACCCTAGCAGAAAATATAGACAACTTGCCAGGATTTTCAATAGTGGATAAGACCTATGAAATTGAAGACAAGACAGATGTAATAAGAAATCTAAAGGATTCAAGAGGTAGAGTATTATTTATACAGCAAAAAACTGGAGACGATGTAAAAAAA
>CAYFUL010000015.1:0-5174 GCA_964346375.1 uncultured Peptoniphilaceae bacterium
CTTTAGGTTCATACTCAATGTAAATAGTCTTCTCGACCTCTTGGTGGGATAAAAGTGCAACCGTCTCAACATGAAAAGTCCTAGGGAACTGGTCCACTATTTCCATACTCTCTATTCTATATCCACCCTCAATAAATGTGTGCAAATCTCGTACTAATGTTACTGGGTTACAGGATATATAGAGAAATTCATCTGGTTTAAATTCTACAAGCTTCTCTATTCCGCGCGGGTTTATTCCCTCTCTAGGGGGATCTACTACAATTACATCTGCTGCTCCTGGTAGTTCCTCTAGTACTTTTAGTACGTCCTCTGCGATAAATTCCACATTATCTAGTTTATTTATCTTTGCATTTTCCCGTGCTGCCTCTACTGCCTCTTCTACTATTTCTACTCCAACTACTTTTTTTGCGCTACTTGCCAATAGTTGGGCAATGGTTCCCGTTCCTGAATATAAATCGTAAATGGTCTTGTTCTCTGAATAGATTTTCTTCCTTGCTAAATCATATAGTACCTGGGCTGAAAAAGTATTTGTCTGAAAAAATGAAAATGGACTTACCTTAAATTTTAATCCCAGTACTTCCTCCTCTATATGGTCCTTTCCATATAGGTGTACCAATTCCTCCGGCACTATTGCATCTGAGAGGGCGTCGTTTTTAATATGGTAAACACTTACGATTTTCCCCTCTAGTTTTATTTCGTGTAGCTTCCTTAAAAATCCCTCTGGGTCTAACTCCTCTTGGGTGGTAGTAGAAAGTCCTATTAATATTTCTCCTGTGCTGTGTGCCTTTCTAATTAATAAATGGCGCAAAAATCCCTGGTGGTTTCTTCTGTTATACTGCTTCGCCCCAAGAGATGAAAAATATGACCTTACTCCCTCTCTTATGTTGTTAAAATCCTCGTCTACTATATTACATCCCGTAGTATTTACTACTTCGTAAAACCTGTTTTTCGCATGTAGCCCCAGCGCCAATGGACCATCCTTGTACTCGTCGCCAAAGGTGTACTCCATTTTATTTCTATACTCTCTATACTTTGGAGATGGAATTATTTTTGGGCTTATTTTTATTCCGTTGTCCTGTAATAATTCCTCTACTTGCTTTTGTTTATATGCCAACTCATTTTCATAAGACAGAGTCTGATATGTACATCCTCCGCATCTTTCGTAGTGGGGGCATAGCGTTTCGTCCTCTAGGTCAGATTTTTCTACTACCCTTATTAATTTTGCCTTTCTTGATTTTCTATTGCGAGGATTTATTTCTACAATTTGCCCTAGAATTCCGCCCTTAAATTCGTACTCTCTATCTTCAAATTTTCCAATGGATTTATTTGGAAATTTTACCTTTTCAATTTTTACTTCTATACTCATCATCTCACTCCTTGCTGAAAATTATATCAAACTACACCTACTGCCTCAATTATGATAAAATAAACTTGGTGAATAATATGAAGAAAAAATATATACTAGCACTTTTTTTAATACTGGGTATTTTTGCAATATATCTAAAATTTTTTAATGTAGTTGGCAAGGGGACAATTCCCGTAATTACCTACCATGCATTTACAGAGGAAACTACAACTGAAAATGAGTACGTTCTTCCAATTGGCGAGTTTGAAAATATGGTAAAGGCGCTATCTGAAAATGGATTTACATTTTTATCAATTAACGATGTAATTGACATAATCTATAATGAAAAACCACTTCCAAATAATCCAATACTAATAACAATGGACGACGGCTACGAGGATAATTGGACTCTAGTAGGTCCAGTTTTAAAGAAGTATAACGCTCGGGCGACGGTGTTTTTAATTGGCTCAATGATAGATGGGGAAGGGTATCTATCGTGGGATCAGGTTCAGCAAATGGCAGAAAGTGGGGATTACGATTTAGAAAACCACAGTTTTAATTCCCATGCCATTTATACAGAAGGACCAAATGAAGGCAAAACCCATATGTCCGCCCCATCAGAAGGAGAGTCGGAGGAGGACTACTACGAGAGAATAAAGAAGGATATAATTTGGAATAATAACTTAATCTATAATAGGTCCAGCGTTTTTCCAACGGCAATAGCATACCCAGGGGCTATGAGTACGCCTACATTGGAAAGGGCAGCAAAGGATTCGGGACTTAAAATAGGTTTTATTGGCGCAGAAAAAACAGCCTCTAAGGTAAAGGACTTAGATCCATTTGCAATAAAGAGGTTCCACATAAAACCTGGGATTAAAATTGATAGAATGGTTAGATTTTTAAAATCCAATAATGAAGTGTAAATTTTTACTCAATAGAAAAATGAAAAAATCCCCTAAGTCCTTATTTGGCTTAGGGGAACATTATTTTATAAATAAATAAATAAATAAAAGTGTATGAAAGTATAGTAAAGATAAACAGATTAATACACTTAAAAAAATCCGACTCATAAAAGAATCGGATTTTTTCATCAAATTATCTACCAAAAACTTCTAACCAGTTTTCAACAAGATTATTCTTTTCTCTTCTTTGATATTCGTGGCTGTTAGATGCTTCTATAATTTCATAGTATGCCCAGTGAGATCTATCTATATCAGGGAATACAGAGATTTTAGACGCAAAACCTTTATAGAAATCATCATCAGATTTTCTCTCAAATAGTGAATTTAAAATAGTCGCAGTTTCAGCTCTAGTAATAGAGTTATCAGGTCTGAAAGTACCATCTTCATAACCAATAATTCTTTTATTACCAAAGGATTGAGAAATAGCTTTTTCAAATTTATGACCCTTAGAATCATCAAAAGGATGGGTAGAATCATTCACTTTGTCAATATAGCTAATCATTTGAGCAAGTTCAGCTCTAGTAATAGGCTCATTAGGTCTAAAGTTTTCGCCTTCCTTTTCTTCTAAAATACCAGCCTTAAAAGCAGCCTTTAAATATCTATTGAACCAGTTATCGCCAGTAACATCAGAGAAATTAGGAGCAACTATATCATCAACGTTAAAGCCCTTTAATCTAACGATCATAGTTACAGCTTCAGCTCTAGTTACATTTCCATTAGGACGAACAGTACCATCTTCATAACCAGAGATATAAGCAAAGTGTTTACCTCTTTCAAGATGTTGCTCAACAGTTGTAGTACTACCGTAGTTCCATAATCCACCAATAATTACACTTGGACCAGGTTCATATTTAGAAGGTTTTCTGTTAGGATCTTTAGGATTAGTTCCAGCAGCTTTTTCTTCATCATCGGTGTATCCGTCATTATCATCATCAGGATCCGTGATATCAGGATTTCCATCCCCATCAGTATCTCTTAAAACGTTAATAGTAAAAGTCTTAGTAACAGTACTACCTGTTGTATCATCAGTTGCCGTAATAGTAACAGTAAAGGACCTGGATTCTTCCCTAATTCCCCAGTCGGTTAATCTATTAGGAGTACCTTCAATTTGTCCAGTACTTGGATTAAAACTTAATCCATCTGGCAATCCAGAAACTTCAACAGAAACATCATTTCCGTCTTGATTCTTCGCAGTAATTATTATAGGAGAAATCTTCTTACCCTCAATAATATTATTGTTACCATCAACAGAAATTGTAATATCTGTAGAATCTTTATCCTTTGGATTTTCATCTTCAGTATCTTGAATTCCGTCGTTATCGTGATCTGTATCTGTTACATCTGGTATTCCATCTCCGTCTGTGTCTCTTTGGACTTTTACGGTTACTGTTGTTGTTTTTGTTTCTTCTCCTAGGGTCGCTGTTATGGTTACTGTTACGTCTTCTTCTTCGTGATCTTTATCAGCCCATGCTACTGCTGGTGCAGTTCCATTTATCTTCTTACCTTCTACAGTTAGGTCTTTATCTACTGTTATTACAGCTGCGTCTTTGTTTACTTCTGCTGTTATCTCAGAGATTGGTTTTTCTTCTAATACTGTTTGGGTTTCTGGTGTTGCACTTAGAGTTAATTGGTCTGAATACGTTGCTGTATGTGTTTTTGGTTCAGAATAGCTACTCTGTATCGGATCATCCCATCCTTCGTAGGTATATCCTTCATGTGCTGTTATTATTGGTTCTGCTAAGTTTTCTCCTAACGGAACTTTTTTATAAACATAATATACTGATGGAGAACTTATCTCACCATGGTCTTCCGATAGAAAGGTAATTTTTACATAATCTCCATTGTTTTCATAGGCTTCGTCTGTTGTTACTAATGGCATTTCTGTAAAAGTAATTTCCGTTGGTTCAATTCCTTCAGAATCAATTTCTGGTTTGGCAGGCTTGTAAACTTTATTTCCATAAGTATCTACAATTACGCCGTTTTGTAACCCAGTTACCTGAATTGTAGGTGTTTTATTAAAGATAGGTACATTGAAAGGATTCATTATTTCAGATTCTGGGAATGTTTCGGTTGCATTAGAATTAGAAGGAATTTCAATTTCTATTTCTTTTGTTCCTGAGCTAACCTTAATCCTTCCATTTGTACCAGTAGGGTTTGTGGATGAGGTATTATCTTCAGTTACTGTATTTACTATTACGTCTGTATTTACTACTTGATAAAGATTCATATTAAAAGTAGTTGTTCCTGTTTCACCCTCATTACCTTCTTCAGTATCTTCTTTAATTTTTCCAACTACGGTTCCCTCACCAAGCTGAACAGACATTGTTACTCTTGAAAACATGCGCTATACGCGATACGCACGTAACCCTAGGATAGCTAGAGTACTTACTGATTTTGGATGGGTACGTGAACTTAATGAAGGCGTGAATCGTATTTATGATGAAATGAAAAACTTTTATTTGCAAGACCCAGAATATAGTGAACCCAATAGTCATTCTGTACAGTTGGAGTTAGAAAATAATTATAAATCTCGTCAATTAAGGATAGAGGATCATGTAGATGAATTAGGAGAAAAAATAAATTCAGAAAATTTGAATGAAAATGAGCGGGAAATTTTAGCATACCTCTATAATAATGAACGAATTAATGTAGGGATTACTTCTGAATTAATTGGGAGAAGTGATGTAACTTCAAGAAAATTATTAAAATCACTATTGAATAAAGGGGTTTTAAAGTGGCACGGTAATTCAAAGAACGACCCAACTCAATATTACACTCTTTATAAGGAGTAGTTTTGAGTAACTTTCCAGTAGTTTCTAGTAACTTTGGAGTAAACAGAATAGCAAATAGTAAGTTTTGTGCAAATT
>CAYFUL010000015.1:5274-13759 GCA_964346375.1 uncultured Peptoniphilaceae bacterium
TTTCGAGTAGTTTCGAGTAAGTTTCCAGTAGAAAATACTTTTATAAAGTTGTAGATGTTACTTAGTAAAAAAAGGTCAAGATTTTATTCCTGACCTTTTTTATATCAAAGATTTTTACAACCTCTGCTCCCTCTTTCCATATCCTACCACTCCCAAAATTACAAGTCCTACTGCAATTAATACTAATATTCCCAGTGGAAGTATTTCTATTTCCTCTACTGGCAACTTTGGTATAAAACTAAATGGTGTAAAGTAGTCCATTATCTCTGGCAGGTCTAGTACTCTTCCTACAAAGGTTGTTAAAAATGAATACCCAAAGAGTACCCATGTAAGTGCCGTTAATTTTGGCATACATCCCAATAGAAATACTGCTACTCCCATCACAACCCATAGCGCTGGCAAGTATACTATAAATGACTTTATAAAGTACTCCAGTTCAATTTTTTCCGACAGTACTGCTGTGGCGGCTCCATATAATCCTAGGGCAGATGCAATTTTAATTACTATACTTAGTACAAATCCTATTAGTATATATCCCAGTAGGTACTTTTCTTTTTTTACTGGTCGACTTAGTACATTTACGTTTCTTCCTTCAACCTCCTCCTTGTGCAGTTTTAATATGCTCGTTACCACGGGTACTATTCCCAGTAAAGACAGTATACTTCCCACCATGGATACAAACATCATTGGAATTGAATACTCGTCATTTACTCCCATAATCTTCTGGTAGAATTCATTTTCTGCTACAAAGGTTTCTATATCCCCTAGCACCGATCCATAGGCTGCTGCAAATACAAACATTACCACTACCCATACAATGGCTGAATTTCTGAGTAACCTATTGGAAAGTCCAAGGGGTGATTTTAATAGTATTGAAGCTTTTTTTCATCCCTTTCTCTGGGGAATAAATCCCTGTCCTATATCCCTTATGGAATTTAATAATAAGGCGAGTAAAATTACTACAATACTTTCTCCAAGTAGTATTAATATTGGGGAGATATTATTTTCTGTAAATACTTTAGTTCTCTGTATTAATCCAAGGGGACTTATTAAGGATAGGGTTTCATTTCCTATATCTCCAAAGGCACGAAGTAGGTATGCTATTCCAAGTGTTCCTAGTGACAGTCCTATTGCTCCTCTATTTGAAGATGAAAGCTGTGAAAAAATTGCTCCAACTCCTCCAAAAAATAGTCCAATTACTCCAAGGGATGCTCCGTACAAAATACTGCCCTTAAAATCCATGGACTCTATATTTAAAACGCCAATTCCTATGGAAATTATTGCTCCAACAATAAAATTAACTACTACTGCCGTAATAATTGCAGAGAGGAGTTTTGAAAGTCTACCTACTGGCAATGCCACAATCATCTCCGTTAGATCATTATCCTCGTCTTGGCGAGTATGTCTTACGACTAAAAAATATTCATTATGGCGATGGTTATTGCCGTCCAAATAAACATGGTATTTGCATACATTGCCCCTACTGTATAGTTTTCTGCTCCGTAAACTGGACCCATCATTGCAATGACCCCTGGATTATTTAAGGTTAGTACAAGGGCATTTCTGGAGTCCTGGTTAAACATATTTCCCATTCCTATTGCAAGGGAAATTGAAAATGCACTTAGACAGATTATCCAAAGGGTGGAAATAATTCTCTCTCGCTTTAATGTAAATGCCGTAAGTTTTTTAGTATTATAAAATCTATTCATGGCTACTTCTCCATACTGGTACTATAGTGGTGCATAAATAGGTCCTCTAATGTTGCAGGAGTGCTTTCGATTTTCACTATGCCATACTTTGAAAGATAGTTTAGTATATTTTCTGTTTCATTAGTATTTACATGGAACTTTAATTTATTTTTATCCTGCTCTAAATCCACTACTCCATTTATTTTTTCAAGGCCTTCTACTGGAATTCTAGTTTCTATATTCATGGACATACTGGTAAGATGGCGGAGCTCATCTAGGGTACCAATTTCTACAATCTTCCCCCTATTTATTATTCCAACTCTATTACAAATTCGCTCTACTTCTGAAAGAATATGACTAGAAAGGAGAATGGTCTTTCCCCTATTTTTCTCCTCTGTAACACAATCTACAAATACCTGCTCCATTAGGGGGTCAAGTCCACTTGTAGGCTCGTCGAAGATATATAGTTCTGCATCAGATGCAAAGGCAGCCACCAATGCAATTTTCTGTCTATTTCCCTTGGAGTAGGTTCTACATTTTTTTTGAAGGGTCAAGGTCAAATAGTTTAAGGTACTTTTCTCTAGAAGATGTGGATTTTCCATGAAGGCTTAAAAACAAATCGATCACCTCTCCGCCAGTCATATTGTTCCATAGATTCATCTCTCCGGGAACGTAGGCGTTCCTCTTGTGAATTTTTACAGCATCTCTCTAACAGTCCATTCCAAAAATTTCTGCCCTGCCCTTCGTTGGTTTTAAACTGCCAAGTAGTAGGCGAATGGTAGTGGTTTTTCCTGCGCCATTTGGACCAATATATCCAAAGACCTCTCCCTTTTGTAACTCTAGGTTTACGCCATCAAGGGCAGTAATTTTTCCAAACTTCTTCGTTAAATCCATTGTCTTTAAAATATTTCTCATAGGATTCCTCCTTACTTATAGAGATTTTCTTTTAACATTAAAATACAACTTGTAAATTCATCAGAAAGTTGGTCAAGTTCATGGATAGATAGGTTTGAAGCACTTTGAAAAAATCCCTGGCTATACCTCATTAGAAGTTTTGAAACCAACTCTGGGTCAACTCCATCCTTAAATTTTTCAAAGTCCCTTTCGGAGAAAAATACCCCTTCTCTAAAATTTGCACCCTTTTTTAAAACTCCATCTACTTCAGATTTTACCTCTGGGTCAGTTTCGGAACTCATCTCCCCTAAAAACAATAGGAGATTGGGATACTGTTTAAGAGTTGCAACTTTACATTCTGTAAGATTTAGCAGTCTATCAAAAATATCTGTAAGGGAGCTGTTGTAGTGCTTTTTAAAAGCGGACATTAGAGTTTCAAAAGCTGTATCCACTAAAAACAGGTATAGATTTTTTTTATTGCCAAAGTAGTGAAAGAGAGTTGCCTTAGAAATTCCAGCAGACTCTGCAATATCAGCAGTAGATGCCTTTTTATATCCCATCCTTCCAAAACAGAAGAACCCACCTTCAATAATTGCCCTTCGTTTTTCTTCAGGTAGTGCTAAAAAAGTGTCCAAAAATTTCACCTCCATTAACCGATTCGGTTTAATTATACTCTACTACCGCGAACCGAAACGGTCAACGAGTTTTTGAAAAGAATTATGGTAGGGCGTCGGTCGTTCGATCGACCCGCGGGGAGAGGAAGCGTTGGTAATTTAAATAATACAATGTATGTTTGTGAATCATGGTAGGGTGTCGGGCGTCCTCGCCCGACCCGCCGAGGAGAGTATATCGGTACCGTGGGATATATTTGTAATAAAGCACGGATACTCTTTAACTCTCAGGGAAGATAAAAAAAGGCAAAAAAAAGAGGGGATTTTCTCCCCTAGTCTTTCTTTTTCACTGCCTTAAATGTTTTAAAAATTGAAGATGCCACTACGATTCCAATACTTAGTGCAACAGTCATAAAGAAGGTATCTGAAACTGTCTTTATAAAATTTTCAATGTCTCCCTTTAAAAAGTAGTACATTGTATAGTACATTCCCGACCCTGGTACCAATGGTATTAGTCCTGGAATTATTAGTATGGTTGCAGGCTTTTTATAAACTCTAGCAAATATTTCTCCAAAAACTCCAAGTGCCAGAGAGGCTATTACTCCCGATATTAAATAGTGATTATTTACATCTAGTACCAACTTGTAGATTATCCATGTAATTCCACCTGCTATTGAAATTATACTTAGGTTCTCCCTTGTAACATTAAATATTATTGCAAAGCCAAGGGTTGCAAAAGTTGCTAGAAAAAATTGACTTATTAAATACATACTTTCCTCACTTTATAAAATTAAGAACTGTACCAACTCCAAGGGCAATTGACAATGATGCAAATATTGAATGTAAAAATCCACTTGTCCCAGAAATATAGTCTTGATTTACCATATTTCGCACTGCATTTGTAATAGATATTCCCGGTACTAATAGCATTATTGCTCCGATGATTATTGGATCTAAGTTGTGCCCAATTTCCAACTTTACCAGTATAACTGCAAATACGGAGTCAAAAAATGCAATTATAAAGTTTGAGATAAAGAAAGGGAGGTTTGAAACTACACTATTGCTTCTAATTAAGGTAGTAATTATTGTAACTATCATTGTAGCAAAGGCATCCCTTAAATTTCCGCCAAATAACATGGCAAAAAATGACGTTGCAAGAATTGAACCAAGTAAATTTGTAATATCGCTATAGGGTGGTTCGTTTTCTATTTCACGTAGTATTGCATTTGCCTCCTCTACTTTCATGTCCTCATTTGCAAATCTTCGGGAGAAGTCTATTACACGAGATATTCTATTTAAATTTGTATCGTTTCCCTTTTGACTTTTAAATACGGTAAGGGTTTCGTTATTAAATTCAACTGATACGAGAATTGCGTTGGGATAGGCATAGGCATTTACATCAGTTATATTTTCGTAGGAACTACATAGATATACTACTGTCTCCTCTGCACGATATATTTCTGCTCCCGATGCCAAAAGAATTCTTCCCGCTCGTATTGCCATATTTATTATTCTCTTTGCGTGATTTTTATCTACTACTATTTTACTCATAATACCTCTTTAATTTTAAATAGAATAGTATTGCAACTAATGCTGCTCCAAATTCTGTTAAGGGAAATGCCATCCATATTCCCCTAATGTTAAAGACATTCATTAGTATATACACAAGTGGAAATAGAAGCAATGCCTGTCTTAATAGATGAATTACTATAGAGCGAGATACCATCTTTGAAGCTTGAAATAGGGACCCAAAAATAAATCCAAAGGCAGAAAAAATATAACCTATGGAAATAATTCTTAAACACTCCACACCGAGATTAGTAAGTTCTGGACTCAACTTAAATATCCATAGAATTTGCCTTGGAAAAATTTGAATAATAGCAGTTGCAATAAAAAAGTAAGTAAGAGTAAACATAAGTGAGATTTTAAAAGTACCCATTACCTTATCCATCTTCCCTGCGCCGTAAAAGTAACTCATCATTGGCATTATCCCCTGTATATGACCGTTTAAGGACATAAAAATTAGGGTTTGGAGTTTAAAATATATACCAAAGACTGAAATTGCATCCATTGCTCCAATCATGGAGAGCATCATATTTATAAAACCTACTACCACGGCGGCTGCTACATTCATAATAAAAGATGGCAGACCTGTATAGAGAATCTCCGCCATTAATTTAAAGCTTAGTTTAAATCCTTTCACCTTAATTCTAACATCCCTCTGTTTAAAAATCAGTACGTAAAAGGCAAGGGCAGTACTTACACATTGACCAAGTATAGTTGCAATGGCAGCACCTTTAATTCCCATCTCTGGAAAGCCAAGTAGACCATATATTAAAATTGGATCGAGAACTAAATTAGTCAGTGCACCAGCCATTTGAAAATACATGGGGGCTAACATATTTCCCGTACCCTGTAAAATTTTTTGGATACAAATATGAAACACAGAGCTAAAGGAAAATATTAAAATTATTCTCGTATAAATAATTGCGTATTGATAAACATCCTCTGGGGGATGAAAGCTTCTAAAAAATGGGGGCATAATATTAATGCCTATTAGTAAAATTAGGCAATAGATAATTCCACTAAGTATGAGAGAATTTGTAACAGTATTATCTGAGTTATACCTATCTCCATTTCCCAAGTACCTTGCGATTAAAGCATTAACTCCAACTCCACTTCCAATTCCAATTGCCAGTACCATACTCTGTAATGGAAAGGATAGTGAGAGAGCGTTTAATGAATTTAAGTCGTACCTGCTAATGTATATAGAGTCTACAAAATTATATGCGTATTGTAAAGTCATGGATAACATTGGGGGATAGGACATTTTTATAATAGTCTTTTTAAGAGAATGTTCTTCCATAGTTCCTCCAAATTTTTTTAAAAAAGTCTTTACAAAAAACAAAGTATAGTTTAAACTAAAGGTAGTTGATAAAAAATATCAACTACCAAAAATTATGGTGGCGTTTACCCCCCATTAATACTTTTTATTTTTTCCATCCATTACCTTTCATTTTAGGACGGGAGAAAAAGAGCACGCATACTCCCAATGCGTGCTTTTTTATTGGGAAGTTAAATTAATTATACTATACTTACAAAAAAACTTCATTATTTAATCACTGTTCATAACTATAATTTGGGTATCAAATAGATGAGGAGGAAAATAATGAGCGATTATAATAATTATGACTATGAAACCGAAAGATACAATTATGTAAAACCTAAGAAGAAATCAAATAAAGGCATAATAGTTCTATGTCTAATATTTTCACTAATAGGAGGAGTTGTAGGAAGTGTTATAACTTTTGGAGTAATGGAGGAAAAATATCAGTTCTCTTCAGCACAATCCCCTGTACAAAATGCAGAGGGGCAAAATATAAATATTACACCAAAGGATAATTCCCTTACTACTACAAATGCAGTTGCAAAAAAAGCAATGCCATCAATTGTGGGAATAACTACTACACAACTTAGAGATACAATGTGGTATGGACAGATAGAATCTCAAGCAAGTGGCTCTGGAATAATAGTAGATGAAAGGGGATATATACTAACCAATGCCCACGTAGTAAACAATGGAGATGTAAAGCAGGTTTCTGTAATGTTAGACGATGGAACTAGCGTAGATGGTACAGTAATTTGGTCAAGTCAAGTAATAGACGTTGCAATAGTAAAAATTGAAACCAACCAAAAATTAAAAGTAGCAACTCTAGGAGACTCTGATACATTAGAAATAGGAGATCTTGCCATAGCAATAGGAAACCCAATAGACCCATCATTCCAAAGGTCAGTAACACAGGGAATAATCTCAGGATTAAATAGAGTAGTAGGACAGGTTAGCGGCGGAGGATATATGTCTGGATTAATTCAAACAGATGCCTCAATAAATCCGGGTAACTCTGGAGGAGCATTACTAAATTCTAAGGGAGAGGTAATAGGAGTAAATACAGTAAAGGTAAATTCAGCAGAGGGACTTGGATTTTCAATTCCAATAAATTCCATAAAGCCAATTTTAAAACAGGTAGTAGAAACAGGAGATTACCAAGTAGTTGCAATAGAGGCTAGCGTTGCTCCAGTAGAGGACGCTTCAAGAATAATGAATAAGAGATTAAACGACACAGGAATATTTATTATTGAGACAATGGAAGGCGGCGCAGCAGCAGAAGCAGGAATCCAACCGGGAGATGTACTAGTAAAAATTGACGATAAGGATATTACAACGGTAAGTTCTCTTAGAGCAGCCCTATATAGTTACAAAATAGGAGATACGGCAAAGGTAAAGGTAATTAGAAATGGTGAGGAAGTAACACTAGATCTAACCTTTAAAAATTACACAGAGAATTTGCAATTACAAAATACAGAAAAATCAATGCAACCAAAAATGAGAATAAGCCCATTTAATTAAGATTTACGAATAGGGTGATGTTGCAGAATAGACTAAATTATCTGAACAGAAGGATTTTTTTGGCAGGGAAGAGATTAGAAAAAAGCTAAATCAAATTTCAAAGATGTTAATTGAAGAATATCAGCTCACAACCTATTAGTAGGAGCTGATATACAAAATTTTTCACATTATATAATAAAAAATAGGGGTCGCCTCTTCGGCAATCCCTATTTTTATATTTTTATTTTTGTAGGTTAGAAAGTATTTGTGCAACTTCTGCTCTACTAATACTTGCTTGTGGGTCAAAGCTTCCGTCAGTTCTTCCTGCTACAAGTCCAAGTTCTTGTGCATTTTTAACGTAGTCCTTAGCCCAGTCTGAAATCTTTTCTCCGTCATTAAATGAAATGGTAGGTACCTTGTTAAAGTTCTTGTTAGTAGCTTTTACATAGGTGTATAAAATCTTTGCCATTTCCTCTCTAGTAATATCTCTACCATCTCTAAAAGTTCCATCCTCATATCCAGCAATAATTCCCTTTTCAATTGCCCAGTTTACATAGGCACTTTCATCAGAATTTTCAGAAATATCACTTAGGGATTTTCCTCTATACTTATCTAAATTTATTCCCTCTAGTCTTCCAAGAGCCTTTACAATTTCAAGACGAACAGATTCTTTATTAGGATTAAACTTATCATCTTGTAAGTCCATAAGATTTTTCCTTAGTGCGTCGTTTATAACTGCCTCTGCCAATGTCCTTTGTAGTCATCTGCAAATTTACTCTCAACCTTTGGAGTAGTTATTGGTTTTTTTGGAGCTTCTACAGTTGTATTTGAAGTGTATCCAAATCCACCTAGTACTATTGGAGCTGAAGGTATAGGTCTATTAGGGGTTGGGTCAACTGGCTTTG
>CAYFUL010000015.1:13859-31091 GCA_964346375.1 uncultured Peptoniphilaceae bacterium
AGTACTATTGGAGCTGAAGGTATAGGTCTATTAGGGGTTGGGTCAACTGGCTTTGGATCAACTGGTTTTGCTGGTTCTGTAGGCTCTGTAGGTTCCACTGGTTCAACTGGTTCAGTAGGCTCAGCTGGATCAGTCGGTTCAGTGGGCTCAGTTGGCTCAGTAGGTTCCACTGGTTCTTCTATTGTTTTTATTAACTCAACTTCATCTACAATTGAACCATCATCTCTGTAAGTTGTAATCTTAAATGAGGAGTTTGTTACTTCAATATTTGAGTAGTTTTTAACTCTCTCTTGATTCATTACTGCAGAGTATGGGAAATCTTGGTTTAATATTCCATAAAACTTTGATGCTGAAGCGGAGTTTGCTGTAACATATAGAGTTCCCTTAGGATCTTTATGAACACTTACTGGATTTCCACTTTCATCTAATTCTGGCATAGGAGTAAGCCCGTCCATAATATGGGTTCTTGTATAAACGTGGTCATGTCCCATTAGTACTACATCAATTCCAAACTCTTTAAAGATTGGAGGAAGGGCAGATCTTAGATTTCTTATTTGTGTGTCGTTAGCATGGCTTGCAGTTGAGTAAACTGATTGGTGGAATGTAACGACTTTCCATTTAATATCCTTATTTGCCGTAGCCTTAATTGCCCTATCAATAGTATCCCTATGTTCTGCAATACTTGCATTATTTGTATTTAGTGAAATAAATAGTGTATTTTCAAATACAAAGTAGTAATTTCCACCAGCAGTAGTTTTACCTAATTCCTGTTCATTTACAATGTTGAAATGTTCAGAGTAAGCTTTACTACCAGAATCGTGGTTACCTATTACAGTTGCAAATACATTTACCTTAGTTCCTTCAATATCAATATATCCAGAGTATTCCCCTTCATTATTTGCATGTTCAACTTGATCTCCTACACTTAGAATAAAGCTCTTATTAGGGAACTTATTATTCATTCTAATTAGTGTATCATTCCAATTTTCTGAGTCTTTTCCAGCATTTCCACCTGCACCAATTTGAGGGTCTCCAACAAGGGCGAAGTTAAAGTTTCCATCATCTACACTGGTTTTAAAAGTTCTTATTTCAGTTGGTTCTGCAGTTCCATTTCCAACTCTATAGATATATTCTACACCACCTTCAAGACCAGTTAGTAATGCTTGGTTACTTACTAGTAGTCCATTATTTGTATCGGAGTTAGTTATAGCATTTACTCTCTTTGCTTTTTCTATTCCATCAGATTTTTTTGCATACTCTACATATCCCTGCTCTCTATTGTAGCTGTACCAAGTAATTGCTCTTTCTGACTCATCTTTTCCAACGTTAATAATATTATATGCATAGGTAGAGTCGTCTAAATTTGCCTTTGGTACAAGTTTAAGGTTATTCATATGGAAGTAGATGTCATTTGAAGATGGAGTTGCGTTGTGAATTTCAACTGCTAATATATTTTCTCCTTCTTTTATTACGTCCTTAATCTTGTCATTATATACAGTAGTATCTTGTAATGGATAGAATCCGTCATCATCGTTAATATCTGCATATACCATATTAGATTCGTATCCGCCGTTATCTCTCTTTCTTGCTCCACCTATATTGTAGGAGAAGATTTGTACTCCGTTAAGATAGACTATTGCAGAGTCATTGATATTTAAATCAAATACCATGTCTTTATTTGCAACGTCAGTTGCGTTGAACTTCTTAATAAAGAAAAATGCCTCTTTATTATTTCCGTCTGCCTTGTACTGATCTAGTTTAGTTTTTGCAACGGCAGTTCCTCTATCGCTTCTCTCTCCATTTAATGATCCAAATGGGGCAGAAGATTGTTTTAAAGTTATTCCTTCAGCAAAATCTCCTGTAGTCCAAGAAAATCTATTTCCAGGCTTTCCTGGGTCTATTCCATCTTCAGTGTATTGCCATATACTATCTCCAAATAGATTTGAGGCAGTTCCATTTTCGCTAGCAGAATTTATAATATACTTTCCATTTTCATCCTTACTAGATTCTACTCCAACCTCTCGAATACCTTCTAATGTATCTAATTTTTTAAAACCACTAATACTGAAAGTAGGTGAGTCAGATTCTTCATTTTCCCTATGAACTTCTACTGCAATGTAGTTTTTACCTTCTACTAAATATTCTTTTATTTCAGAATATTCTAGGTTCATATTTCCAGCAAGAATTCTAGTTCTTGGTGCCCATGCTCCATAAGATAGATTAGTTTCGTATCCAGAAAGTGGTACATTTGATTTTCTTACTGGATGTCCATTTAAGTATACTATCATGGCATCCTTATGAGTATGTGCAAATTTTAGGTTTATTTCAGTATCTATATTTGAAACGTTAAAGTCATTTAAGAAGAAGTATGCAGGTGCTTTTCCAGTTATCTTATCTGCAGCTGCTTCCCCTGTATATTTTATTATCTCTTTAGTTTCAATACCCTCTTTAAAAATTCCCTTTGTCCAAGAATATCTGTCTCCTTCTAATGCAGGGTCCACTCCCTCTTCAAAAGTAGTCCAAGTATCCCTTAGGATAAAATCCATTCTATCGTCATATCCTGGCTTAACTAAAACAAAGTCATATAGGTCAAAGAATGTATCAGAACTATTATATCTATCTTGATGAATTTCAACTGATATGTGATTTTCTCCAGCCTTTAAAAGATCTGGATATTCACCTTGATTTACAACTACTTTAGTTTCTACAATACTAGTTCCTTTTGATCCGTATTGAATATTTTTAGTGTAAGTTCCTCTTTGAGCACTACCAACCTCTACACCGTTAATGTAGACAATCATAGCGTCGTCGTTTTGTACTGTGAATTTAATATCCATTTCAGGATCTTCTACATTAAATGATTGAACGTAGAAAAGTGCTTCAATATTATTCTCTGTACCTGGTTTGTACTGTTTTACTGTTGTTACTGAGTTTGGACCAGTATGTGGATTACCTCTTTTAGCTCCAAAAGGTGCTGTACCAACTTTTGGAGTGGCGCCTGTTGCGTATTCTCCTACTGTCCAAGATTTTCCATTTTCTCCATCTGTGGCAGGATTTATTCCGTCTTCAAAATAGGTCCACTGTTTTGTAACAAGACCCTCTACAATATTTCCGTTATTTCCTGAATCTGTACTTACTGCACTAAGTGTACTAGGACTAAGTAGTAGTACTATTGCAAGAAACATGGTTAAAAATCTTTTTAGATTTCCCTTCACTTTTTTTCTCCTTTCAAATTTAGTATCATTGCTGATAAATATGAGGTTATAGGTACTATTGCAACTATTACTGAAGTTGCCACAAGGGACGTTACAATTTCAACTGCAAAGAAATCTGAATTTAGTAGTTGGTATGTATCAATCCCGTAGGAAATTAAAATAAGTATAGTTACAAGACTTGAACCTAAAAATGCAAATACCAGTGTATTTACCATTGTTCCAATTAAATCCTTCCCTATATTCATCCCAGAGGAAAATAATTCCTTAACGGTTCTAGTTGGATTTATTGCTTTTATCTCTACTAATGGAGAACTAACTGATACACTCATATCCGTTACTGCTCCAAGGGTGCTAACTAGAACTTGGGAATATAGTAGACCGTGGATTTTTAAACCTGTCTTCTGATTTATTAGTAGTAGTCCTTCCACATCTGCTAAATTGTATCCCGTTAGTTTAAAACTATAGGATACCAGTTGGAAAAATATCATGGACAGTAAAAATCCTATTACTATTGAAACTAAATTTATTAGGGACAAGGTGGAGTAACCGTATAAAATTACTAGGGAGTAAATTGTACAGAGTATACAAGCTACAATGGTAACAAAGTGTGTGTGTTACTTCCCGTGTAGATCATAGGTATTAAAAGAACATTATTATAAAAATACTTATAAAGAGAGCTAAAACAGATTGTAATCCATTTCTTCTTCCCACTAGGAATAGAAGCAAAATAAATAGAATGACATATAAAATTAATGAGCTACTTCTGTCGTAGTTATAGATGGAATAATATGGTTCTATTCCCTCTGGTCTATCGGCTCTAATAATTACATTCATTCCTTCTTTTACCACTATGGCGTGTTCTGTGGATATATAATTATCCACCCAGTATTCTAATTTTGTGTCTTTTTCCTGCACAAGTACCTTTTGATATCCCAAAAGGAGTTTTTCATAACCCTCCTCCAGTGATTCTTCCCTTACTTCAATTACCTTTCCTTTAATCCAACTAATGGATTCTGTGTTTAGTCTACTCTCTCCAAAATCTACATTGATTCCATAGTAAAAAATCAATGCTAATATTAGAAGTAGAACAATGTTAAAAAATTTCTTCATTTGCATCAACCCAAGGCATTATACTGTTACTAGGTATAATTTTTATAAAGTCTATGTAATTTTGGTGTAAAATGCATTGAGAAAAAACAATAATAAAGTAAAGCGCAATAAATTTTATTATTTTCACTATTTATTTGTTATACTTATACTTGAGGTGAACGTGGGTGGAAATTTTTAAAGATATTGGGAAGGTTTTATACAATGAACCTATTAAAGATTACACCTCCTTTAAAATTGGAGGCGTTGCCGATTTTTTAATCTTCCCTGAAAGTATTGATGAATTAATTAAGACAATAAAAATCTGTAGAGAAAATAATATTGAATATATTGTCCTTGGAAAGTGTACTAATATTTTAGTAAGAGACGGTGGAATTAGTGGGGCAGTTATTTTTTTAAGGGACAATTTTTCTAACATTGGTATTGACGGAAATACCATTACTGTTGAAAGTGGACTTTCCCTTAGAAGATTTACTGAATTTGCCTATGAACACTCTCTTACTGGAATGGAGTTTGCAAATGGAATCCCCGGTTCTGTTGGGGGAGGTGTTTTTATGAACGCCGGTGCCTATGACGGAGAGCTAAAGGATATTGTGAAAGAGGTTTTAATTTTAGACGAGGATATAAATGTTAGGTCTATTTCCAATGAGGAGATGAATTTTTCCTACAGACATTCCAGGGCGCAGGATGAAAATTGGATTATTCTTGGTGCAACTTTTGAACTTAAATTGGGTAATAAAACTGAGATTAGAAATAAAATTGATGAGTTAATGGAGAGGAGAACTTCTAAACAGCCACTAGAGTATCCCAGCGCAGGATCTACTTTTAAAAGACCTCCCGGATACTTTGCTGGTAAATTAATTGACGACTCTGGCCTAAGGGGTATTACCCATGGGGACGCCCAGGTGTCGTGGAAACACTGTGGCTTTGTAATTAATAGGGGCAATGCTACGGCAAAGGAAGTTCTCGAACTAATTGATACTATTAGAAAAGTGGTCTACGATAAATTCAATGTGGAAATTTATCCAGAGGTAAAAATTATAGGAAGGGATTAAATGGAACTAATAGTTGTTACTGGTATGAGTGGGGCTGGTAAATCTCAAGCGCTAAATGTTTGTGAAGATATGGGATATTATTCTATGGATAATCTTCCCACTGCACTTCTTGTAAATTTTCTAGAGCTTTCTCTGGATTCTAGAAAGTTTAACAAGGCTGCTGTAGTACTTGATATTAGAAGTGAGGATTTTTTTACTGAATTTTTTGACTCCTTAGAAAAAATTGATAGTCTTGGGGTGGATTGTAAGATTATTTTTTTAGATGCTAGTAAGGAAACTATCGTTAAAAGGTACAAGGAACTAAGAAGGCCCCATCCCCTTGGAGAGAATATTTTAAAATCCTACGACGAGGAGAAAAAACTTATGGAGCCAATTAAGTTTAGAAGTAATTTTATTATTGATACTTCTAAACTTAACTCTTGGCAATTAAAGAGTAAGATAAGGGAATTTCTCTCCCTTGACTCAAAGAGTATGAGTGTACTGGTAACTTCCTTTGGTTTTAAAAATGGTATTCCCATAGATGCAGACTTGGTTTTTGACGTAAGGTTTCTTCCAAACCCCTACTATATCTCCGAATTAAAGGAACATAGTGGAAAGGAAGAAGCAGTTAGAGAGTATGTTCTTAAATGGGACGAGACGAAAATATTTTTAGATAAGGTTTTAGACTTAATAGATTTTTTAATTCCACAATACGTTAAAGAGGGTAAGCCAAATCTTGTAATAGGTTTTGGTTGTACTGGTGGATTTCATCGCTCCGTAGTCCTTGCTGAAAGGGTTGGAGAGGAGATAAAAAACAAGGGGATAAATGTAAATATCTATCACAGGGACTGGGATATATGAGTAAAAATGTTGTTGCAATAGGTGGAGGAACTGGTCTATCTACTATACTAAGGGGCTTAAAATATTTTACAGACGATGTTACGGCTATAGTTACTACGGCAGATGACGGTGGCGGTTCTGGAATTCTTCGTAGAGATCAAAATATGCTTCCGCCGGGAGATATTAGAAACTGTATTGTGGCTCTTTCAAATGCAGAGCCTTCTATGAAAAAATTACTACAGTATAGGTTTGATACAGGTTCCCTAAAGGGTCAAAACTTTGGGAACCTTCTTTTAGCTGCGCTGAATAATATTTATGGCTCCTTTGAAGAGGGAATAGAGGAACTGGGGAATGTACTTTCAATTACTGGGAAGGTATATCCCGTTACCACAGAGAATGTACACCTAGTTGCAGAATTTGACAATATGGAAAAGTGTATAGGAGAGTCGGCAATTCCAAAAGTTGCTTTAAGTATGAATACTAAAATTAATCGAATCTCCATGTTTCCAAATATACCCATGGCATTTGAAAAGGCAATAGGAGCAATTAATAGGGCAGATATTATTTTACTAGGTCCTGGCAGTCTATATACATCTATAATTCCAAATCTAATTCCAATGGGAATGGTAGATGCAATTTCAAAGAGTAGGGCAGATGTAGTATATATTTCAAATATTATGACGGAAAATGGCGAGACAGATGGCTATGGATTAAAGGACCATTTAAAGGCAATTTTTCGCCACAGTAGAGATGATTTAATTGACTATGTACTAATAAATTCAAAGGTACCTAAGTCAAAAATACTAAGTGATTACTTGGAGAAGTCCAATCAGTCACTTATAGAAGTAAAAACAGAGGATATAGTTTTTTTAAAGGAGAAGAATATTGAACTGGTGGAGTCGGATTTTTTAGAGATGGACTCAGATTTAATTAGACATTCCAGTTATAAAATTTGCTCCTGTATTTTTAAGATGTTTGAGTAAAAAGCTATGCAAACCATTTCCTTCTGTGTTATAATTGTAGAGGTGAGAGTATGAGCTTTTCTAAGGCGGTAAAAGATGAGGTTGCAAAAAAGCCCATTGAAGATAACTGCTGTATAGTTGCTGAGCTTGCAGGCCTAACGCGAATGTGTGGGAATTTCAGCATAAATAGGGGAGAGGTTTCTCTGTCTTATGCTACTGAAAATTCTGCAGTGGCTAGGAGAATCTTCACCCATTTAAAAAAATACTACTCTTCAAATGTGGAGGCTTTTGTTAAAAAGAGTACAAGTTTAAAAAAGACCAATATCTATATTATTAAGTTAATAGATCCAAGTGGAGTAAGGGTACTTTTAGACGATATTGCCCTTGTGGAAAATGAAGATTATTTTAATAGAAAATATAGACTCGACAGAAGGCTAATAAAAAACTATTGTTGTAAGAAATCCTATATTGCTGGATCATTTTTAGGAGCAGGTTCCATAACCAACCCTGAAAGAAATTACCATGTGGAATTTATTACAGAGGATAAAACTCACGCAGAGGATCTATCGGAGATACTATCCTACTTTGGATTAAAACCAAAGGTTATTTTAAGAAAGAATAATTTTGTAGTCTACTTAAAAGAGGCAGAGCAAATAAGTGATTTTCTAAGTGTAGTAGGAGCCAATAGAGCCCTACTTGAATTTGAAAATATAAGAGTACTTAAAGATATGCGTAACAATGTAAATCGTATAGTAAATTGTGAGACTGCTAACTTAAATAAAATTGTAGACGCTTCCCTAAAACAAGTTAAGGACATTGAGTTAATAGACAGTACAATTGGAATAGATAGTTTAAAGGAAAACCTGCGAGAAGTTGCACAAATTAGACTAGAGTATAGAGATATAGGACTTAAAGAAATTGGAGAGATGTTAGACCCGCCAGTTGGAAAAAGTGGCGTTAATCATAGATTAAAAAAAATAAGGGAGATTGCAGACAGCTTAAGGAGGAAATATGAAGAACAAGATACTGGTGCTCAATAATGAGGAGGGATTACACGCTCGTAGTGCCGCACTTTTTGTTAGAGTAGCAAACAGATATTCGTCAGATATTGTGCTTAAAGCACATGGTGAAAAGGTAAATGGAAAGAGTATAATTGGTATAATGAGTCTAGGAGTTTTTATTGGTGTGGAAATTGAAATTATAGCTGAAGGCGTAGACGAGGAAGATGCAGTAGAAGCACTTTCAAAATTAATTGAAGAGAATTTCGTTATGGTTTAGAGCTTTATTTTTAAAGCTCTTTTTAATTAAGGTGATTAAATGAACTTGGAATTTGTACACTTACACACCCACTCTGAGTATTCCCTACTAGATGGTTCTGCAAGGATTA
This sequence comes from uncultured Peptoniphilaceae bacterium, assembly GCA_964346375.1. GTDB lineage: Bacteria > Bacillota > Clostridia > Tissierellales > Peptoniphilaceae > CAYFUL01. Next base: position 22,405 of record CAYFUL010000015.1, read on the forward strand.
AAGAACTGCCAAGAAGGGCAAAGGAACTTGGAATGAATGCAATTGCCCTTACAGACCATGGGAATATGTATGGGGCAGTTTCATTTTACAAGGAGTGTAAAAAAAATAATGTAAAGCCAATTTTTGGTTGTGAAATATACGTATCGGAAGGCTCCCACTTACTCAGGGAAAAAAATCAGAGGAGATTTCATCTAATACTACTTGCAGAAAATGAAGTAGGGTTTAAAAATCTTATGAAGATAGTCTCCGAGTCCTTTATAAATGGATTTTACTATAAGCCTAGAGTTTCCCACGAAGTACTTGAAAAATACAGCGAGGGATTAATTGCAACAAGTGCCTGTTTAGGTGGAGAGGTGCAAAAATTTATCCACCTAGGGGATTTAGAAAGGGCAAAGAAGGCGGCAATAAGGTATAGAGAAATATTTGGAGAGAATAATTTCTTCCTAGAACTTCAAAATCATGGCTTAAGGGAACAGGAGGAGGTAAATGAAAAATTAGAGGAACTTTCAGTGGAGTTAGGCATTCCTCTAATACTTTCAAATGACGTTCACTATTTAAATAGAGAGGACGCAGAACCCCACGACGCACTATTGTGTATACAAACTGGTGCAACTTTAGACGAGAGAAATAGAATGAGATTTCCAACAGATGAATTCTATTTAAAAAGTCCCGAGGAAATGTATAGTGCAGTACCAAATTTATCTGCAATGGAAAACACGGTAAAAATTGCAAATAGATGTAATGTGGATTTAGAGTTTCACAAATTACACCTACCCCATTTTGACGTACCACAAGGCTATACAAATACAAGCTACTTAAAAAAACTTGTAGAGGAGGGTTTAAAGAACAGGTACACAGAAATAACTTCTGAAATTCAGTCTAGGTATGATTACGAATTTAATACCATTGTTTCCATGGGATATACTGATTATTTTTTAATAGTATGGGATTTTATAAGGTATGCAAAGGAAAATAATATACAGGTCGGTCCCGGTAGAGGTTCTGCGGCAGGTTCTATTATTTCCTACGCACTGGGAATAATTGACGTAGACCCATTAAAATTTAACCTGCTCTTTGAGAGATTTTTAAATCCTGATAGAGTTTCCATGCCTGATATCGACATAGACTTCTGCTACGAAAGACGTGAAGAGGTAATAAGGTATGTAAACGAAAAGTATGGCACAGACCACGTTGCACAAATAGTAACCTTTATTACCCTTGGAGCAAGGGGCGCAATTCGAGATGTTGGTCGTGTAATGGGATTAAACTACGGCAGAGTAGACTATATTGCAAAACAAGTCCCTCAAAGTTTAAATATGACTATTGAAAAGGCGCTGGATATAAGTCCAAAATTAAGGGAAGAGTACGAAAAGGACCTAGAGGTTAAAAAATTAATAGATATGGCTCTTAAGGTAGAGGGGCTTCCACGAAATACCTCTACCCACGCGGCGGGGGTAGTTATTTCAGAGGACCCTATTACAGAATATGTACCCTATACGAGAAATGGAGAGGTACTTGCGACCCAGTTTAATATGATTGAGTTAGAGGAACTTGGTCTACTTAAAATGGACTTCCTTGGACTTAGAACTCTAACTGTAATTAGAGATGCTGTGGATATGATCTATAAAAACCATGGTATAAAAATTGACTTTGAAAACTTTACCTACGACGATCCTCTAGTACTAAATATGTTTGCAGAGGCAAAGACCCTTGGTGTATTTCAATTTGAGTCCTCGGGAATGAGGGCGTTTTTAAAGGAATTAAGGCCTGACGCATTTGAGGACTTAGTTGCGGCAAACTCCCTATTTCGTCCAGGACCTATGAGCCAAATTGATAAGTTCTGCGAATCTAAACATGACCCAAGTAAAATTTCATATATCCATCCAAGTTTAGAGAGTATTTTAGACGTAACCTATGGCTGTATCGTATACCAAGAGCAGGTAATGGAAATTGTGCAAAAAATTGGGGGCTACTCCCTTGGACGAGCAGACCTTGTACGACGAGCAATGTCTAAGAAAAAGATGGACGTAATGGAGGAGGAGAGGAAGAATTTTATCTACGGAAGTGATGAGGACAGTAGTATCTCCGGTGCAATTAGAAATTGTGTAGATGAAAAGAGTGCAAATAAAATCTACGACCTTATGATTGATTTTGCAAACTACGCTTTTAATAAGTCCCACTCCGTTGCATATAGTGTAGTTGCATATAGAACTGCATGGTTAAAATACTACTACCCAACAGAATTTATGGCTGCGCAAATTTCCTCCTACATGAATAATACTACCCAAGTAAGTTTATATATTGAGGAGTGTAAAAGACTTGGAATAAAAATTCTCCCACCAAATATTAACAAGAGTTTTAAAAACTTTACCTGTGAAGATGGCGGAATTAGATTTGGACTTCTTGCCATAAAAAACGTAGGAGAGGCTCTTATTGATACTATAGTTAAGGCGAGAAAAGAGGGGGATTTTCTAAGCCTAAAGGATTTAATTGAAAGGGTAGAGAGGGAAAACTCATCTGTAATTAATAAGCGTGCCATTGAGAGTATGATAAAGTCTGGTTGCTTTGATGTACTTGGTGGAAATAGACCACAGTACATGGCAGTTTATGAAAGTGTAATTGACAATGTAAATAATGTTAGCCGAAATAATGTAGAGGGACAATTTTCTCTCTTCGACTCTGAGGACAATGTTGATAGACTTCCAAATCTTAAAGATTACAATCAAAAGTTAAAACTTGAAATGGAAAAATCTATGATGGGTATCTATGTATCAGGACATCCACTTGATCCCTACAAGGAAGTGGTATTAAAAAATACCACCTATTCCACAGCTGATATACAGGAGGACGCTACTGGAAGCCTTGATAATTTTACTATCTCCATTGGTGGAATACTAACTAGCTCTAAAACTCTAATAACCAAGAAAAATCAGATAATGGCATTTGCAACACTAGAGGATTTTTACGGAACGGTAGAGCTAGTAATTTTTCCAAAGGTCTACGACAAGCACATGGATATTTTACGAGAACTTGGAGCGGTTTTAGTAAAGGGTAGGTTACAGACTTCAGAGGTAGAGGATGCGAAAATTCTAGTTGAGGAAATTATTAGCCTTGATACATTAAAGACCCTCTATATTAGAATGGACTCCTTTAATAGGGAAAAGATTGGAAAAATTCAGTCCATATTTTCAAATTACAAGGGTAATACATCTGTTGTACTATACTCAAAGGAGGAGAACCGTGCAATTGCATCTAGGGTAAAGTTTAACGAGGCATACTTAGATGTAGTAAGTGCAAGTCTTTTCTCCTTGGGATTTAAATCAGATGACATAGTTCTGAAGTGAGGTTAACATGAAGCGAATAGGAATACTAACCAGTGGCGGAGATTCTCCCGGGATGAATGCAGTTATTCGAGGAGTAGTACGAAGTGGAATATTTAACGATATAGAGATATATGGAATAAAAAATGGATACTCTGGATTAATTAATGGAGATCTTGTAAAGATGGACGCATCTTCTGTTGGAGATATTATTCAAAGGGGAGGTACTATTCTTGGTACAAGTAGAAGTCGAGAATTTAAAACTCCCGAGGGAATTAAGAAGGCATTAAATGTACTAGAGGTTTACAATATTGACAGTCTAGTTGTAGCAGGGGGAGATGGAACTTTTAAAGGGGCAAATGAGCTTTCAAAACATGGTATAAAAGTGGGGGCAATTCCCTGTACAATTGACAATGATTTAGGATATACGGATTTTACTGTGGGATTTTTTACGGCGATGAATACCGTTGTAGAAGCAATAGGAAATATTAGAGATACAACTGATGCCCATTCAAGGGCAAATGTAGTAGAGGTTATGGGTAGAAATTGTGGTGACCTTGCCCTTTACTCAGGGATTGCCGGCGGAGCAGAGAGTATTTTAATTCCGGAGGAGGACTATCCAATAGATAGAGTTGCAGAAAAAATGTTAAATGGAAAAAATAGAGGGAAAAGACACCATATAATCGTTGTAGCAGAGGGAATTGGAAATCCATACTCAATTGCAGAGGAATTACAGATTAAAACTGGAATAGAAACTAAGGTAACTGTACTTGGATATTTGCAAAGGGGCGGCAGTCCAAACGTAGTAGATAGAATTATGGCATCTGCTATGGGAAAGGACGCAGTAGATTATCTCATGGAAGATGGTGGAAGTTTTGCCCTTGGCATTAGAGGAAACCAAGTTGTAGCAGTGCCGTTACAGGAGAGTTTAGAAGCAGAGAAGCACTTTAACAAAAATCTATACGATATTTTAAAGATACTTTCAATTTGAGAGTTGGGATGAAAAATGAAAAAGACAAAGATAGTTTGTACAATAGGACCTGCAAGTGATAGTGAAGAAATTCTAAGACGACTAATGGAGGAGGGAATGAACGTATGTAGATTAAACTTCTCCCATGGTACACAAGAGGAACACAAGGTACGAATAGACAGAATAAAAAAGGTAAGAGAGGAATTAAATCTTCCCATAGGAATTATGCTAGATACTAAGGGACCAGAAATTCGCTTAGGGGTTATAAAAAATGACGAAAGCTTTTTTCTTGAAGTAGGAGATAAATACACCCTAACAACAGATGAAATAGAAGGGGATAGAACAATTTCATCAGTGTCCTATAAAAATCTTCCCAATGAATTAAAAGTTGGAGGAAGAATACTAATAGACGACGGATTAATAGAGCTAAGAGTATTGGATATAGAGGGAAGTAATATCTACACAGAGGTAGTTAGCGGAGGATTTTTAAAGAGTAGAAAGGGAGTAAATATTCCCGATGTAAATATAAATCTTCCGGCACTAACAGAAAAGGACATCTCCGATTTAAAGTTTGCAGTAGTAGAGGGAGTGGACTTTATTGCAGCCTCCTTTATACGAAGTAAAGAGGACGTACTTGAAATAAGACGAGTACTAGAAGAAGAAGGGGAGTATAGTATAAAGATAATCTCCAAAATTGAAAGCAAGGAAGGTCTACAAAATATAGACGAAATAATTTCCGTATCAGATGGAATAATGGTAGCGAGGGGAGATTTAGGAGTGGAAATAGAAACGGAACTAGTACCCCTTGCACAAAAGGAAATGATAAGAAAATGTAACCTAGCTGGAAAATTTGTAATAACTGCAACGCAGATGTTAGACTCGATGATGAGAAACCCAAGACCAACAAGGGCAGAGGCAAATGACGTAGCAAATGCAGTAATAGATGGATCATCTGCAATAATGTTATCGGGAGAAACTGCGTCGGGATCATTTCCAGTTCTTTCAGTAACCACTATGAGAAAAATTGCAGAGGCAACGGAAAATTCCCTAGACTACGAAAGTCTACTAGATGAAAAAATTACCCAAGTGGAAAATACAACTACAAATGCCATAGGAAAGAGTACCTGTACCATTGCAAGGGATCTTTCCGTAGGGGCAATAGTAACTGCGACGACGGGAGGAAGTACATCAAGGGCAATATCAAAATTTAGACCAAAGGCACCAATAGTAGCAGTAACAACATCAAGTAAGGTAAGGAATCAACTTTCAATAGAGTGGGGCGTATACCCAATCGTTGCGCCCCATAGAGAGGATACAGACCAGGTACTGGAAGTTGCCATAAATGAAAGTATAAAGGCGGGATTTGTAAGTGCAGGAGATACAGTAGTACTAACTGCAGGAGTGCCCGTTGGAATTACAGGTACAACAAATTTAATTAAGGTACAAAAAATTGGAAGCATAGTTGGAAATGGAACGGGAATAGGAAAGTACACAGTAAAGGGCAGAGCATTAGTAGTAAAAAATATGGAGGACCTTAGAGAATTTAAAGAGGGAGATATACTAGTAACAGCCTTTACCAATAAGGATATGATGGAAGTAGTGGAAAAGGTATCAGGAATTGTAACAGAGGAAGGGGGATTTACATCCCACGGCGCAATAGTAGGCCTTAATTTAGGAATATCTACAATAGTTGGAGCAGTAGGAATAGTAGACAGAATTACCACAGGAGATTTAATCACATTAAATACAGAAGAGGGAATTGTACAACAGGATTATTAAAATCAAAAGTTTTTACAATCACCGGTAGGGGCGGATTGTCCCTAATCCGCCAGCAAAACAACATAGGAGTTTTATTACATATCCATTCCAAATTACAAATGGATTATCTCTGACTATTTATAATTACAATAAAAGAGGCTGAAAAAATCAGCCTCTTTTAATTTAATATCATATCATCGTAGGATGCCCCTGCTGGAATTATTGGCAGTACAAATTCATCCTTGTCTATTGGTATCTGTACTACTGATGGTGAATTTTTAAAGTCCTCTGTCAAAAGGGCATCTAATTCTTCAAGGGAGTTTACTCTGTAACCATCCATGTAAAATGCTCCAGCTAGTTTTAAATAATCTACACTATCTTCCACGTCTGTTTGGGAGAATTTTTTATTTTGGAACATATTTTGCCATTGGCGTACCATTCCAAGGGTGGAGTTATCCAGTACAAAGACCTGTATATTTAAATTATACTTCCTCACCGTTGCAAGTTCGTTTAAATTCATCCTAAAGGATCCATCTCCTGTAATTAGGATTACTTTTTTATTCGAGTTTGCCACTGCGGCGCCTATTGCTCCGCCAAGTCCATAGCCCATTGCACCAACTCCTGCCGACGTGCAGAAAGTACGAGGCTTTTTAAATGGATAGTACTGGCTCACCCACATTTGATGTTGCCCCACATCTGTTACTACTATTGTGTCCTCGTCGTAACTATTTCCAATGCTCTCAATTATTTTTTTAGGGTTAAATCCATCTCCACTTAAATCAGTTTTTTTACTAAGTACTTCCTCAATCCACTCCTTATTTTTTTCCTCTGTAACTTTTTCTAAAAGGGCATCTAAAAATAACCCTGCATCTGAATGAATTGAAAGGTCTACTGATTTGTTCTTGCCAATTTCTGAATTGTCTATATCAACTTGGACTATCTTTGCGCTGTGGGCGAAGGAACTCACCTTTGAAGTAACCCTGTCTGAAAATCTTGTACCAATGGCGAGAAGTAAGTCGCAATTACTCATTGCATAGTTTGAGTGGGTAAAGCCATGCATTCCTACGTGGCCTAGATTAAATTTATCTGTGGACTTTAAAACTCCCTTTGCCATTAGAGATGGTACTACTGGTATATTTAATCTATGTACAAGTTCTCTAAGCTTTAGGTATGAATTTGAACTTACTACTCCTCCGCCACAATAGATAAGTGGTTTTTTTGATGTCTTTAATAATTCTACAACCTCTGCAACTTTTTCCATACTTGGGTGTGGAACTTCCCTATCTTTTAAATTATAGTCCTCGTTATAATTTCCAAGCTCTGTAAAAACGTCCTTTGGTACATCTATTAGTACAGGCCCTGGTCTACCTGATGTTGCTATGGTATATGCTCTATTTACTACTTCCTGAAGTTCATCTGCATTTTTTACAAGGAAGTTGTGTTTCGTTATAGGCATTGTCATTGAAGTTATATCTATCTCTTGGAATGAATCCCTGCCGATAAATCCTCGTCCAACTTGTCCTGTTATTACTATCATTGGAATGGAGTCCATATATGCATTTGCAATTCCTGTAACTGTATTTGTCGCCCCTGGTCCAGAGGTTACTACTAGTACGCCAGGCTTACCTGTAGTTCTTGCGTATCCATCTGCTGCAAATGAGCCTCCCTGTTCGTGGCTGGGGCGAATTATTTTAAACCTGTCCTCATAGTCATAGAGGGTATCAAAAAATGGAATTACCGATCCTCCCGGGTATCCAAATATTGTGGTAGTACCTCTTTCAAGTAGGGTTTTTAAAATGATTTCTGAACCGATTAATTGCATGTCGCCACCTGAACATCTTCAAATAATTCTATCATCTCTGAGAAATTACTTTCTCCCTCTTGAAAATATGAAAGGTCAAGGGTGTACTTACGCTCTTCGTTTTTTAAATTTAGATCTAAAATTACAAGTCCCTTTCTTCTAGCAAGTCCAACTAATTTCATAAGTACTTCAGGTCCATTTGTAGTTTGTAAGCTTAGATTTTTTGTCATTTTTTTCCTCCTATAATAAAAAAACGCCCTTAAGATTAACTTAAGGGCGAAATATTCGCGGTACCACCTTATTTTTTATATGGCTCATTTTCAGGTCCAACAACCCTAGTCTTAGTAACGGTGACAACCGACAAAACCTACATATCAGCTTTGCTACTCGGGAAGTGATAGAATATCTTCATCGCTTCAATCGATTTTCACCAACCATCGACTCTCTTTCATTCCAAGATGAAATTCCTCTTCCGTCTTTGCATTTTAATTTAATTAGTATTCTAACATGGAAAAAATAAAAGTCAACGCTTTTTGAATTTATTTTTTGCAAAACTGTATTAATTTTACAGAGTAATAGATTTTACAAATGGTATTATTTTAAAATGGAAACAAAGTATATTTTTTTTAATTCACAAACCCATTATTATGGATTAGTCAAGTAACTTAACCTGTATTTTTTAAATCTTTAGAAGCATAAGAATTTGTAATTGTAATAATATTACCATCCCACGTCGTTTTCGAGGTAAAGGCGTTAAAAAAATCCCATGTCTGAGCCTGAAAGGCGAGTTTGGAATTTTTAGCCTTTGCCGAGAAAACTTTCCTTCAGTAAGCGAGAG
>CAYFUL010000016.1:0-10238 GCA_964346375.1 uncultured Peptoniphilaceae bacterium
CTTTTTTCCTTAGTTGTTCATGTTGCTCTGTTGTTTTAAACATACTTAACCTCCTAATTTATTTATTACGCTATTTTTTATTTTATACCCATAAGATAGAGAATATTTTACTTCCAATCATATTTAAGCTCAAATTTTATAAAAAGATAAGATTTATCTAGCATTTATATTTTTCGTAATTTTATGGAGCTATTTTCTATGTTTTTATTTAACTTTTAATGTTTTTACTTCCTTTTATAATTTGAACCGTCATTTGTTACAAAATATTTCTAATCGTTTAAAATTTTCACCAAAGGCGTATGAATTAAAGGAGAACTAAAACTAAGAATAATTATGAAAGGAATAGATATGAGAAAATTAGAAAAAATATTTCCACCAGAAAAAGCAGCCGATGGAAAAGTTACACTATACCATGTACTTTCAAGACACTCTATGAAAAATACGGACCCACTTCTTCTACTAGATGCCTTTGATTCCTACGATCCAGAGGAATATAAACATGGTTTTAAAATGCATCCCCATAGGGGAATTGAAACCATATCCTATGTTGTAAGTGGCTCAATGGTACACAAGGACTCCCTTGGAAATGAAGACGAGGTAACTGCCGGAGGGGTACAGTGGATGACGGCAGGGTCTGGAATTCTCCACGAGGAGATGATGCCAAGTACAAAGTGGCTTTACGGAGTACAACTATGGTTAAATATGAGCGCAGAGGATAAGTGGAGCGACCCAGCCTATGTTGCAATTGCATCTGATGAAATTCAAGAGGAGAAATTTACCGGCGGATATTTAAGATTACTTGCAGGAAAGTATAAAAATTTAACGGGATATATTTCAAAACATCAACCTGTAAATTACTACGACGTTCATCTTGAAGCTGGAGGAAGTTTTTCACTAGACCTAGATGAAAATTCTTCCCTTACACTTTTTTCATTGGGAGGAGAAGTAGAAATTAATGGAGAAATTCTTCCATACTTCCACGCAGCTTCAACTACCACTGGTTCAAATATAGAGATAGTAAATAAAACAGACAAGGAAACCTCTACACTATTCTTTATCTCTGAAAGAATAGACGAGCCAATTGCATGGCGACCAGGTCCAATAGTAATGAATACAGATGAGGAATTAGACCAAGCCTATAGAGAAATTGAGGAAGGAAATTTTTTAAGAGTTGATAAAATTGAGGGGCTGTAATTTTTAAAAAAAGTTTCATAAAATGTAGAGTACCATAAATTGCAAATATAAAAAATAATTATCTCCGAAAATCTTTAATGTTGCATTTTATTGATTTAGATAATTTGCCTATTATGGTTCTGAGCTGCCCGACCCATTAGGGTAAGTTTTAAAAAATAAACTTCAAAATATAAAAAGGGAGCATATTTTCTATGCTCCCTTTAAAAATACTATTCTATTTTACGTTTATACATCTTACAAAATGTCCCGGTTCCTTTTCCTCCAACCTTGGATGAATTTTCATACACTCTTCTGTCTTTTTAAAACATCTACAATAAAATTTACATCCCTCATCTTGGAAGGTACAGTCTCCAGAATCCTCTAGGATAATTCTCTCCTTTTCCTCCCTTGGATTTGACTTCGGTATTGCCGATAGAAGTGCCTTTGTATACGGGTGAAGTGGATTGTTAAATATCTTCTCCTTTGGAGCGTACTCCACTATCTCGCCCATAAACATTACCCCAATTGTATCTGCTACATATTCTACCACAGCTAAGTCGTGGGAAATAAAAATCATTGATAGATTTAAATTCTTCCTTAAATCCACAAGGAGATTTAAAATTTGCGCTTGAATGGATACGTCTAGGGCAGAAGTTGGTTCGTCGGCAATTAATAGTTTCGGCTCAAGTACAAGGGCTCTCGCAATACCTATTCTCTGACGCTGTCCTCCAGAAAATTCGTGGGGATATCTGTCGTAGTGGTAAGGCGATAATCCTGAAAGTTCCATTGCACGCAGTACCTTCTCCTTACGCTCATTTGCGTTTAAATTGGTAAGATTTTTAAGTCCCTCTTCAATAATTGTTCCCGCTTTAAATCTTGGGTTTAATGATGAATATGGGTCTTGAAAAATCATCTGAACATTTTTCTTATAGTCCTTTAATTCCTCATTGTTCATAGAATCTAAATCCTTACCATTGAAGAAAATCTTACCCTCTATATCAGAGTATAGTCTCATAATTACCCTTGCAAGGGTACTCTTTCCACTACCACTCTCTCCTACAATTCCAAGTACCTCTGATTCACCAATGGAAAAATTTACATCGTCTACTGCCTTTGTAACTGTATCCTTGTTTTTAAAATACTTGTTTAAATTTTTAACTTCCAATAGACTCATCGCTACCTCCATATAGGAAACATGAAACTAATTGCCCATCTACTTGTACTTCTGGCGGAATACACTTACTACATATATCCATTCTGTGAGGACATCTATCGTAAAAATAGCAAGAGGGCTTTAAATCTATGGGATTTGGAACTGAACCCTTAATATTAAATAACTCTTCCTCTTCCATTCCAAGTCGTGGTCTTGCCTTTAAAAGTCCCCTTGTATATGGATGTAGAGGATTGTCAAAAATATCTAAGGCACTTCCCCTTTCAATAACTCTACCTGCATACATAACTACTATATAATCAGCCATCTCTGCTACAACTCCAAGGTCGTGGGTTATAAACATTATACTTGTACCAAGTTCTTCCTTTAATTCCTTCATTAAACTTAAAACTTGCGCCTGTATAGTTACATCTAGTGCAGTAGTAGGTTCGTCTGCAATTAATAACCTAGGTTTTGCAGAAAGTGCCATGGCAATCATTACCCTCTGTCTTTGACCGCCTGAAAGTTCATGGGGATAGGATGAGTGAATTTTTTCTGGGTTGTTAATTTTTACCTTCCCCAACATCTCTATGGATTTCTTCTTCGCCTCATCCTTAGACATATTAAAATGAACTCTATATACTTCAGAGAGTTGGTACCCAATTTTAAGGGCAGGATTTAAAGAAGTCATTGGCTCTTGAAAAATCATAGCCATTTCCTTTCCCCTATACCTTCTCCTCTCCTCGTCTGAAAGTTCAAGAAGATTTACTCCATCAAATAGAATCTCTCCCCCTGGAATTGACCCATTACTTTTATCTATTAAGCCCATTAAACTAAGGGCAGTTACACTTTTTCCACATCCACTTTCGCCAACTATGGCAACTGTGGAATTTTCAGGGATAGAAAAATTTACTCCATTAACGGCTTTTACTACACCCTTTCCACTTTTAAAATAGGTATGAAGATTTTTAAACTCTACTAACATTCCTACCTCCTACTCTTTGGATCAAAGGCATCCCTTAATCCATCCCCAACTATATTCATAGTAAGTATGGTAATTGCTATGGCAAGTCCCGGGAAAAATGTTAAATGGGGATAACTTCTAATATGTTCCCTTCCTTCAGAAAGCATCTGTCCCCATTCAGGAAGAGGAGGCGTAATTCCAAGTCCAATAAATGAAAGACCTGCTGCCTGTAAAATTGAAGTACCAACTCCAATAGTTGCCTCAACAATAATTGGAGCAAGGGCATTTGGAAGAATATGGACAAATAAAAGTCTAAAGTCATTTGCACCAAGTACCCTTGCCGATTCGATAAACTCCCTCTCCTTAATGGAAAGGACTTGACCCCTTACGATTTTTGCATACCTTGGAGTAGAGGAAAGACTAACTGCAAGTATTAAGTTATTCATTCCATTTCCAAGGGCAGTTGCAAGGGCAATGGCAAGCACCAACCCCGGTATGGATAAAAATATATCCATTATCCTCATAATAATTCCGTCGTAAACTCCCTCAAAGTATCCCGCAATTGCTCCAAAAGTAGTTCCCAAAATAAGGGAGATAATCATGGAGATAAAACCAATTTGAAGGGATATCCTCGCGCCGTAAACCACCCTTGTAAAAACATCCCTACCAAATTTATCAGTACCCATTAAATGTTCACTACTAGGTAGTGCAAAGGTATTGTCAAGATTTTGCTCAAAGTAGGTGTACTTAGTAAACATAGGTCCAAAAATTACCACTAAAAAAATAACAATAAGCATTATAAGTCCAAATACTGCAAGGGGATTTTTTTTATATTCATTGAAAAAATTCTTTAATCTCATTTTCTACCCGCCTTAATTTTAGGATCCACTACACCGTATAGAAGATCTGCAATAATTGAAATAATAACATATGCCACAGAGATAAACATAACTCCCCCAAGTACAACGGGATAGTCCTTAGTCTTAACAGCATCAACCATAAGTCTACCAATTCCCGGAATGGAGAAAATCGTTTCAGTAAGTACCGATCCTCCAAGTAGTGCTCCAGCTTGAAGTCCAATAGTTGTTATAACGGGAATAAGTGCATTTTTAAGAGCATGAAGTCCAATAACTATACTCTCTTTTAAACCCTTAGCCCTTGCAGTTCTTATATAGTCCTCATTTAAAACCTCAATCATAGAGGACCTTGTCATTCTCATAATAATTGCTGCCGATTGTAACCCAAGGGCAATTCCCGGTAAAACCATGTGCTTTACAGTAGAAAACCCAGATGATGGAAACATCTTTAACCTTACAGAAAATAGTAATATTAAAAGAAGTCCCGACCAAAAAATAGGCATAGCTAGAGCAATAAGACCTATTGCCATAATAATATTGTCTGTAAATTTATGCTTTTTAATTGCAGAGATAACTCCAAAAAACACACCAAAGACTACGGCAAGACTTAGGGAAAAGAAGGTAAGCTTTAATGTATTTGGAAGTGCAGAAAGAAGTTTTGTAGTAACTGGATCCTTTGTGATGTAGGAATTACCCAAGTCAAATTTTGTAAATAAATTTTTTAAAAAAGAACCGTACTGCACAATAAATGGTCTATTAAGTCCTAGAGATTCTCTTAAATTATTTATAACCTCTGGCGGAGCATCGGCACCTGCAATGGCAATGGCAGCATCTCCCGGAGACATATATAAGAGAAAAAATACAATAAAACTCACACCAATTACAGTAGGAATTATGGACAGTATTTTTTTTAGAATATATTTCTTCATAGTTCACCTTTTCTTTTTATCAATGTTTACAAATAATTATATCATAGTGGTGATTTTTTGTATCATTTTGGGCATAAAAATACCCCTTCAATGAAGGGGTAAAAATTATTTATTTAGAGTAACTTTATTAAACTCTTGAGTGTAATTTGGTCTAATAGTAAATCCACTTACATACTTTGCGCCGGCAATGTTTTGTTGTCCGTAAGCTAGAGGTACCCATGGAAGATCTTCCATTACAAATTCTTGAGCTTGTTTATAAATTGCCTCTCTCTCTGGTGAGTTAGAAAGAACTCTACCTTGGTCAATTAGTGCATCAAGTTCTGGATTTCCATAGAAACCATAGTTTGGTCCACTACCCTTAGTGTTTGTACTAAATGATGGATATAGATATTGGTCAGGGTCAACAATTGATGGGTTCCATCTTAATAGGAACATGTGATCCTTTTTAGCACTAAGCTCTTCAACGAAAGCTCCCCATTCAAGTCTTGTAATATTCATATTAAGTCCAATTTGACGAAGTTGCTCTTGCATAATAGTTGCAATGTCCGCTCTTTGGTTGTCGTCTGAAATATACATTTCAATAGTAGTTCCTTCAGCAATACCAGCCTCTGCTAAAAGTTCCTTAGCTTTTTCTGGATTGTACTCTATTGGATTAAGGTCCTTTGAAATTGAGTAAATAACATCTGGGTTAATTACGCCTGTTGCAACTGTACCAGTGTCTTTAAAAACATTCTTTACAATTGCTTCAACATCAATTCCGTGGGCAATTGCCTTTCTTGCAACTGGGTTATTAAATGGTTCACTCTCTGTATTAAATGCAAGGAAGGTAACTGCAAAAGAGTTAGTCTTAAATAGTTGAAGGTCTTCACTTTCAGAAACTCTAGTTACATCCTCTGGAGTTAAGTCAAGGGCAATATCCACTCCGCCACTTTCAAGTTCAATCATTCTATTATTTGCTTCTGGAATAATTCTAATTTCAAGTTCATCAACTACAGGTCTTCCTTCCCAGTACTCATCATTTGCAGTAAAGGAAATGTGGTCGTTGTCTACCCACTCTTTAAATACAAATGGACCAGTTCCTACAGGAGCCTTAGTCATATCTCCTTCGTTAGTTGCCTTTTCATTTAGAATACTTGCACCAGGGTGAGCTAATGATTCCATAAATGTTCCTGATGGAGATTTTAGTGTAATCTTTACAGTTAAATCGTCTACCTTCTCAAGGTTTGCAAAATTACTAAATACTGGACCGTATTTTTCTGACTCTGAAATTCTCTTTAGTGAAAAGATAACATCATCGGCAGTTAAAGTTTCTCCATTGTGAAATTTTACTCCCTCTCTTAATTTAACTGTGTAAGTTGTAGGATCTTCCTCTGTAATATCCTCTGCAAGAGAATTTACAAGTTCACCCTTTTCATTTTTTGTAATTAAGTTATTATAAACTTGGTGCATTGCCATATCTGAATAGTCTGTGTTAAAGTTTGTTGGATCTAAACTTGTCGCATCAGTTGACATGGCAACTGTTAATTTTCCGCCAGTTCCCTCTTTAGTAGTTGAGGCATCTCCTCCACCACAAGCTGTAAGCAATAGTACTAATGAAAGTACTAATGTTGTAAATTTTTTCATTCTTTTCCTCCTAATCTATAATTGCTCCAAGGCTAATAAATTTCTCCTTAAAGTCTTCGTAACCTCTGTAAATATGGTAGGTGTCACTAATTGTAGTAGTGCCCTTTGCAACGAGCCCTGCAAGAATTAACGCGGCACCTGCACGTAAATCAGTTGCCCTTACCTCTGTACCTACAAGTTCCTTCCCTCCAGTTACAATTGCAGATCTATCGTCAATTTTTATCTCTGCACCCATTTTCTTTAATTCGGCAACGTGCATAAATCTATTTTCAAAAACAGTTTCGATTGCAACGCTTCTTCCTCTAATTACAGTCATAAGAGTTAAAAATTGCGCCTGCATATCTGTAGGAAATCCTGGGTATGGAAGGGTTTTAATGTCTATTGGGCTAAGCGGACCATTTACTCGAACTCGAATGGAATCGTCCCCTTCAATAATTTCACAGCCTGCCTCTTTTAATTTAGCAATTACCGGTTTCATATGGGCAGATATTACATTTTCCACTGTAATATCTCCTCCAGTAATGGCTGCTGCAACCATAAAAGTTCCCCCTTCAATTCTATCGGGAATTATTTGGTGTTTTGCACCATTTAATTTTTTTACTCCCCTAATTCTAATAGTAGAAGTACCTGCTCCAGATACATCTGCTCCTAGTTTTCGCAAGAAATTTGAAAGATCAACTATTTCAGGTTCCTTTGCTGCATTTTCTATTGTGGTAATTCCCTCAGCAAGTACTGCCGCCATAATAATATTCTCTGTCGCACCTACTGATGGAAAGTCCAAGTATATTCTATTTCCTACAAGCTTTTCTGCCCTAGTATCTACACTGCCATAGTCCTCTATAACTTCTGCACCTAGTGCCTTAAATCCCTTTAAATGTAAATCAATGGGCCTTGATCCAATGGCGCATCCTCCAGGAAGTGAATTTACTGCTCGTCCTAGTCTCGAAAGAAGTGGTCCCATTACCAAAAATGAGGCGCGCATTTTACTCATCAGTTCAAATTTTGTTTCGTAGTTTGAAAGGTCTTTTGCATTTATCTTTAGAGTATTTTTAGATGGTTTTTCTACTACTGCCCCAAGGCTCTTTAGCACTTCACACATTATCTCAACATCTTTAAGCTCGGGAACGTCCTCCAAAATTATATCCTCTGTTCCAAGTAGACAGGCTGCCAAAATTGGAAGAGTGGCATTTTTTGCCCCCGATATTCTCACTTTTCCAGTAAGAGGAGGAGAGTGTTTTACAATTAATTTGTCCATTCATTTCCCCCAAAATAAAAAATTTTGTTTATTATACCATAAAAATCGACTTAGTAAAATTGTTCCCTATTAATAGATGCTGAACAATTTTTTTAAATCTACAATAAAAAAGGAGGCATGCGCCTTCCTTTTAGCTGTTAGTATAGCTTATTTATCTAAAGCTGTATCTAATTTTCTCTTGTCAAATCCTACGATTTCTTCGCCATTAATTACTGTAACAGGTACTCCAGTATAGCCCTTAGCTATAAGTTCGTCTCTTGCTACTGCATCTGTTTGTACGTTTTTCTCTTCAAATTCAACATTTTTATCTCTTAGATAGTCCTTTGTCATTGTGCAATAAGGACATGTGCTACTTGTATATACGATAACTTTTTCCATAGTATCCCTCCTTTTTATAATTTACCCTAAACACGAATGATTAATCATCTTTTTTATGCTTAGCATGTTTATATCCTTCGTCAAATAATGTGAGTACGTGCTCATCATCTATTGAGTAGATCATCATTCTACCATCTCTAACGCTTTTTATTAGCCCCTTATTTTTAAGTAATGCCAATTGATGGGAGATGGAAGATTGATTCATATCAAGGGCACTAGTTATATCACTTACGTTTAATGGCCCCATACTGAGAAGGTAGAGAATTTTAAGTCTAGTTGGATCTGCAAGTACTTTAAAAATTGAACTTAGTAGATCGATTAATTCCTTGTCCTCTTTAAACTCTAAAAAGTTTTCCAAGTTATTGTCTTTTTCCTTCTCATTTAATTCCTTGCTCATTATCTCACCCAATTTCTACAGAGCAATTTATACTCTTCTATTGAAATATCTTCAGCTCGTCTATTAGTTTCAATTCCTACCCTATTTAAAATTTCCCTTACTTCATCTTTACTTATACCCATTGATGAGGAAAGGGTATTTAAAATTGTCTTTCTCCTCATAGAAAATGCTCCCCTTACAATTTTAAATAGTAGTGTTTCGTCAATGTCCTCTAATTCTTCCTTTACCCTTAAAGTAATTACTGCAGAGTCCACTTTTGGCGCAGGCATAAATACAGATGCAGGTACTTTCATATCGTAACTGACATTGCAGTAGTACTGCACATAAATTGAAAGTGAACCATAGTCCTTATTTCCACTAGAGGCACAAATTCTATCTGCAACTTCCTTCTGTACCATAATGGTTATGGAATTAAATAGATGTCTATACTCTAGTAGTCTTAAAATTATTGGAGTAGTTATATAGTAGGGGAGATTCGCAACTACGGAAATATTTTCCTCTCCAGAAAAAATAGAAGCTAAATTTTCTTCAAGTATGTCTTTAAAATGTACCTCTACATTTTCATACTTCCCCAGAGTTTTTTTAATAATGGGCTCTAATTTTCTATCCACTTCAAATGTATGAACCTTACTTCCTCGTAGGGCAAGTTCCTCAGTTAGAGTTCCTATCCCCGTACCAATTTCCACTACTGTAGAATTTTCATCTATTTCAGAGACGTCTACAATCTTTCTAATAATATTTCCGTCTATTAGAAAGTTCTGTCCAAATCTCTTAGAGAATTTAAAATCAACCTCCCTTAGTAGTTCCTTTACCACTGCCGGTTGATAGAGTCTATTCATCTTCCACCGCCCTTAATGCCCTTTCAAATTCCTCTCTTGTAATTCCAAAGGCATTTAGTTTATTTAGTAGTTGTTTTCCGTTACAATGTCCTATTCCCAAAATATCCGTTAGGGAATTTCGTCTTACTTCAGAATTTTCTCCACCTACTAGATTATTTACTATTAGGTCCCTCTTAGTAAAGTTCTCTACCTTTTCAACACTCTCTGCCCTTGCCATATTTAGGGCATTAATAATATCCTCAGGCTTTGCATTTTCTATTCCTATATCCCTATCCTTCGTCGCCCTATCCTGGGAAAGATAGGCGTGTTTTGCGTCGGGAATCTCTTTACTAATTCGCCTTCTAATTTGGTTTCCCATATAGTCTGGGTCAGTAAATATTATTATTCCCCTACGCTTTTGAATATTCTTTAGAGTCTTTAGTAGTTTGTACCCAAATCCAAAACCATGGGTGGAGATAACCTCTGCATCTACAGCAGCCTTTACTGCAGCTACGTCGTCCTTTCCCTCAACTACTATTACTTCCTTAATCATAGGTCTCCATAAAATCTAAGGGTGTTTTCAGAAGTCTTTTCTATTACTTCCTCTACTGTCATTCCCCTTACATCTGCTATCATCTCTGCAACGTATGAAACGTACTTAGGCTCGTTTCTCTTTCCCCTATATGGCTCTGGA